>JAFXLS010000005.1 GCA_017530965.1 Fibrobacter sp.
ATCGTGGTGAAGTTCTCTACCCGCCCCGAAAAGCGCGTGGGTTCTGACGAAATTTGGGACAAGGCTGAAGCCGCCCTCGCCGAAGCAACGAAGCTCGCTGGCCTCGACTACATTCTGAACCCGGGTGAAGGAGCCTTCTACGGCCCGAAGCTCGAATTCACTTTGAAGGATTCCCTCGGACGTGACTGGCAGTGCGGTACGATTCAGGTGGACTTCAACTTGCCGCAGCGTCTCGGCGCCGAGTATGTCGGCAAGGACAACCAGAAGCACATTCCGGTGATGTTGCACCGTGCAGCCGTGGGTTCCATCGAACGCTTCCTCGGCATTTTGATCGAAGAATTCATGGGCGATTTCCCGCTGTGGCTCGCTCCGGTTCAGGCCCGTGTGCTCCCGATTTCCGAGAAGTTCGTTGACTACGCAAAGCAGGTCGAAAAGGAACTCGTGAACGCCGGCGTCCGCGTGGAAGTCGATGAAAGCAACGAGAAGCTCGGCTACAAGATCCGCCAGTGCGAACTGCAGAAGATTCCGTACAAGATTATTGTAGGTGAAAAGGAACAGGCTGAAGGCGTTATCGCCGTCAACAAGAGAAAGGAAGGCGATAAGGGTCAAATGACCGTTGCTGACTTCCTCAAGATGACGGAAGAAGACCGCAAGGTTGTGCGTTAAGTTCTCTGCCTAAAGGAGATTCCCGGTCAAGCCGGGAATGACATTTTGCGAAATACGCAGACTCGATTGAGCCTGCGTTTTTTCATATTCTTCAATTCAGTAACCGGGCTTTACTTCTTCCCGGACTTCGATGCAGAGGTCTTCCCTGCCGCGGCTTTCAGCTTTTTGAATTCTGCCTGGGCCTTACGCATGTCGGCCATGAAGGTTTCGTTTGTATGCAAGCTCGGATAGGCGCCCGAGACAAGCACCTTGGAAGCGTCCACATCGCTTTGCCAGTGGAAGCCTGCGATCACGCGGCTCTGTCCCCATTCGTAGGCGTACTTTAGCAGGGCATCCTGGGCAGACGGGTTCACTTCACAAAGCAGCAACGCCATCGCCCACGCACGAATGGTATGTCCTGACGGATAGGATCCATTTGTTCTTAGCCTTTCTTCTTCGGCAGGGACAAGCGTCGGTTCATTGAAGCGGTCGTAAGGGCGGCGCCTCATGTAATGTCTTTTGGCCTTGCTACCCACCTGCTTAAGCGTCCGGATTCCGCGTTCGAGAACATTCATGATGGCAGGAGTCTTCTTTGCCGAAATCTCCATGCCGAAGGGCTCGCTGAACATTGCTGCCATCTCTTCGACCGTTTCTACCGCCTGGGCTACCGCAAGGGCCGCACGGGCAGAATCGAGACGCATCGTTTTGCCCCACATATACTGCGAGATATCGTATATGAACTGCGGCGACATGGTGTCGGGAGGTGCAGGGTAATAGTTCAACGCATTCGGGAGTGCCTCGGCATCCACATAAGGTTTGACATCGGCGGCAAAGCTGCACAGGGCAGCCCCGCAAAGGGCGATTGCAACGAAAGCTTTCCTAAAAACGTTCATGCAACAAAGATAATTATTACATCACGTAAGGACGGACTTGCTTATACACCAGCTTACGTTCAGGCCCCATGACCTTGAATTCGATATCAAGCGCAAAGGCATCAGGATACTCATTATAAAGTTTTGCAAAATACCTCTGAATTTTCTGAACAGTCAGATACAACTCATTGATTTCCTTATCCGTAAGAATCAGCGCATCCGGGCTAAGCGTCGAATGTTGCAACAGTACGCTTTGCACGCCGAGTCCGGCGGAAGGAATAATCGAGATAATTTCAGGGCGTTCGCCACCTTCGGGATTGGTAATGGAAGTTTCGCCGAGCTGGATATTCGCGTAAATTCCAGCGACGGAAAAATCCGCGATATTCTGCGTAATGATAACGCCATTCGCCATCTCGTCAGGGAAAGCTTCGTGGACAGCCACCGCCATCTGCACCGACATGTGGTCAATGTTCCAGAGGGAGCGTTCTTCGAACGCCTTGAAACTCCACACAGACGCCCACACCTTGCGAATTTCGTCGGAAGGCAAATCCTTTTCTCGACGGGTTGCCTTCACGGACTTGTAAAGCCCAGCCCCGTTAAAGTCCGCCAAGTCCTCGGAGTTGGTGCTAGAACGCAGACGCACCCCGGCATCGCCATAAAGGGCATTCACCTTGGCATCGAGCGCATCGCCAAATTCGGCATTGACTGGAATGTGCTTAAACATGTAACGAATATTGTCAAGAACCGCTTCGCGCAGGCGCGTATTTGCGGCAAAGTCATCGCGGGCAATGACGCCTGCAATGTAGCTGCGGAGCGACACCGATTCCTTCGACGATTTAGCTTCAGTTGACGCAGCAATTTGCGCAACACACGCACTCTTCACCTGTTTGCAAATATCTGACGCACGGCCTTCCTTGCCGCAATCGCTGAAGGATTTCTCGCAAAGTTCTTCAGTCACTTGCGCATAATTCAAGAAATTGCTGTAATGATAGAACGGCACCGCGAACCCGTCGGGAGAATTTTCAGGCAGTAACTTATGGAGTTCGGCCAGGTTCGACGCCTTCACGCCCACGGACTTGGACGAATTGAAATTGAGATCAGCAAAATCAACCAGTCCCGAATCAGACAGGTCGTATGTCAATGTAATGGGCTCCCGCGCATTCCTTTTCCAGAACGCCTGAGCCTCTTCAAGAGTTGCAGCCGTCACCGTATAGGAATTCGCCTTGACTTCCAGCTTCACCAGCTTTCCGCAAAGCGCAAGCAGGCTGTCGGGCAAGTCTTTTCCGTTAAAGGCGATGTTTGGCGTCTTGCGAGCCTTCGCCGCCAGGTTTACATGCGAAAGCGGAGTCTGCGCATCTTTGCTGATGGTGGCAGCAACAAGCGGAATCTCCGCCGGGAGCGTTTCAAGAATCAAGATATCATGAGCCGAAACGATTGCCGTGTCGAGTTCAGCGGCGGTCAGCTTCACGAGCGTACCGTAGGCCGTCCCCGTATTCATAATCTGGAGCAAGACATCGCCGAACAGTTGCGCGTGCGTGTAGACAGGGACATTCGCCTTCTTGAATTCGGCCTCGTGTTCAACGAGAGCCTTCTCCGCGGCACTCCCCGACGGCATGTAGAACAGGCGATTTTTGGAACCGTCCGCAGCAAGGAACAGCATGCGGCTTTCAATCAGCTGCTGCACCGCGGCCACCTGCTTAGGCGAGATGCAGTCCGTCGGGAAGAACGTGAGCGCCACCATGGAATCAAGCGTCGCATAATACACAAGCGTTCCCGCAACCGTATTCTTCGCCGTGTCATAGTATGCTTCCTTTTCGAATTCCGAAAGCGAGGTTGGGTCATGCAGCACCGAGCGTGCAAAATCGTAATGCAACAGACGCTTCTTCGTGTTCATAAAATGAACAATGGCGCTATCCGAGTTGAAATCCGTAATGATGAATTTCACTAGGTAACTTGTACCCATCTCCGTCTTGGAGGGGTACGCCAACTTCCGCAAAGCCTCGTAGCCATCTTCCTTGTAGAAGCCCGTCCATTCGTCGTCATTCTGGACAAAGGCCGGTAGCGTATCGGGGTCTACAATGTCGGGATCTTCACGGCGATTCGGATCTACGGGGGAACTGCTATTGGAGCAGCCCCACAAAGCCGCCATCGTGATGGCGGCAAGAATCAGCTTCATAAAAAATGACCTACCCAAACGCACCGCGTTACTG
>JAFXLS010000045.1 GCA_017530965.1 Fibrobacter sp.
GAGCGGGTTTGCACCGGAGCGGTCGCACTTGTTCACGAACACGACGCGCGGCACATGGTAGCGCTTCATCTGGCGGTCAACGGTAATAGACTGGGACTGCACGCCTTCCACGCCGGTAAGCACGAGGATAGCGCCGTCAAGCACGCGGAGAGAACGTTCCACTTCGATCGTGAAGTCCACGTGCCCCGGGGTATCGATGATGTTGATGGAGTCGGCTTCGCCAGACTTGGTGTGGGTCCAGTTTGCAAACGTAGCAGCGGACTGAATCGTGATGCCGCGTTCGCGTTCAAGTTCCATGGAGTCCATCGTGGCGCCGACGCCGTCTTTACCACGAACTTCGTGGATAGCGTGAATACGCTTTGTGAAGTAGAGGATGCGTTCGGTCAAGGTAGTCTTACCCGAGTCGATGTGGGCAGAAATACCAATGTTTCTGTGTTTTTCGATGTTTTTCATTTTTTATTCCACAAATGGAGTTGATGTTTGTTTGAGTTGCGCCCAAAGATAGAAAAAATGGGGGGATCGTTCAAGCCCCACCCCCTGGAAAGGGGCTTTTAGGTAAAAAATGGAAAAAAAAGCCTTTTTTTGGGGCAAAATCCCTATTTTTATTAATTTGTTACTATTTTTGACCCACTCACTTAACTTTTAAGGAAAAAGGAGTTCTATAATGAAAAAAGCAATTCTTCTCGCTGCTGCAGTTGCAGCTGCTTCTCTCACTGGCTGCGCCACTGTCGCTTCCCCGGTTACCGGTCTTCTCTATAGCGATGTGAACTACCCGATCACCGCTACTTCTAGCGAAGTTGGTTCCAAGACTGGTGAAGCAACTGCTACCTCTATCCTCGGCATCTTCGCTTCTGGCGACGCTAGCGTTGCCGCTGCTGCCAAGGCCGGTGGTATCACCAAGATCAAGACTGTTGATGTCAAGGCATCCAACATCCTGACTCTCTATGCCAAGTACACTGTCGTTGTGACTGGTGAATAATTCTTAGCTAGAATTAGAAAATGAAAGACGGTCGCTGAAAAGCGGCCGTTTTTTGTTTTTGAAAGAATTTAGGCAATCTCGGCGTCTTCGGTGGCCGGTTCCTCGGGGTTGTCGGCCAGGGCCTTAAAGTAGGCTGCGGCTGTTTTGCCTACTTCGGTGGTGTCGTAGAAGGAATAGGCTCCGTTTCCCAGGGCACCGATGGCCGGAATGGCGCGGAGGGCGGCGCGGCCCAGGAATTTGGTAGAGACCTTGAGCCCGATTTTCTTGAGAAGCGTCTCCAAAACGGCAAAAGAGACCTTCTGGACCACAATTCGGCTGCCGGTGCGCACGGCAATGTCGCGTACAAGTTGGGCTGCACTATGGCGGAACAGGCACCAGACCATGGCTTCGCGGCTGAGCATGGCGAATTTGCCATAAGTTGCTGCGATGTCGGACACGAGTTGCGCCTGGATGCGCCAAATGGCGGCAATGTCAGGAATCGAGGTCAAAACGCCCGTAACGCCGGCAGGCACCGAAAGGGTGGCGCTCACCAGGGAAGCCTTGACCGCTGCTTGGCGGATTAATTTCTTGATTTTTTCGTCAGAATTCTCTGTGGGGGAGTGCAGGGACTCCGGAATGTCTGTAATCAGTTCGAAAAGCAGAGCGCTCAGCTTTTCCTTGATTTTTTCCATCTTTTCGTCTGTGCAATCGCTCATAAAAGTCTCCTTACGAGACTAATATACATTATTAAATGTGAAATGAGGAATGAGCGATTTTAGAAGATAATCTTCGCGAGGCCGCCGGCGAGTCCGGGGAGGTTGTAGCGCAGAGTCTTGCCTTCGAGCCAGTACGAAAGCGCCTGGTCGATCCACTGGCGTTCGCAGGTGATTTTGCGGACGACGATGTCGGTGCCCGAATCGGTATCGTCGAAGTAATAGTAGCCGCGGAACTTGATGGGGAAAATTTCGCCGTGGAGGAGAACGCTTACGTCGGCGGTGCCGTTGTCCGAATCAATGGATACGGACTGGACATCGCCAAAGCGCTTGACCAGTTCGTGATTCTTGACAAAGGCTTCTACCGCCTTGTTGCGTAAGTTCCCAAGTAACGACATTGCTTAGCGGGGAAGAGTCAGGATTTCGATGCCGTTCTTGGTGCGGGCTACGGTGTGTTCCCACTGGGCAGAAAGCGAACCGTCGCGAGTCACGGCAGTCCAGCCGTCGCTGAGTGTCTTGGTGCCCGGACGACCCACGTTAATCATGGGTTCGATGGTGAACACGTGACCGACTTCGATAAACTGCTTCAGCACGTTGTTGCGGAAGTGGTACAGGGTCGGTTCTTCATGGAATCCACGACCGATGCCGTGACCGCAGTAGTCTTCCACCACGCTGAAGTCATGTTCTTCGGCGATGTCCTGAATGATGTTTCCGATGTCGTAGTAGCGGGCGCCATCTTCACCTGCGGCGCGGATGCCTTCTTCCATGCAGAACTTGGCGGTATCCACCAGCTCCTGGGCGATGTTGCTCACGCGGCCCACGCAGAACATGGCGGATGTATCGCCATGGTAGCCCGAAAGAATCGTGGTGATGTCGATATTTACGATATCGCCGTCTTTCAGAATGGTTTTTGCGCTCGGGATGCCGTGGCACACGACTTCGTTAATGCTGATACAGGCGTAACGGGGGTAGCCGTGGTAGCCCATGCAAGCAGAAATTCCCTTGTGCTTGCGGGTGTAGTCGCCGATGAATTCATCGATTTCCAAAGTGGATACGCCCGGCTTGCACATTTCGCCTGCGCGAATGAGAGTTTCTGCGGCGAGGGCGCCTGCGTCGCGGATCAGTTCGATTTCCTTAGCGGATTTGATTTTTATTTTGGCCATAATTTATGCCTTTTTCCATGCGTAACGGTCAACCAAGTAGGCGAGAAGCATCTGGTCTTCTTCGGTACCGTTTGCGAGTTCTTTAACAAGGGGGATGACGCGGCTGATGCGCTCGCGGGCTTTCTGTCCGCCGAAGTGGTTCTTTTCCTGTTCCAGCTTGGCGCGAACGCGCTCGCTCACCTTCTTTGCGATTTCTTCGTTGGTGAGCGGGTCCATCTTGATGAAGTTAATGCCGAAGTCGGCTGCGGTCTGCTTCATGTCGATTTCTTCGACCGGCGTAATCAGCGAAATGCAAAGACCGCTGCGGCCCGCACGGGCGGTACGGCCGCTGCGGTGTACGTATACTTCGTGGTCATCGGGGTGGTCGTACACGATCACGTGGGTTACATGGTCCACGTCGATGCCGCGGGCAGCCACGTCGGTGCAGATGAGAATGCGGAGTTTCTTGTCGCGGAAGGCGTTCAAGGTCTTTTCGCGCATGTTTTGGGCCACATCACCCGAAAGAGCGCCTACGTTGAAGCCGTAGCCGGAGAGCACTTGTTCCAAGTAGCTCACGTCGCTCTTCTTGTTGCAGAAAATCATGCAACTTTCGGGATTGTAGTATTCCAGTACCTTGATGGTCATGGAATCTTTGTCCATCACGTCGCAAGAATACCAGCGGTGTTCTAGGTTGTTTGCAATAACCTTGTCGTAGCTGAGTGACAGGAATTCGGCGCTGGGGCGCTGGAATTCCCGGGCAAGGCTTTTCACTGTCTGCGGGATGGTGGCGCTGAACATGGTGCAGGCGATTGCCTTGGGCAAGTACTTGCGGATTTTCTGCATGTCGGGGTAGAAGCCCATGGAAAGCATTTCGTCGGCTTCGTCCAGAATCAAGTCACGGATGTCGAGGAAGTCTACGTTTCCGCGCTGTACGTGGTCCATCAGACGGCCCGGTGTTGCGACGATGATGTGTACGCCGTTCTTCAGAGCCTTCAGCTGCGGTTCGTAACTTACGCCGCCAAAAATCGCAACAGAGCGGATGCCTGTGCCGGCAGAAAGCTTTTCGATTTCGTCTTGGACCTGCAAGCAGAGTTCACGTGTCGGTACCAAAATGAGTGCCTGCGGGAAAACGTGGTCGCGAACAATGACCTGCAAAAGGGGGAGTACGTAAGCGCCGGTCTTTCCCGAACCGGTCTTGGACTGCACCAACATATCGCGGGCGGCCAACATGTAGGGCATCGTCTTACGCTGTACAGGCATCAGGTCCGTCCAGCCATGCTGTGCTAGAATAGCCTTCTGCTCTTCGGGCAGCATGTCAAAAGTGTAGTCGGGGAGCTTGTGTTCGGGCTCGATAATCTTAACGGGTGTCAGAAACGGATTGACTTTCTCTTCTTTCTTTTCTTCTTTTACTTCTTCACTCATAGTGCGAGCAAATTTAGTAAAAGGCGAGTGCCGTGGCAAAGTAATTTATTGCTTTGACATGGCCGAGCCGCAAAAAATGCGCTTCAATGAAGCGCCATTTAGTAAAAGGCGAGTGCCGCGGCAACGTAACTTGTTGCTTTGGCATGGCCGAGCCGTAAAAATGCGCTCCAAAGGAATATTTAAGGAGCGCTTTTGTCTATTTGGATTTGTATGAGGCTTGTGATTAATCGCGTAATCTAGTGCTTAATACAAATGGTTACTGTTGTAAGACAATGCTAAAAAATCTGAAAACATTTGTCCGTTTCTTGACAAAAAATGGCTTGTGTGGCATACGTATACTGTCTGTTTTACAGGCGAATACTTTGTATAAACTAATAAAAAATATTTTTATAATTTATTTCGAATAATCTTGATAAATTAATTCTTTATACATAAATTTATTGA
The DNA here is from genome assembly GCA_017530965.1 of Fibrobacter sp. Taxonomy (GTDB): domain Bacteria; phylum Fibrobacterota; class Fibrobacteria; order Fibrobacterales; family Fibrobacteraceae; genus Fibrobacter. Next base: position 4,680 of record JAFXLS010000045.1, read on the forward strand.
TGCCTTGATTTGAATAACGAACGTTTTCAAGTTTAAAGGTTGTCTAAAAATAGGAGAATCAAATGAATAAAAAGTGTTCTACCATGTTCCTTTGCTGTGCGATTGCCTTGGGCGCTCAGGCTGCAGATGGAACCACTAAAACCGACGTTCTCGGCCGTCATGTTTCCTCTACGCAGAAAGTGCCGAAAGCATACTTGAAGGATATCAAGAAAACGACTGAACAAAAGGCCGTTATAAAGAATGCCGGACCGCAGCAGCAGAAGGCTCTGGCTCTGACTCACTATGTCAACCCGCCGATGATTACTACAAGCGGTGTGTTTGAATACAAAAAGAATAGCTCGGGTAATTTTGAAAAGCTGTATAAGCTCAACGGAAATACCGTGTCTGAAACTCAGTACAAGAACCAGATTAAGCAGATTGAAGACGCTGATGTTCCGCGACTGCAGTATGCCCAGGCTAATCCTGGGAATTATCCGACGGGCTCGAATTACCAGTTTGCCACGTTTGCAACAACGGACGAATGCTCGGGACAGTCTTCTTGTACCGTGAATCTTGAAACCTATTCCTACTACAACCAGTCGGGATCTCACTTTGTTACGCGAGAAGATATCAATTTCTGGAATTATTCGAGCGTATTGAGCAATTCCAATTTGAATCAGTATGGCGCCTGGTCGGGATACGATGGACAGAAAATTGGTATTCAATTTACCGATATTGATGCTCCGCAAGAAAACGTCATTTCTAATGGTCACTTGCAGGTGATGGGTGACTGTAGTAATAATCATTATGCCAATGGTGTGATCCATACATCAAAGGTTGCAAGAGTCTTGAATAAGGTTGCTCCTGGTGCGATGCTGTATGCATTCTCCACAAATTGCAACAATTACACAAATAATCTTGTTCTTGAATCCGCTAGCTACTGGAAAAATCCGCAGGTCTTTATCGGTAGCAATAGCTATGGACAGGCATTGCCGAAATATTCAGACGAAAGTATGTATATGGATGACTACATCTATGATACCAGAACTATCGAATTTGCTAGTATCGGTAATGACGGCTTGAGCAACGGCTCTCAGGCTACTGGGCTTGGCATGGCTGTTAACGCCATTTCTGTGGGTGCAGTTCATAACGATATGACTTACCATCAGACGTCCAGCTGGAGAAACCCGCGTTTCTCGAAGAAGAATGATGCTTCTTACACGGGAAGCTCCTATGTAAAACCGGAAATTGCAAACTTTGCTGACATCCTGGTTCCCAGCGAAAAGTCTTTGGTTATCATGAACCAGAGAATCCTGGAATCCTATTTCACTCAGACCAGTTCTGCAACTCCGTATACGGCTGCTTCTGTAGCCTTGTTGCTGCAGAAGTTCCCGTTCTACAAGTGGCATCCGGAAGTGGTTAAGGCCCTCTTGATTACCTCTAGTATCAAGCCCATTACGAATGCTTCGTCCCATGATTCCGATAACGAAGGAAAGTATGCAATGGGCGTTCCGGAAGGTCGAGCAATGTTTGAAAACAACCGTTCTCGTTTCTGGAATGGCAATAACGAAGACTTCTTTGACAATAATGGCGATATTCGCTTTACCGAAAGCAACATCAAGAAGAATAAACGCTATCGTATTGCTATTTCTTGGCTGTCTAGCGGTACTTATGTCCGCGAAAACGGTAAGCTTCCGCAGGATATTGACCTTCGTGTTTATCAGAATGGCAACTTGCTTGATTACTCTACCTCGGGTCCGAACCCGTTCGAACTGGTTGAATTTACGACAAACAGCCAGTCCGACCTGACAATCGAGATTCATAGGTATCGTAATGACGGTGGCCGTGTGCTCATTGGCTACAACCTCCTCGAAGTCCAGTAAAGGAATCCGCTCATCTGAATTTAAGGCATGTGGCCCATGGGGCTACATGCCTTATTTTAAATGCTTTTTATCTAAAAGGCGTCCAGTGGTATTCGAGGCCGACGCTTATGAACCAGTCAACGGTGGTGGCGCCAATGGTAGTGGGCTCGGCGGCGGCGTCAGGGGAGGGCTCCACATAAACGTCCTTGCCGCGGCTAGAAATGCCCGTGCGCACGCTTAGGCCGTAGTGGTGCAAGAATACACATTGCGTGCCGAATCCGAAGAGCGCGCCCTTGTAGGGGTCTTCAGTTTTAAAGCGTGTTTCGTATTCCCTGGAGGGATTTTTCTTGGAATCTTTAAGCTCGATATCTTCGGAGTAGAAACTGTATTGGAATCCCAGAAATGCGAAAAGGTGCAAGTCCATCCATTTGAATGGTTCGTAAGTCCTTGCGAACATGACGTTCAGGCCGACTTCGTGTTGGGCGAAATTCCAGTGATCCAGCTCTTCGTAAATCGAGTCGCGGTCGTCTGTTTTGACGGCATGGTTTGAATAGCGGTAGAAAATTTCGCCACCGATAAACCCGAACCAAATTCCGCCTGCGTACAAAGTGAATAACGGAGTAGAATCGTCCATAAAGTTCCAGAGACTTACGGAATCCTTGGTGACACGGTAATCGCCGACCCGGCTGCGGATATGACGCCTGTACCAGCTGGAAGGGGTAAGTGGAATCTGGGCCTGGGCGTATCCTGCCGAAATGCCTGCCCAAGAGCGGAAAGTCGGAGTTTCCTTGTAAAGATCGTCGGGCTCCGATTCCATTTTGAGACGTTCTTCTTTCGTTAGGCGGCGCTTTGTATGGTGCCCGAAGAATGCGTTTGCGACTTCATCGCCTTGGGCGATTTTGTCCGGTGTCTTTATAACGGTTCCTGCGGCTTGGGGCTCGCTGGAGTTTTCGTCAAAAACGGCTATGAGTAAATGGTTTCCCTTGTCGGCTACGTAAAGGACAATCTTGTCTTCCAAGGTTTGGAATTTCGCCATCATGGCGGGGTGGCGGGCTTTAAGGTGGTGCGGCTCCAATCCGGCTTCAATATTATTCGATAGCCAAGTGGCGTAGCGCATGGCGACGGTGTCGCGTTCCCATTCGCCAAAGAGTCTGCATTTGGGTTCGCCGATGCCCGAATTGTAACGTCGCAGGGATAGGCAGAATTCTTTAGGGTCTAAGGCCGCTTCTTTATCGGGGGTCCAAATCAGGATGTCTGCGTTTTGCCACAAAGTCCATTTGGAATCGAAATAAACATCTTTAGCGTTGGCCTTGTTCGCAAAAAAGGCCTGTGACAGCAGCACGAAAATGAATGCGACTAGGGATAGGTGCTTCATTTGCCAGCCCCCTGGTACATGTTCTTTCGGATCTGTTGCACGGTCTGCCGCATCAGTTGTTCAAGGTCGGTCAATGTCAACTTGAGAGTAACGGGATGCTGAATTTCGTCGACGGCGCTAAATAGGGGCCTTTGTTTTAAGTTGTCCCACAACGTATACGACACGATGGCGCTAATGTTCTTGACATCGCGTTTGTCTTCTAATTCATTGTGAATCAGGGCGTAGTCGAAGAAGTTTTCGCGTTTCAAGTCAGTGCCGATAATCACTTCATGAATCAAGAGAATCTGCGGTGGTACGCTGCCGTCTGGAGCGGTTACGATTACGCCCTGCTCGGGAAGTTTTCCCTTCATGAATATGCGGGCGTCAAGTTTCTGACTTTCTTCAGGAGCGTTGTCTAGGACGGAATCCGGCAATATCGAAAGCTTGACATAGCCACCGCGGAATTCGTGCTCCATGGCCTTGGAACAAAATTCGGTGGCTTTGATTTGCGTGCTGTCGCCGAAGTCCAGTCGGTTAGCGAACCATTTAGTGCGCGTGAGAACAAAAGCCTTTTGGAGTCCGGTAATCGCAAGTTCCCCATAAGGGGCCCGCGCATAGGCCGGATGGCTGCTTGACCAATGGTAAGAATCGGCGCAACCCGTGAGGAGTAGCGCCGCCATAGCAACCATTGTCCAAAGGCTGTGTCTCATTGATCCTTTTAGACTGCGCCCCACTTTTCGCGGTAAGCGTAAACCTTTTCGAGGATTCCTTCGGGTGCGTTGATCTTTTTACGGTTCTCTTCGCTTTCGAGGAAGGCGATGATATCGTTGATGTTCACGATGGAATAAGCCTCGATGCCGTATTCGTCTTGCACGGTCTGCAGGGCGGATTTGCCGTTTTCAAGCTTTTCTTTGCGGTCTACGGAAATCAACAGGCCGATGACATTGGCGTTTTCAATTTGCGACAGGGCCTGCATGGTTTCGTTCACGCTGGTGCCTGCGGTAATCACGTCTTCGATAATCACCACGTTGGTCTTTTCGGCGTACTTGTAACCCACGAGGGAGCCGCCTTCGCCGTGGTCCTTGACTTCCTTACGGTTGTAAGTAAAAGTCAGGTTCTGGGCGTAGACGTCGCTAAGCTTCATGGCCGTTGCGGCGCAAAGTGGAATACCCTTGTAGGCGGGGCCATAAAGGTTCTGGGCCTTGCCGTCAAAGTGAACCATATAGGTGCTTGCGTAGTATTCAGCGAGCTTAGAAAGAGTGGCACCTGTGCGGAATTCTCCCGTGTTGATGAAATAGGGCGTATTACGTCCGCTTTTGGTTACGAAATCACCGAACTTCAAGGCTCCGGCTTCCACAAGAAAATGAACAAATTGGTCTTTGATATTCATGGCTTAGTCGCGGCATAGCCGCAGTTTATAGTTGATAGTTGCTGTTATGCGGCTCCGCAAAGGAGTGCAAAAATCTTCGCGAACACGTTCGTTTCTTCGGTGAGAATTTCGATGACGGTCAGGAGGATGAATACCAGCACGCAAAGTCCTATGTAGAAATAGAATGACTTCTTGAAGCCTTTGATCTTCATCTTGAAAATAGCCCAGGCAATCACGCTAAAGATGGCGCTGAAAGTCCATGCGGCAACGGCTCCGAGTGAAATGCCCGGAATTAAGCTGATGGCGAAAGTGATTGCGATACCCGGCATAAAGTAGAAGCAGATGCACAGGACGCTCAACAGGGCGAATCCGACGTAATGCGAAAAACCGCGTTCACGTTGGACAATCACCTGGGGCTGGGTCGGGGTCGGCGTTGCAACGGCTTCTTCTGCAGCAGGTTCCTGCGGAGCGACTTCGGCTTCGGGTGCCGGAGCAGTTTCGGTTTCGACAACCGGGGCGACTTCAGCGGGGGTCTCGGCTGCGGTTTCGTTTTGGTTCAGTTCTTCGGACATAAGGTCTCCTGTAAAATTCTAGAGGATAAAGGTTCGGCCCGCATAAACGAACACGCGGTGCTCCAGCCAAAGCTTGAGGGCGGCCGACAGGGTGCGCTTTTCGATGTCCTTGCCCAGTTCCACGAGCTCGTCGATGCTTGCGGTTTCAGGGACTCGCTGGATATCCTGGCAAATAATGGGGCCCTGGTCCAGGTCTTCGGTGGCAAAGTGTGCGGTGGCGCCGATAATCTTCACGCCCTTGTGCCATGCCTGGTGGTAAGGCTTGGCGCCCTTGAATGCCGGCAAGAAGCCGTGGTGGATGTTGATAATGCGGTATTTGAACTCTTCGGTAAAGGATTCGCTCAAAATCTGCATGTAACGGGCGAGGACGACGGTATCGGTATTGGTTTCGGCGATGATTTCGCGGAAACGGTTTTCAGGAATGCTCTTGTCCGGGTTTGACGGTACGTAGTAGAAAGGTACGCCGAAAGTTCCGCCTACGGGACCCAGGTCGGGGTGGTTGCCCACGATGCAACTGAACTCGCAGGGGAGGTCTCCATCGCGTCTTTTGAGCAGAAGGTCGTAAAGGCAATGGTCCGTCTTCGAGACGAAGATAGCTACGCGTTCAATTTTGGTGGTGTCGAACAGTTTCCAGTTTAAGTGGAGGTGTCCTTCCAGGGTTTCTAGATGCTTGCGGACTTCTTCGATGTTTTCGGATTCCGCTTCAAAAACGGCACGTAGAAAGAAGGTTTCGATATCTTTTGCCGTGTGCTGCTGTAAATCAACAATGTTGGCACCCGCCTTGGCGAGCACTTGGGTAGTTCCGGCAATAAGGCCCTTTTGGTCGGGGCAATGGATCTGCAAAATGTAACGAGTAATAGCCATAGCCCAAAATTATAAAATCGCAGGCATAAAGTCTTTGCCCGCTTTCCGAAAAGCTAAAATATTCTAACTTTAGACCGAAAACTTTATGCGAGAAGGAAAAATGAGTCTTAAATCCTCTTTCAAGTCTATGATTGCCGTTGTATTCGGTATGGCGGTTGTTCAGGCAGTTGCCGCTCCTCAAAAGTCTTGGGACGCCATTTATAATGCCGAGGGCGAAGGCGATTATTCTGCCGCCAAGATCGAAGGCAAAATCCGCTTTGGTAAGTATACACACTATAAGGAAGTCCAGCCGGTTTCTTTCAAGGTTGCCGACAGCCTGTTCGCTTTCTCTGTGGCCGGTAACATGACCGTTCCTGCCGACAAGATTGAAAAGGAACATTTCTACGAAAAGTGCAACGAAACCATGGAAGCCTGGATTTCGTTCTTTAATACTCCCCGCGATTTTGGTGGCGAACAGCTGGTTATCAATATTGCTGGCGTAGACCTGGCTTGCGGCGATGAACTTTTTGCCATTGGTGATTTGAGAATCAAGTTTACCAATGCCAAGGCTCAAGAAGCTTGGGCAAACACTTTGGAAGGCCGCGAAAAGTACAAGCGTGAAAAGGTGGTGGAATACCGCCGCGCTGAACAGGAACACCGCGCATCTCTTCGCGATGTGTCGGGTATGGTAAAAGACCCCCGCGACGGTCAGGTGTACCGCACCATCAAGGTGGAAGGTCGTGAATGGTTTGCACAGAACGTGAACTATAATGTGGAAGGTCACTCCTGGTGCTACGAAGACAAGGAAAACTACTGCGCTCGCGGTGGTCGTCTGTATGACTTGGAAGGCGCCCGTAAGGCGTGTCCCGAAGGTTGGCACTTGCCGCGTGACCGTGAGTGGATGGACTTGCTCGTTGGCCTGACCCACTGCTACGATGGTGTGGACAAGTGCGAAAAGTTCGCCAACAAGATGAAGGCTACTACCGGTTGGCAGGGCGGTGGCGGTACCGATGAATACGGCTTCTCTATCTTCTCTTCGGGTTATCGCAAGATGGTGGGTAAGTCCATCGTTCGCTACGAAGACATGGGTGAATACGCCGGTTTCTGGTCTGCACAGAACGGCCGTAATGAAACCATTTGGATTTGGGCCATGGGTCGCATGAGTGACCAGATGGTTCGCCAGTTGGTGCCGAGCAAGACCAACGCCTACTCTGTCCGCTGCATCAACGGAAACTGACACTTTAGTGTCATCCTGAGCGAAGCGTAAGCGAAGTCGATATACGAAACTAGGAAACTTGTTTCCTTAGTTGAGTTAGGTTCGAAGGAGCAGGATCAAAAAAAGAGAGCTTAAAAAGCTCTCTTTTTTATATGCATCAAAAGCGTCGCTAAGGTAAGGCGCGGCGTATTTTACATTTGGCGAATCGGGAAGAGTCCGAGCAAATCAAGTACGTTTTCGAGCACAATCTGCGTGGCCTGTACCAAGAACAGACGGGACTTTTCTTCGGCAGAACCGAGCACTCGGTCTTCGTGGATGAACTTGTGCGCGGCTTCTGCAATTTCCAGGGCATACTGGGCGAGAACGCTCGGTTCGTCACCGGCGACGGCGTCCAGAATCTTCTTGCCCTTCTTCGACAGAATGTTGATGAGGCTGTATGCGGCATCGTCGCTCAACTGGGCCATATCCACATCGGCGATGTTCACCGTGTAGCCGGCCTTGCGCATGATGCTGCAGAGACGCACGTGGGCGTTCTGAACATACGGACCGGTATCGCCTTCGAAGCTCATCACGGCATCCCAATCGAAACGCACATCCTTCAGGCGGCTATTCTTGAGGTCGTTGAAGGTGAGCGCGGAAATACCGATCTGGCGAGCGATGAGTTCCTTGTTTTCGAGTTCAGGATTCTTCGCGTCGATGAATTCAAGAATCTTCTTCTGGGCGGCTTCAATCACGTCGCGAAGCAGGCTTGCAGTACCCGTACGGGTCTTGCCCTTTTCCCACTTGCCGTCCACCAGCTGCAGGATCACGCCGAACGGAATGTGGTACATGTCCTTGTACCATTCGCGGCCCATCTTCTTGAGCACGTGGAACACCTGCTTGAAGTGAAGCGCCTGTCCGAGGTCCACCACGTAAAGACACTTGTCGAAGTTGTATTCCTTTTTGCGGTAGCAAGCGGCGGCGAGGTCGCGGGTAGCGTACAAAGTAGAACCATCGCTCTTGCGGATCAGGCAGGGGTTCAGGTCGAATTCATCGAGCATCACCACGTCCAGATCCTGGCTCTTCACCATCAGGTTCTTTTCGCGGAGTTCGTCGAGGATGGCCGGAATCTTGTCTTCGAAGAAGGATTCGCCGGTGTAGTGGTCAAAGCCCACGCCCATCATGTCGTAGATGCGCATGAGTTCCTTGAGCGTTGCGGCGCGGAAAGCTGTCCAAAGCTTGCGGTAGAATTCGTCACCTTGTTCGAGCTTGGTGAATGCGGCGCGTGCTTCGTCTTCGAGACCCGGCTCTTCCTTGCTGGCCTTGGAGAAGGCGGCGTAAAGGATGTTGAGTTCCTTCACGGTCAGGCTGTCGAGTGTGGCGTCGTCGGTGGGGCGATTTTCGCGGAGGTACATCACGATGAGCTTACCGAAAGCGGTGCCCCAGTCGCCGAGGTGGTTAATGCGTTCCACCTTGTAGCCCGCGGCCTTGTATATGCGGGAAAGGGAATTGCCGATCATCGTCGAACGCAGGTGGTGGAAGGCGAGTTCCTTACCGATGTTCGGGGAGCTGAAGTCGATGCAGACTACCTTGCCGTTCGGGGCGGCGTGTCCGTATTCCAAACCCTTCGCGGCAATTTCTTCGAGCGTAGACTTCGCGAGGAAACTACGGTCGATAAAGAAGTTCAGGTAACCGTTTACGGCTTCGACCTTCGAGAGCCCTGCCGGGAGCTTCACCTGTGCGGCCAAGTCTTCGGCAATCATCTTCGGGGCCTTGCGCATCACCTTCGCGAGCGAGAAGCAAGGAATGGTGAAGTTGCCGTGCGTGGTATCAGGCGGCACGGAGATAAGCTTGAGGGCGGCTTCCTTTTCGAAGGATCCGGTAGCGGCGAGCGCTTCTGCGATTTCTTGCTCAAACGAGTTCATTGTCGTCGGCCTTCTTGTCGTTAGTCTTTACAAAGTCATTTTCGTCGAGTTCCACGATCTTGCCGTCGGCGTACAGACGGTCTAGGGAAATCTCGTTGCGCTTTTCTTCTTCGAACAGGTGCACCATCAGGTCGAGGCCTGCGTCGAATACGGCCCAGCGAACGCCTTCTTTGTATTCGACGCCCACGGACGGGAGCTTGTTCGCCTTGAATTCCTTGCGGAGTTCGTTCAGAATGGCCTGCATTTGGGCTTCGCTTTCGCAGGTTGCCACGAGGAAATAATCCGTGACATCCTTGATGCCGCGCAGGTCAATGAGCTGCACATTCTGGGCACGCAGCTCAAATAAAATGCTTGCGCCCATTTGGACGGACTGGGGAAGTTCTTGCTTATTCGTTGTCATCTGTTTCTCCCTGTTCGGGTTCTATTATTTGTTCAAAGTCTTTGCCGATGTACACGGCGGCGTCTACGACGGCGCGGCTGCTGTGGACCACAAGTACGTTGTCGGTCTTAAGAGCTTTGGCGAGGGCCTTGGCTCCTTCCCATTCGGGGTTTCTAAGCACCAGTACGGTTTCATCGTAGTTCTGTAATCTGTCGTTTCTAGAACTCACAATGTCAAAGCCGTTTTCACGCAAGTAAGAACGCATCTTGGCGGCTGCCCCCTGCATCCCGCAGCTGTTCAGCACCTCGACATCGCCCTTGTAAGTGCGCTTGACCTTTACTACCTGGGGCTTCTTTTCTTCTTCGCAACCCGCAAAAAGCAATGCAGCCACCAAGGCCGTTGCGGCAAAAGAAAAGTGAAATGTTTTGGTGTACATCAAGGACATTTTCCATTTAAAATTTAGAAAAAATGCGCCTTGCTTGTCATTCTACTTATCTGCAATAATAAGGCGTTCTCCAGGGGCATCCGCCGTAGAAGTGGCGGTACGGGCCGTATGCCTTGAAAGCGTCGTTCTCGTTCACGAACATCAGCCTAAAGCTCATGTTCTCGTTGGGTTTGTATTCTAATGCAATGTCGGGGAGCACGACATCTACGTTACCCTGTCGTACATCTTCTTTTGCAATGGGTGTTCCAAAACGGAAATTCGAATACAGTGGCATCCAGAGACCAACGTTTGCGTATAAATGAAGTTCTGGTGAAAATTCGTAGGCGAGGTGCGCCATGTAGCTTTGTTGGGCGAATGTTCCGAAGGAGCCTCCCATAAAGCTCACCGAGTAGGTGTAGGCAACTTTGAGTGCGGGGTCGAATGTCTCGTGCCGCACTAGGCGTTCGGGGTCAAAATGCTCACGGTTCCAGGGAATGCCATCGTCAGGGACAATATAGACCGTATCGACGATAGTGTCTTTCGGGACTGCGACTGTGGTTGCAGCGTTTGACTTTGCTGCAACGGAGTCTTTTTGAATGGTGGTTGCAATAGCAGAATCGGCCTTCGCAGGGCTTTCCGCAAAGGCAAAAATACTAGAAGCAATTATCAGCAACCAAAACCGCATGCCATGAATATAGAAAATGGGGCTGAAAGGATTTCCCTTCCAGCCCCATAAGTCGAATTCTGCCTATTTTTTGTCGCTTTCTTGCGTGTTGTCGGGCTTGGTAACGCCTGCAAGTTTTGCTCCAAACATGGATCCAAGAACCGTGCGCAAGTCGATGCCGAGAGAATCCGTGAGGCCGTTGGTGACCTGCGTGAGTGTCTTGGTAATGTCGCCTGTGAGCTTAGCCGTGTTTCCTTCGCCGTACATGGTGATGTTGCCGATCTTTTCCATGGGCTTTGCAATAGCGGCTGCAATCTGCGGCATCTGTTCGAAATACCTTTCGATGGTCTTCAGCTGCATTTCTTGGCGAGCGGCGTCACCATAGAGCTTCATTGCTTCGGCCTTCTTGTTCAGCGCTTCAGCTTCGGCAAGGCCTTGTGCCTTGATTGCTTCAGCTTCGGCGAGACCCTTTGCCTTTGTTGCTTCGGCTTCGGCCATGGCTTTCGCCTTGGTAGCTTCGGCTTCGGCGAAGGCTTTTTCCTTTTCTGCATCGGCTATCTGCTTGATTGCCTTGGCGCGCTGTTCTTCCTTGTAACGGTCGGCTTCTGCGTCTTTCTGTTGCTGGAAAAGTTCCGCTTCAGAACGCTGAATCTGTGCCTGGCGTTCGGCTTCGGCTTTCTTTTCGATTTGAGCCTTCAGTTCCTTTTCGGTCACCATTACCATGCGTTCGCGAATTTCAATTTCCTTTTCCTGCTTGGCGACTTCGGCTTCGGCCTGGGCCACGTTGATTGCCTTTTGCTGGGTCTGCTTCTGGATTTCGTAAGCTGCGTCGGCAATAGCCTTTTCTGTATCCGAAATTTTCTGCAGATTGGCCTTTTTCACGGCGAGGTCGTTCTGCTTTTGTGCAATTTCCAGTTCGGCAGCCACGGCGGCGTCGTTGGCATCTTTCTTGGCCTGGGACTGGGCTACGCTGATATCTCTTTCGGCATTGGCCTTAGAAATGGCGGCGGCCTTGCGGATGGCAGAGGTCTTGTCCACACCCAGGTTTTCAATCACTCCGTTGGCATCTTCAAAATTCTGGATGTTGAAGGTCTGAACCACGATACCCAATTTTTCCAGGTCAGGAATGGCGTTTTCGAGCACGAGTTCAGAAACCTGCTTGCGGTCACCCACAAGGTCTACCAACTGCATACGACCTACGATTTCGCGCATGTTACCTTCCAAGATGTCCACAATCATAGCGCGGATGTCTTCGGGCTTCTTATTCAAGAAGTTCTGAGCCGAGGACTTGAGGCGGTCAGGATTATCGGAAATCTTGGCTGTCACGACAGCGTCGACGGAAACGTTGATGTAATCCTTTGTCGGAACCGGACTTCCTGTCTTTACGTCAATTTGAATCAACTGCAAAGAAAGGTGGTCGGCGCGTTCAAAGAAGGGAATTCTAAGACCTGCACGTCCGATGATGACTTTCGGAAGTTTCCGAAGGCCAGAAACGATAATGGCTTCGTCTGGTGCGGCCTTGATATACGACATCACAAAGATGATGGCGAGGAAAAATGCCGCGGCAAAAATAATTGTTAAAAGAATGCTTGTTTGCATAAATTAATCCTCCATTTTGTTTGTTCTAAATATATAACAAAAGATCTGTCACGGAATGGCAGACCTCAGATTTTTCGACAGAATGAATAAAAAATATGACCGGATGTTTAAACGATTTCGTTCTTGGCATTCACGTGGATTACGGTGGGTTTCCACGTCTTGGCTTCGTCTTCGCTCATGGTGGCGTAGGCGACGATAATCACCAAATCGCCGGGCTGAACCAAGCGGGCTGCTGCACCGTTCAAGCAGATTACGCCAGAACCGGCAGGGCCTTCAATCACATAGGTATCAAGGCGGTTGCCGTTGTTCACGTCAAGAACGCCCACTTTTTCGAAGGGGAGGATGTTGGCTGCATCCATCAGATCGCGGGCGATAGTAATCGAACCCTCATAGTTGAGGTTTGCATCGGTTACAGTTGCGCGATGAATCTTGCTTTTGAGTAATTCCAGCTGCATGATGCGCTTAGAACTTGACATTGAAGAATCCCGCTACACCCTTTTCTGGGGTCGGGAGAATGCCGTAGCTGAAGCGGTTTGCGTCCGGGTTGCTGTCCCACTGAGTGCTGAAGAATGCATCAGCAAAAGACCAAATATGAGCGCCAGCTACAAAAATCAGACCATACCACCAAGCGGAATTGCCGTCAACTGCAAGGTAAACCGTTGCACCGACGCTCACGCCCCACAAGGCGTCAATCCAGATGGCTTTCATGGATTCCTGCTTGTGCCACTGATACAGCGACGGAACAAGCAAAGAAAGGTATGCATAGCCTTGGTCGCCGGAATGGTTGCGGTAGGAACGGTCGATATCGGCGTCTTCAAGTCCGCCAGAACGCTGGGCGAGCCAGTCTTCTTCGGATACGCCGAGTTTTTCCCAAGGTTTCTGTAAATATTCAGACGGACGAACGCCCATTTCTACGAGGCTGGTCAGCTTGGCTCTGGTAATGCCTTCTTGCTTGGCCTGCTGAAATTCCCACTGGGTAAGTCCCATTTCTTCGTAGTTGAAGCCCTGCCATTCGTCTGCGGAGGCTGTTGCTTCGCCAACTTTGGTTTCGGCTTCTTCATTGCTGTTGTCAGCAAAGGCGTCATCTGTTTCTTCGGATGCCCCGTAAGAATAGGAATCTTCGGAAGATTCATCGTCAAACTGTGCGAACGCAATGGAGCCGCACAAAAGCACCGTTGTGAGAATCTTGCACCAATTCGCCATCAATTTCTTCCTTCAAAAATAATGCCGGGGGAGGGAATCGAACCCTCACACTCTCGCGAGTACCGGATTTTGAGTCCGGCGCGTCTACCAATTTCACCACCCCGGCTCGGGGTTTGCTCAAATATAGAACAATTTGCTTTTTTTTGCAGGGGAAAAGTGCGAAAAAAGCGCTTTTTTGTGCAAATTTACCTTTTCAAAAGGGGCTGATATTCAATTTTAAGGGGTGCAAGCTTGCTTGCAGCGAAATCGACGGCCTGGTCTTTGGTCTCAAATTTGCCTGTTTGGACTAAGTAGAGAGTCTTTTCACCGCGGGTCTGCTCTATAATTGTGCAGGAAATTTTCTGTTTCTTGAGGTTGGAAACAAGCAAGTCGGCGTTAGATTTTGTTCCAAATGCCCCTAACTGGAGTGTCCAATACTCCGCAGTGGTTGTTGCAGGAGCGGCCGGAGCTGTTGCGACTGGTGCGGGTGCTGGGGCCGGAGCGGCTTTAGGCTGCTCCTTGGGCTGTTCGACTGCAGGTGCCGGTTCGGGGGCTGCGGGCTGTGGGGCGGGGGCTGCAACCTTGGCTGGCTGAGCGGCTGGAGCGGTTTTTGCGGCCTGGAGGGCCTTTAGTGAATCAGGATTGCTCAGCAGGTTGCAACGGTCGTTCAAATCTTCCGATTTCACTTTTGCCTTTACGGCCTGGCACACTTTCTGGAGGACGACGGTTTGGTGCGGGTGAGAGGTCTCGATGGCCTGAATGAGGTCTTCGGCGGCCTTGTCGTATTTGCCAAGGTAAAGTCTAAACTGGGCGCTTGTCATCATCAGGTCGGCGTAGATGGCCCGTTGAGGGTTGGTCGTTTGGATAAGGCTGTCGAGGCGCTTGCCTGCAACCTTGAAGGATTGTGCGTTGCCCGTTTGCGAAAGGGCGAGTACATTCCACAGGTAGCATTCTGCACGCAGGGAATCCGGTTCCTTTGGGCATGCGGCTTCGTATGCGGCGGCGGCTTCTTTCCAGTTGCCGGCAACGTATGCCTTCTGTGCATCTGCCATCGTCTGCGCAAATGCACTTGCTGCAAAAACAGAAAGCAATGCAAACGCAATCCCGCGAACATTCCAAAACTTCATCTTCATTACCTTAAACCTCATACCTCAAAGCGCCGAAGGCGCGACCTCACACCCCACATCTTACACCAGCGTCCCGCGGATCGTCCATCCGCGAATGTCGTCCAGTTTCACCTTCACGTAGTCGCCCGGCTTCACGATGACGCCTTCTTCGGGCTTGAAAACGACCTTCTTGAAGTTGTCGGTGCGGCCGCGCAGTTCCGTCTCGTCGCGCACGGAGTTCTTTTCGACTAGCAGTTCCTCGGTGCGGCCGAGCATCATCTGGTTCCTCTTGAGCGTGATGGCGTTCTGCAGTTCCACCAGGCGCGTGTGGCGTTCGTTCTTTTCCTGTTCGGTGAGCGTCTCCGCTTCCTTGTACGATTCCGTTCCCTTGCGCGGGCTGTAGATGAACATGAACGCAGAGTCGAATTGGCAGTTTTCAAAAGCCTTGAGCGTCTGCTCAAAATCCTCTTCCGTTTCGCCCACGAATCCGCAGATTACGTCCGTCGAAATCCCGTAGAACGGGTCCTTGCTGCGTAGCTGTTCGATAATCGAGAGGTACTGCTCCATGTTGTGCTGGCGGCGCATCTTCTTGAGCATGGCGTCGGAGCCGCTCTGGATA
>JAFXLS010000046.1 GCA_017530965.1 Fibrobacter sp.
CCAAGGCCGACGAATCGCTCATCGACGCGAAGATCGAAGCCGCATTCGACCAGGCATTCGCCGTGGTGGAAAGCGTGCGTGGCGTGCGTGGCCGCTACAACGTGAGCCCCGCCACCAAGCTGAACGCCGTGGTGAGCGTGGACGACGACGCAACGGAAGCCAGCGTGAAGGACTGCATGGCAATCATCACCGAACTTTCGGGTCTTTCTGACCTGAGTGTCGCCGTGAAGGCCGCCAAGCCGAAGTTCAGCGCGAGCGCCGTGGTGCCCGGTGGCGAACTCTACATCCCGCTGGAAGGAATCCTTGACCCGGCCGCAGAAATCGCCCGCTTGGAAAAGGAAATTGAAAAGGCCAAGGCATTCGCCGCTTCCATCGAACGCAAGTTGTCGAACGAAAAGTTTGTCAACGGTGCTCCGGAAGCCGTGGTGAACGCCGAACGCACCAAGCTTGCTACGCAGCAAGACATTATTGCGAAAAATGAGGCTGCGTTGAAGGAACTTAAGTAAGTTCGCGACAATCCAATTTTAAAGAGGTGTCCCACACGGGCACCTCTTTTTTTTCATTTTTCGTTGACTCAAATCACTCGTTTTTGCTAGGCTCGAAAACGACTCTCTTTTTTTACTATTTTCTAAAGATGGACTAAAAGGAGAAAAAGA
This sequence comes from Fibrobacter sp., assembly GCA_017530965.1. Classification (GTDB taxonomy): domain Bacteria; phylum Fibrobacterota; class Fibrobacteria; order Fibrobacterales; family Fibrobacteraceae; genus Fibrobacter. Next base: position 657 of record JAFXLS010000046.1, read on the forward strand.
GTATGAATTTCACAAAATTTCTATGTGCGGGCGTATTCGCCGCAGGCATCGGCACAGCAACACTACAGGCGGCGGAATGCAACGTCACCCACCATCAGGGCACGGGAGGCAGCACCGACATCTACTTAGGATATCCAGCGACAGCGCTCTACCTGTTCGAAGGCGACTACTTGGACCTTTCCAAGATGAGCCTGCGCGAGCCCACCGTCAAGAATGCCTCCGGCACCGATACGGCATGGGTCTACAGGTCCGAGCTAGACTCCACCATGATTGTGATCGTCACCGAGAAGGTGGTCAAGGTAGCACGAGTCACGTATTCCGAAGACGAGAGCACACGTACAGACTCGCTTTTCACCGTGAAGCACAAAGACGTGTACAAAGACGAATTTCCGCGCCTGCAGAAGGCGGGCGTTTTCAAGGGTACAGCAGAACAGGCGGATTCCCTCGTGACACACGTATTTGAATTGTGCCAGCGATATTATAGCAAGGAATTCGGTTACACCGGCTGCGAATTCAACAGTCCCGAGAAGAGAAGAAGGAACGGAGTAAAGGATGTCGACATAGCCGATGTTCCGCTCGCATTTGCAGCCGTTGCCGGTGAGTTCACCATCCTTCTCGACACGCTAAACACGTGCCCGGAAATCAAGTTTCCTGTCGAAGATATTACGGCACTGCCGATTTCAAAACTAACCCGCGCAAAGGCTAAATTCACACGAGTTAGCCCCGACCGCTACCAAATCGCAGATGTCGCGAGCAACGCTCCGTACAAGGCTTTCAGCCTGAATGGTCAACTGATAGAAAGTGGCAGCTTGAACAACGGCGTTTTTATAGCAAAAAAATTGCCCGTCATCCTGATGTTGAACGACGGGCGACGCCTTTATCTGAAGGATTAATTACCGCACAGATACGCGACGCAATTCATTACCGATGCGCAAGAGGTATGAACCGGCGCGAGGCACCGCGATAGAAATCGCGTTACCCGAGGGCTGAACTTTCGCAACGAGCTTACCTTGAGCGTCAAGAAGGTACGCTGCATGAGTCGCGCCCTGCACCGACACCGTCCTACCTTCGATAGAAACATTGAAGTGCGGCGCGTGAGAAATTTCCAAAGCAGTCGTACTTGTTTCAGAAGAGCTGGATTCCGGCACACTCGAGCTAGAGACGATTTCACTTGAACTAGATTCAGGAGCAGAACCCGTACCAGTAACCGTAATCGTTCCGCTCTTGGTTGCATTCTTAGATGCCCCCGTCGTAGTCACCGTAAACTTGTATGCCCCCGGTGTCACCGTAGAAGCCACCGTTCCAGAAATATAGAAGTCAGACCCCTTAAGCGTACCCGTCACGCCATCCGGAAGACCCGTCACCGTGGCGCCCGTAGCGCCCGCAACGGTGAAGTAGAATTCAGCAATCGATTCACCTGCGGCAACCGTCTGCGTCGTGCTACCCGAGCCATGCTTGGTGAGGCTCGCCTCGCCAGCGACAGGCGTCTGCGACGAGCTGGACTTGGCAGAAGAACTCGATGCAGGCACAACGCTGCTGCTGGACTTTGCCGAAGAACTCGAGGCCACGCTGGAGCTAGACTTTGCGCTGCTGGAACTTGCCGGAGTCACCACAGACGATGCACCCGGATCCGGAAGCGTTGCACCTGCGTACAACTTAATAGAATCGCGCAGGGCATACGCCTTCGCCTGCGTGCTTACGTCGGTGAGGCTCATGGAATAGCTCGGCTTGAACGCCGTGCCCGTACCGGCCTGCGGTTTCTTCACGTTTTCTTCGTAATTTTCGATCATCTGCGCCGCCGTGATGGCACCATCGCTCATGTAGAGGTCAAGCGCCTTCTGCACGCCAATGAACACGTTCCTTTCAATGCGGATGTCCGCCTCGATGGCTGCACGCACGCAGTAGCTCGCATTCTTGCTGTCGAAGAGGTTGTTCGCCACATGCACCTTGCCAAAACGCACGCGCGGCATGCGTTCCACCACGCCATCCGCCCACCACGTATGGTGAATCGTCACGTTCAGGTGTCCGCGGTCGCTCGTCTTTGTCTTGCTGTTGCCAATCAGGTTGCTGAACTGGTGGCCGCTCGATGCCGAGGTATAGCTGAACTTGGTCCACGAAATCGTCACGTAGTCCGAGGCGTTGGTGATGTCCAGGTTGCCATCGTGACCGTCATACACGTCCACGTGGTCAATCCACACGTTCTTGGATTCGTGATTCACCTGCAGGCAATCCTCGTCATCGTCGTCGTGCGCGCCCACACCCTTGAATTTCAGGTTACGGATGATGACGTTCTTCGAGCCGCTCAGCTTCATGGCACTGCCCGAAGTAGGCTGCGCGATAATGGCGCCCTGGTAACCGTAAATCGTCACGTTGCTGCCGACCTCGACGGGACCCATGTACGTACCCGGTTTCACGTAGATAATCTTGTTGCCCGCCTTGGCGTAGCTCTTAAGGTCACTCACGTTGTCCACCGTGACCTCGGAATATCCCTTGCCGCCCGTGGTGCCGCCATTCTGCGTGGCAAAGCCCGCCATCGGGAAGTCCGGCGAAGTAACCGCAAAAGCGGAAACTGCCGAAGTAGCAACCGTCGCCCCGCACACAAGCAGCACCGAGAGCGACTTTTTCAACGAATTACAACCCATAACATCCATCCTTTTTTCGAGATGCAGGCAACCCGCCTGCATTGTTCTCAAAATTTTTCTCAAAATTTATATTCAAAAAAGGAAAAAGTCAATAGGAAATTTTACTAAAAATACAATTTGAAGACCATAAATCAACAAAAAATGGCGAATTTCCTAAAAATTCACCATTTCCACAATGTTCTCAAAAATTTATTTTACAATTTAAATATTAAGGGAACTACAAGCTCACAAACTTGCGCATCCCCATAAAAGCCGAAAGGACGCTTATAATAACGGAAGCCACCAAAACAAGCGTCGGCACAAGGAGTCCTGCCAAGAAAGCTTCGTGGCCGAGCTGCACCAACAAAAGAATCGGGACAATGACAAACAACGAAATATGCGTCGCCGCACGAACCGATTTAACGCGGAGCGAAAGCGTCAACGAGAATGAAGTCGTAAGGAGTACCGCCGAAAGAGCTCCAAGAATAGAAGCCGCAGCAACCATTGTCGAAACTTCAGAATGCGTAAGCCAATAAATCAACTGCGCGAGCAGTGAAAAGGCTATCGGAAACGGAAGTATCGCAAGCATTTTACCCCAGAAGAGTTTGGCAGGCGCAATAGGTGCAAGCTGCAGGAGTTCAAGCGAATTGCGTTCGCGCTCGCCCGCGAAGGAATCCCCCGCCAATGGCGAATCCATCGGCGCCATGAGGCAACCGAGCAAGAGCATCATGTAGCCCTGCATGCCCTCCATAATCTGCCCGCCGTAGCGAGAAACAGCTATTCCCTGGCTCGCGGCAAGAATCACCGGCGGGATGATGAACGGAATCCAAAACTTCGGATCCCTGAAGATCAGGCGCATTTCGTGTTTGAATACATGAAGCATATCTAAAATGTAGAAATTTTCAAGGCTCGCGATTTTCTATATTTGGGCTCACCTTAATCAAGGAGTCTGTATGCCCGCACAAGGTGAACATAACAAGTGGATTGCCCTAGCCCTTTGCATTTTGCTCGGCTATCTGGGACTGCACCGCTTTTACGAAGGTAAAATCTGGACCGGGATTCTTTGGCTTTGCACCGGAGGCCTCTGCGGCGTAGGCGTAATCGTTGACGCCATACTCATCGTGATGAAACCGGAACACTACTAATGAAACACTTATTCGTCATCGCAACAGGCAATCCTGGGAAGATTAGGGATTTTGCGCATATTCTCGGAACCGAGAACAAGGAATTCAAGACGCTCAAGGATATCGGATTCACTGACGATATCGTCGAAGACGGCGATTCGTTCGAAGCAAACGCCATCATCAAATCGAGCTCGGTGGCCAAGTGGCTCTGCGAAAAGCATATCGAGGCAAGCGTTCTTGCCGACGATTCCGGCTTGGAAGTATTCGCATTGAACGGCGAGCCCGGCATTTACAGCGCCCGCTACTGCGGCTACCATGGCAACGACCAAGCCAACAACGACAAGCTTATGCAAAAGTTGGATGGAGTCAAGGATCGCAGCGCCCGTTACTTCTGCGCACTCTCCTACCAAAAAGTCGCCGAAATGGACGGCAAGTGGACCGTGACCGAGCCCAAGATTTACGAAGGCGAATGCCGTGGACAAATCAACTTCGCCCCCGTTGGCGACATGGGATTCGGCTACGACCCGCTATTCGTTCCCGACGGATTCGACCGCACCTTTGCGCAGATGGAGCTTGCCGAAAAGAAAGGCATCAGCCACCGCGGAAACGCCATCCGCGCCATGAAAGCGGATCTTGAGAAATAAAAAAAATTCCTCGGCCAAGCCGAGGATTTTTTTCGATAAAATCGAGCGGCAATGCCGCTAATTAAAACCAGCGCCAGGTCAGGCCAAAGAGCACCATGCTCTTGTACTGCGTATCTTCGTCGAGATCCCAGTCGTAAGCCATGTCGAAGCCCACCTGAAGTTCAATGAGCGGAGCAATCATCACGGAGAGCAGGTTTTCCCAAAGGCCGTCAATCTTTTCGGTACCTTCGAAGTTGGTGAATGCCCACAGACGGGTCTTGAAGCTCACGATGTCAGAGAAAGCATACTTGGCTTCGGTGATGGATTCGAGACCGGGTTCGTCACGGAACTTTTCGAACTTTTTGGTATCCTTGTCATCGGCGTAACCGTAACCGTTAGAAATGGTCATGCGGTTTGCAAAACCGATACGCTGAGAGAAGTTGTCGTTCGGAACGTAGGCAAGACCTGCGACCTGCGTTTCATAAGCAGGATCCATGAAGCTAGAGATAGCCTTCTTGACTTCATTGCCATCTTCGTCTTCGCTATATTCGTAGCCGGCCATGAACTGGGTTTCAAAACGGTTGCCAATGTAGGGCTTCAGGACTTCGGTCATATTGAAGTCGAGCATAGATTCCCAGAACAGGCGGTCGTTGGACTTACGCTTGCCCACGCCCTTGGTCCAAGTCTGGCCGAGATCGATATCGATGAGGTTACGCCAGTTGGCGACCTTCCACTTACCCTGCACATCGGCATCGTAGGTCACGAGCCAAGTGTAGTTGGAGGTACCGTCCTTCTGCCAGTTGCTGAAGTTGTACCAGTTGTAGCGCACTGCAGCGACCACGTCGGCAGTCCAGTTTTCAGGGAGAGCCCCTTCGAACATGCCACCTTCAGCCATTGCAGGAGCAGCGAAAGCGCAAGCAAATGCGCAAGCCTTGATAAGTGATTTCATCTTCATATTGATTCCTTTTTTGTGGCCCGTGCTACGGCGAGCCGAGTTATATGCAAAACAATATAGGAATAAAAACACTTTTTTGCGAGTATATTTGTACATTTTGTCTATATTTGCACTATGTTTTGCACCCGTTTTTTTTGTACGCTACTGTTTATTTCTCTTTTTGCCGTCTGCAGCCACGCAAGCGACTGGCGATTCAATGCCGGTCTCGGGATCCGGAATCAGACCCCGATTGTCGCCCTTGCTGGATTCGGCTACAAGGAATTGATGTTCCGTGCACAGGGAATGGGCTTTATCCACAATGAAAACGACTATTGGTGCGGTATTCGCGGAAGCGTTCTTTGGACATTCTTCAAAGACGCGCCCTTCAACCTTGATGCAGGTGTCGGCGGCGGATACGAATACGCCAGGGCACCCAACAAAATGCACGAGGCTTTGGACAACGCCAACGGTCTTGTCGCATTCCCCTACAACTACAAGGAAATCGGCGACATTTCAATGGAACTGTGGACGCACCTATACGGGTTCTACACACAAATTAGCGTTCCCATGAAAAAATTTGCCGAACACGATGCGCACAAAATTTTCTGGGGCGCTGGATATATTTACGAATTCTAAGAAAAAATCCCCCGGTTTTGAACCGAGGGAATTTTTGACGAATGTCTTTATCGTCCGTGAGCAACAAAGCCCTCGGGTGTTAACCGAGAGCGGTTGCGAGAGCGAGCGCTCAGGGTACGTACTTAGTACGATTGGGCGCGAGCGGTCTCATTACTTTTTCGGGAGCACAACCGGCTTGCCGAAGTCGACGTTGGTCTTGTTGCCGAGCAACAGGGCGCGCGTCTTGAGCGGAAGGCCATAGCAGCGGATGAAGCCCGTTGCGTCCTTCTGGTCGTACATGTCGACGTCGGTGAATCCACCGAGGCCCATGTCGTAGAGGCTGTAGGGGCTCTTGATGCCGGCCGGAATGATGTTACCCTTATAGAGCTTGAGGGTCACGTCACCGGCAACAACCTTGTTCACTTCAGCGAAGAAGGCGTCCATAGCCTGGCGAAGCGGAGTGAACCACTGGCCATTGTACACGAGGTTGGCGTAGGTCATAGACATCTTCTGGGCTTCGAACAAAGTTTCCTTGTCGAGCACGAGCTGCTGCAGGCATTCGTGAGCCTTGTACAGGAGCGTGCCACCCGGAGTTTCGTACACGCCGCGGCTCTTGAGGCCGACGAG
>JAFXLS010000006.1 GCA_017530965.1 Fibrobacter sp.
AGGGTAAATTTCAAGTTGCGGATTTTCGTCGGTTCATCCTCAAAGAAAAGCATCATGTCGAAAAGCCCGACCTGGTATTCCTGGCCGTCCGTACCCGACGTCGCCGACGGGACATAAGCAAGCACGGCATAGAGATCACCGTCGAAAAGGGCGTTGATAAGCATGTCGGAATCGCCACCGGGAGCAGCAACTTCACCTTCGGCCCTGAAGGCCCAAGGAGCTGCAACGATTTCCAACATAAACTTGTGGTAGCCCTTCTTCGCCTTTTTCAACTTGACCAAGGCGCCCGAGAAAGCCTGGAATTCAGGCTTTATGGAGCTGTCCTGGGCATAGCCCAGCAACGCGCACGCCATGACAATGATGCTTATGAGTTTTTTCATGATTCCAACGATCCTATTCCATTTTTTGCAAATTTAGTTCTTGAAGAACAGAGCCTTGGCAGCCTCGAACATCGGGTCCTTCTCGTCGGGGTTGCGGCATTCCGTATAAATGCGCACCTTCGGTTCGGTACCGGACGGACGGACGAGCATCCAGGAGTCGTCGTCAAAGATGACCTTCACACCGTCGAGCGTGAGGAGCTGCTTCACGGTCTTCTCGTTAGAGCCGACCATGACCTTGGCACCCGGCTGGGCGATCGTCGCGATGGCGTCGACCTTGGCCTTAAGCGGGGCACCCACGAGGGACTTGTCCACTTCGAAGCCCGAGCGGGTCGGGTAGAAGCGGCCGTATTCCTCGTACAAAGCGTCGAGGTATTCACCGAGGTTCTTGCCGGTGACAGCCATGATTTCGAGGGCGATGAGGAGGCCGAACTGGGCATCCTTCTCGAGCGTGTTGTTGAGGCCGGAGATACCGTCGGATTCTTCGAAAGCCACGAGAGCCTTCTGCTTGGCGTTACGGGAAAGCCACGGGCGGAAGTTCTTGAAGCCCACCGGAGTTTCCATCACGGGCACGCCGAGCTTTTCGGCAATGATGTTCACAAAGTTGGATGTAGCGACAGACTTGGCGACACAGCCCTGTTCTTTGCGCCAGGTAGCCATGTAATGGAAAGCGATAGCGCCGAACTGGTTCATGTCGATTTCGCGCGTGCCGTCGTAGAAGCGAATGCGGTCGCCGTCCGGATCAAAGATGGCGCCCAGGCGGAACCAGCTCTTGCTCTCGTCGAGGACCTTGCGGACCTTTTCAAGATTCTTGCTGGACGGTTCGGGAGCGATGCCGCCGAACAGGGAGTCGTCTTCGTTGCGGAGCGTGATGAGACATTCCGGATTGTCGAGGAGGGCGGCCGGACGGCGGCGGGTAGAACCGTGCACGTGGTCACAGACGAGCGTGAGGCGGCCTTTCTTGATAAAGTCCTTGATGCGGTCGAACTTGATCGTGCCCTGCTTCACAAGGAATTCCTTGTAAATCTTGAGGGAGTCGATAATTTCCCAGTCAACCTTGCCCACCGGTTCAAACTTCCAGGTGGCCATCATTTCGTTAGAGAGCTTCGTGATGACGTTCGTGATTTCCGGACCGGCAGGACCGCCGTCGGCCGGGTTGAACTTGATGCCGTTGTAGTGGCTCGGGTTGTGGCTCGGGGTCATGTTGATGGAGCAGGCGGCACCGAGCATCTCGATGCAGGCGCTGAATTCCGGAGTCGGCATTTCGCCACCGTAGTAGACCTTCACGCCGGCCTTCGCGAACTGGTCGGCAACAGCTTCGCAGAATTCGTGACCGAGCAGGCGGTTATCGTGACCGACGACCACACCACGCTTCTGGAGTTCGGCAAAGTCCTTCACGCCGAGGGCTTCGAAAAGTTCCGGAGTCGCTTCCCTGTAGAGGCGCACGATAGCGGCACCCACGACCTGCAGATTGCGGAGGGTGAATTCGGATCCGATTTCGCCACGCCAGCCGGACGTACCGAAGCTTACCTTGGCACTTTCCTGCGAGGTCAGGGCGACCTGTTTCACCTGTTCGACCAAACCCATATCCGTTGCGGGGTTGAATTCCGGGGACTGGATCTTCTTCCAAATCTGCGTAATGTTTTCCATAGGGGTTCCTATATTAAAGTTTTACGGGTGAAATTTAGAAAAAAAAGAAAAAAAAATAAGGCGTCAAAATCAAAGATTGACGTGAAAAACAACCATGGAAGAACACCTCCAATGTAAAGAGCAAGTAACAATCATTCACCGCATTACATTAAGTGTAACCCAGTCCTAATTCGGGAATAGAATGATACAATTTCCTTCCAAAAACTACACACCCATTGAGACGCATTGACGACATCAAGGATTGACAATGTTAGTCTAAAAAACTAATTTATCTTTATGAATAAAAAAATTTTTTTATTAGTCCTGCTACTTTCCGCAGTCTTCTGTTTCGCCGACCAGGCCAATCTCAACGAAACCGATTTCCAGCCGACCTCAGTAACAAAGAAACAGGTCGGATGGCGCAGGACGACCTTCTTTGTACATGGAGGCCTTTTCGATATAGGCGCAGGCTTGAAACTAAGATTTTCCCGTGAAAACGGAGTCTATTTAACCACAGACATCCGATATCAATACAACATTGTCATTGAGCCGTCCAGCTACATCCGCATTCCCGCATTGTTCTATCTAGGCGGGAACCACTTCCACTTCGTTACCGGCGGAACAATAATAAACGTCGTCGGCCTAATAGAAAGTTTCCAATTTAGTCCCATCGGAAACTACGGAGCTGAAGTAGCCAACGGCATAAACGTGGACTTCGGGAGACATTTCGGTATTGACCTGTTGATATTTACTCCAACAATTTGGCCATCAAAAACATCGCACTCGTTGCTCCTAGACTTCCGTTACGTGTTCTAACATCAACCTTTGAGCCTTTTTTCTTCCGAGTTTCGATTTTCGTCTCTCGTCTAATACTATATTTTGAACACTATGCAGATTACTAACGCTTCTCAACTTACTGGTGTTTTCCCCGCGTTGTTCACCCCGCTCAAGAACGACGATCCCAAGAACCTCCGCAACTCCATCGACTACAAGAAGATGGGTCAGATGATTGACGACGTGATTGCTAACGGCGCAAGTGGCGTGCTCCCTGCCGTGACCACGGGTCAGAGTGCGACGGTCTCTCCGCAGCAGCACCTCGATGTCATCAAGTTTACGCTCGACTATGTGGACGGCCGCGTGCCCGTGATTGCCGGTGCCGGTTCCAACTGCACCCGCGAATCCATCGAAATGATCGAGAACGTCCAGAAGATTGCCCCGGTGGCGGTCCTCTGCGTTACTGGCTACTACAACAACCCGCCGCAGGAAGGCCTCCTGAAGCACTACCGCACGCTCAGCAGCGAAACGGGTGCCAAGATCGTGATTTACAACGTTCCGGGCCGTACCTCCAGCTACGTGCACCCCGACACCTTGATTGAACTTGCCGAAGACAAGAACATCATCGGTCTGAAGCAGGCTGTCGAATTCGGCTTTGGCGAAAAGTTCCACGAAGACACCATGCGCGTGATCAAGGAAACGAAGGGCAAGGACTTTGCCGTGATGAGCGGTGAAGACGGTCTCTTCGCAGACTTGCTCGAAATGGGCGGCACGGGCCTCATCAGCGCTTCGGGCAACATTCCTGAAGCCACGAAGACCTTTGTCGATCTCTACAAGGCATTCCAGGCCGGTGACAAGGACACTGCACACAACCTGCAGAAGGCTGCACGCGACTTTGTCGACATCACGTTCTGCCGCAAGAACCCGATTCCGCTGGGCACGCTGTTCAACAGTCCGCTGTTCCAGCCGCTCGTGAGCGTGAAGGATACGGCTAACGGCGCCGACGCTGTTGCCCGCATCATGAAGCTTATCGAAGAAAAGGCCCCGAGCCTCAAGAAGTACCACATTTAATTTTATCCCAGGAGATTCACATGGCTAAGATTCAGAAATCCATCAGTGACGAAATCTGCGACTACCTCAAGAAGCAGAAGCTCTCCCCCATTCCCGTTCAGACCTTGAACGAAGACATGGAAACTACTCGCTACTTCGGTGGCGACCTCAAGGAATTCATTGCCGCCGCTAAGACTCTCGGCGCCAAGGGAATCTTTGTCGAAACCCTGTACCTCGAAGAAGACGAATTCTACTACGACAGCGGCATGGACGATGAAGAATACGCCGCCCTCTATGGTAACGACGAATGCTGCAACGGCGAATGCAAGTGCGGCAAGTGCGAAGACAAGAAGTCCAAGAAGAAAGCCAAGGAAGATGACGATTCCGACGTGGATGGCGTTTGGTTTGAACCTGAAGACCTCGACGGTCTCGACCTCACGCTCCTCAAGCCGCAGATGGCCAAGTACCTCGACCGCGTTGGCGAAGCCTGCGGCGCACGCCTCACCGTTCCTGGCGTCGACCACCTGGAAGTGGAAATCTTCGCTGACTGGTACGACGACTTCGCCGAACTCGTAGACGAAGCCTCCGAAGCTATCGAAATCGACCCGACCGACGCTCTCCGCCAGGCTCAGGCAATCTTCGAAGCCGAAGAAGCTGAACTCGCCAAGGCCGAAGACAAGAGCGTCAAGAAAATCGCCGCTCATCCGCCTAAAAAGAGCAAGAAGAAGTAATTCTTCAAACGAAGTATTTGCATATAAGTTAAAAAGTCGCGACAATGTCGCGACCTTTTTTTCGTTTTTAAAACATTCTCTTCAATCGAAATAAAAAAGTTGGATTAGCAAGCAAAGCCAGGCCGCAGCCCCCGAAGGCGTACAAATAGTACGACGAGTGGGGCGAGAACGCAGCTAGGCGAAGCTAAACCGGCTTTTTGCGCTTTCGCTACGCTCAATCGCCAAATGCTAATCTCGGTCATGCCCATGCAAGCATGGGCGCGACACTCGATTTACGCATTTGTTACCCGTGATAAAGCTTACTTGTCTGATATGTCGGTTCAGTGGTGAGGTTCACACCGAGGCGGCGGAACACGCCCACATCCACCTGAGATAGAATCACGCTGGAATGCACTTCACAGTGGCGGAGTTCCGGCAACTTTTCAAGGGCAATCTTGGCATTGTAATCCGTGAGGGCACAAACAGAGAGAGCCACCAGGACTTCGTCCATGTGCAAGCGCGGGTTCTTGTGGCCGAGCTGCTTGGTCTTCAAGTTCTGAATCGGTTCAATCACCATGGGCGAAAGCAGACGCACTTCGTCAGGGATTCCCGCCAGGTGCTTAAGCGAATCCAAAAGCATTGCAGAAGAGGCGCCAAGCAGCGAAGAAGTCTTGCCTGTAATAATGGCACCGTCGTTCAGCTGAATTGCAACCGCCGGGCCTTCGGTTTCTTCGGCCTTCTGCACGGCAGCGGCAATCACCGGACGGTTCGCAGTACTGATCTGGGCCTGTTCCATAATCAGTTCCTGCTTGTAAATCTGATCCTTGTCGGCGTTACCCTTACGCACATCGCAAAGCGTATTGTAGTAGCGGCGAATAATTTCTTGGCGGGCAGCTTCACAAACAGCATCGTCATCGACAATGCAGTTGCCGGCCATGTTCACGCCCATATCGGTCGGACTCTTGTACGGAGATTCACCGAGAATACGGGTAAACAGGGCGTTCAGCACCGGGAAGATTTCCACGTCACGGTTATAGTTGATAGTCGTCTTGCCGTAAGCTTCCAGGTGGAACGGGTCGATCATGTTCACGTCATTCAAGTCGGCTGTGGCCGCTTCGTAAGCCAGGTTCACCGGGTGCTTGAGCGGAATGTTCCAAATCGGGAAGGTTTCGAACTTGGCATAACCGGCCTTCACGCCACGCTTGTTTTCGTGATAAATCTGGGAAAGGCACACAGCCATCTTTCCACTACCGGGGCCCGGAGCGGTCACCACCACAAGTTCACGGCTCGTTTCGACAAATTCATTCTTGCCGTAACCGTCATCGCTCACCACCAGCGGGATGTTGCTCGGGTAGCCAGCAATCGGGTAATGGCGATAAACCTTGAGGCCCAAGCCTTCGAGTTTTTTCTGGTAAGCGATGGCGCTGGGCTGTTCCTGCCAGCGGGTCAGCACCACGGAGCTCACATAAAGACCGTAACCACGGAAGGCATCAATCAGGCGCAAGACATCTTGATCGTAGGTAATGCCCAAGTCGCCACGGACCTTGTTTTTTTCGATATCGCCGGCGTTAATGGCGATAATGACTTCGGCCTTGTCCTTGAGCTTTTCGAGCATGCGGATTTTACTATCGGGCGCAAAGCCGGGCAGCACGCGGGATGCGTGATGGTCATCGAACAGTTTTCCGCCAAATTCCAGATAAAGTTTTCCGCCGAACTTCGCAATGCGCTCGGCAATCTTTTCGGACTGCGTCCTCAGGTACGCGTCGTTATCAAACCCTACTTTAAACATCTTTTTTGTCCATCTAAAAAATCATAAAAATTATCTGCACAAAAATAAAAAAAAGAACGTCATTGCGGGTAACGCAATGACATCGCAATCCACCATGAAGAGCACGGCAAGGCTCTAATTAGTCACTTTGGCTCCAATCGATTGAATAATCGTTCCGATAATTTCATCATGCTCATTCTTCATGCGCATTTTGTTTTTATACATGAGCGCATCGGCTCGTTCAAAGACAGACGAAACATCCTTGTCATGATCCTTGTCAAATACAGAAATTCCACAAGCGACCACAACCTTATGCTGGTCAACGTTTTCCTTTACCGCTTCAGTAAATTTCTTTTCAAGTCTTTCACGGTTTTCAAAATCGGAGCCACGCAGAATTGCAACAAATTCATCACCACCTATTCGGAACACCGGGCTATGGGCAAAAGTCTGGCACACAAGCCTACTGGCCGAGCGAATATATTCGTCTCCGGCAATGTGTCCCAGCGTATCGTTCACCGTCTTTAAGCCATTTACATCGCACAAGGCGATTGCGAATTTCACATTTTCGCCCGACTGGATTTGCTTATTCAGTTTGGCTTCAAATTCACCATAAGCAGTCTTGTTCTTGATTCCCGTCAAGCCGTCACGGCGAGCCTTTTCATAGGCAATGCTGGCCTCTTCCCTAATTTTCTGTTCACGGCGAATTTGAGAATCAATGTTGGTCACGCTAATCACGATATGCTTTTTATCGGAATAAACGGCCACCATTTTTACAAACAAAGGACCATCAGGAGAATTCAGGCGATAGGTAAACGTAAACACGCCATGATCATCCAGTTCCTTCAAAAGGACACTTCTTTCCAAAGCAGCCGTCAGCAACGGGATATCATCTTTGTAAATGACGCTAAGAGCATCTTTTTTAAGCTGATTGAAGAAATCATCGCCTTCAAGGGCAATACTCAGTTCGCAGAACACACGTTCGCTCTTGTATTGCACATAATGGTTTGTTTCCAGATCCACCATGTAAAGAGCGTCGTAGCGTTCAGCAAGCGCCATCACGATCTGGCCGTACAGTTCACTTTTAGAAGCTTTCTGCTTAAGAGCCAGACTTTCTCGTTCCTGTTTGTCTATGTTTGTAACACCGATAATCAAATAATCGCGCTGTTTACCCTGCCCACGAACAACCTTCATGGAATACCAAACCGGGGTTCCATTCGCAAAAATGCGATACTTTCCTCTAAAGGTATTTCCGTTCTGTACAGAAGCGACAAGATTTTCTTTAGTAGCAATATTTTCAGCAAACCAGGCCTTGTCATCTTCATAGACAACCGTTTCCAAGTTTACCCGGCTATCCGCCCAAAAATTGCTGGTTTCACTCAATTCCAGATTTTTATGATTCCCGCCAAATGCGAACATGGCATAGTTGTCACTTTCGATATCGACAAAAAACACGCACTCGTAATCGAGCGAAAGCGCCATTGAAATATCTTCTATTGATAAAAGCGAATCCATCGGCAGACCGTTTTAGAAACTTTACGTTCCATAAATTAATAAAATTTTAAGAAAAATCAAATATTTTTCCGCCATCCTACTAAAAAAATTTTCCGAAAGAGGTTGAAATTTCCTTATCTAAACAGTCCAAACCGTTGCCTCCCTCCAACCAAGCATCCTTATACTTACCATCTCTTATGGTATTCATGCAATAACTACCAC
>JAFXLS010000047.1 GCA_017530965.1 Fibrobacter sp.
ACAGCGGCGATGGCATTCTTACGACGGCCAGTGCCACGGTAGATCTTCTTGTTCTTTGCGGTAGCGATAGAGGTATCCTCCGTTCTTAAAGTTCTACAACTTCAGGTTTCTGCGCGGCGTGCGGATGTTCGGCACCGGCATAGATTTTGAGCTTCTTGATCATCTTGTGACCGAGAGCGCTGTGCGGGAGCATGCCCCAGATGGCAGCTTCGAGCGGTGCAGTCGGGTGCTTTGCAGACAGGTCGGCAAAGTTGATCCAGCGTTCACCGGCAATGTGACCGGTGTGGTGGAAGTACTGCTTCTGCAGGTTCTTGTTGCCGGTAACAGCAACTTTTTCAGCGTTGATCACAACCACGAAATCGCCAGTGTCGACGTTCGGGGAGAAGATGGCCTTGTGCTTGCCCATCAGGAGTTTTGCAACTTCAGAGGCAACGCGACCCATAGGCTTATCGGCGGCGTCCACAAGCTTCCACTTGTGTTCGACGTTCTTCGGGTTTACCGTAATGGTCTTCATGTAAATCCTTTATTAGTTATTCCGGGGCCGAGTTGCCCCGTGAAATGCTGCGCTAAATTTAGAAGAATATTTTAGGGTTTGCAAGGGTAAAAAAGTACGTTTTTTCAAAAAATCCGCGTCGTTTTAGGCATTTTTATTCTATCAATTAATAGAGTTGTACTAATTGATATGGTAAAAATTACATTTTTCATATAGGAAGAGTCCCGAAGCGCATGCTTCGGGACCTATCTTACAATACCCTTTAATTTTAAGCGGGCTTTTATCTAGCCACCCTTACGGACTGCATCTGGCCGGTGGTGCGGCTGCGCAGGTAGTAGATGCCGGAGCTCTTCACAGCACTGGAATTCTGGAGGATTTCCTTGGCGGCATCGAAACCGTAGGCAGTGAGCACGCCCATGTGGACACCGTTCTGGTCGAACACATGGTAGTCCTGACGGGCGTTGTTGTCGACGAATTTAGCTGTCTGAACAATCGGAGCTATGCCCGAACCTTCGATCTGGAACCAGTCGACGTCGATATAGCCCTTGGCAACTTCCATGGTGAGGATCTGTTCGCCCTTTTCAAGCGTAATCGAACCGGAAACTTCATCAAAGGAAGTCCAGGAAGAACCAGTGTATTTCAACGAATCAGATACAACCTTATCTCCGACCTTGAATACCACAGCTCCATTGCCATCTGCAGCAACAGCCGCTTTCACTTTAAATGTTCCAGCTTCAGCAGCATTTATCGTATACTGGAAATAGTTTCCCGTAGGATTGCAACCGAGAACAAGCCCGCCATTTTTTTCGCCAATTTTTACGGACGTACCCTTTCTATATTCCGTATTCCAGGTATCATTGCAATCGCCAGACACTGAATACGAATTATTGCCTTTGCCCTTTCCCGGAATGTCGAAGTCTTCGGCTTCAATCTTGGATGACAAATTGAATGCCAGGCCCTTGAACGGCTTCTGCGGTTCAGGTTCGACCGGTGTCAACTCGCCCGTGGGAAGTCCCGTGGTGTTGACGCCCTTGTTCGACGCAAGATATTCCTTGAGCCATGTCATGGCCGGACGGTCCTTGTTGTCCTTGATGATACCGGATGTACCGTCGTTCCATGTAGCGCCGTAGATATAGCCCCAAATGGTGATACCGGCAATATGTTCGTTCTCCATGAAGTAGGAAATCTGTTCAGAGTAACACTTCTTCTGGACATTGTCATCATTTGTGAAAATATCGTATTCACTGATGAACAGCGGAATCTGGGTCTTGTTCCAAATTTCTTCGATGGTACTCTTCAGAGTGCTGAGGCTCAAGCAGGAGCCACCACCACCGGTACCGCCCTGGCCACCGCCCTGGCTCATCATGTCATGAGCCTGCAAGCCGTAGGCATCCACCGGAGCACCTGCTTTCACTAGCTTCTGAATAAGGTCGATACCTTCATTCTTCTGCCACTGCACCGTGTTGTAGTCGTTATAGATGAGGATTGCATCCGGCCAACGTTCGCGGGCCATCTTGAATGCCGTTTGCACGAATTCATAGTTGCCGTTATCGCCACCGAGGGCTGCAATAATGTTGTTATTGCCTTGCGAGCCATAATTGGAATGGTATTTACCACCCGACTTGATGGCTTCGTTCACCACGTCAATCATTTCGAGATCGGGGTAATGCTGCTTGACGGCATCCATCCAGGCGGTAATCGCCTTCCTGGTTTCGTCTGCACTGAGACCATTCAGCCAGTTCGGGTACTGGGAACCCCACACAAGAGCATGGAACTTGAAGTGTCCGCCGTTGTTCTTTGCCCAGTTAAATGCAGCATCACAACCACCCCAGTTGAATTTGCCGCGAGTGCCTTCGATAGAAGCCCACTTACATTCGTTTTCTGCTGTAATCTGGTTCCAGAGTTGCGTAAAGTCGCTACGAACCTGGGTACGAGTTGTAATGTTACCGACGAACTTGGCTGCTCCGTCGGCTAGTCCTGGGCCTGCAAAAGAGAAGGTTGACATCGCAAATGCGACTGCAGCAACCTTCGTTGCTGTAGAGATTACCTTTTTCATAATCCGCATCCTTTTTGAGTTTTATCCCAAAACCTTTATAAATATATTCTCTTAAGGTTGCCCCATGCTGTAAAAAAAAATATTCAAAGCGTCATTTTTTCGCTTAATTTCGCAAATAAGAAAAAAAACAAGTCCCGAAGCATTCGCTTCGGGACCCGTTGTTTGGTGTATTGAGTTTTTAAAGATTACTTGATGATGCGAACAGACTGCATCTTGCCCGTGGTGCGGCTGCGGAGGTAGTACACGCCGGAGTTCTTGACTTCGTTAGAAGTCTTGAGGATTTCCTTGGCGGCATCGAAACCGTAAGCCGTGAGCACACCCATGTGGACACCGTTCTGGTCGAACACGTGGAAGTCCTGACGGGCGTTGTTGTCGAGCTTAAGGTTCTGCTGTACGAACTGCGGATCACCGGGATTCGCAATCTGGAACCAGTCGACATCGATATATCCCTTGGAAATTTCGAGAGTCAGGATCTGTTCGCCGGCATCGAGCTTGATGTTACCCTTGACCTGATCGAAGGAAGTCCAGGAGTCTCCGGTAAATTCAAGCGTATCAGAAACAACCTTGTCGCCGACCTTGAACAGGATGGAGCCAGTTCCGCTAGCAGCCACGTTTGCCGTCACGATATAGTCGCCAGCCTTCGCCACGTTAATGGAGTATTGGAAATAGTTTCCTGTCGGGTTGCAACCAAGAACGAGACCGCCATTCTTTTCGCCAATCTTAACAGATGTTC
Source organism: Fibrobacter sp. (assembly GCA_017530965.1). Classification (GTDB taxonomy): domain Bacteria; phylum Fibrobacterota; class Fibrobacteria; order Fibrobacterales; family Fibrobacteraceae; genus Fibrobacter. Next base: position 3,283 of record JAFXLS010000047.1, read on the forward strand.
CCTCGCGATAGGTGGTATTCCAAGTATCATCGCAATCGCCACTGACGGAATAAGAATTGTTACCCTTGCCCTTGCCCGGGACATCAAAGTCTTCGGCTTCGATCTTGCTCGAAAGATCAAATGCCGTTCCCTTGAACGGAGTCTGCGGTTCAGGTTCAACCGGGGTCACATCGCCAGTAGCAAGGCCAGTGGTATTCACGCCCTTATTCTTGGAGAGGTAGTCCTTCAGCCATGTCATAGCGGCACGATCCTTGCCGTCCTTAATGATACCAGAGCAACCTCTTGCAGTACCGTTACAATCCAACCAGGTGCTACCGTAGATGTAACCCCAGATGGTGATACCGGCAACATTTTCGTTTTCCATGAAGTAGGAAATCTGTTCCTGATAGCACTGCTTCTGAACGTTATCGTTGGTGCTCGCGATGTCGTATTCAGAGATGAACATCGGGGTCTGGGTCTTGTTCCAAATTTCTTCGATGGTGCTCTTAAGCGTGTTGATGCTCAAGCAGGAGCCACCACCACCGGTACCGCCCTGGCCACCGCCCTGGCTCATCATGTCGTGAGCCTGCAAGCCGTAGCCGTCAACCGGAGCGCCATTCTTCTTGATAGTCTGGATAAGCTGAATGCCCTGATCCTTGTTCCACTGGACCGTGTTATAGTCGTTATAAATCAGGATTGCATTCGGCCAACGCTTACGGGCCATCTTGAAAGCTTCGGTCACAAAGGCATAGTCACCGTTGTTGTCGCCACCGAGAGCCTGGATAATCTTGGTATTCGTGTAACCAGAGTGATACTGTCCCTGACCCGTGCGGATAGCTTCGTTCACCACGTCGATCATTTCGAGATCGGGGAATTCCTTCTGAACGGCGTCGAACCAGTTTTCGATAGCTTTCTTAGTTTCGTCGACACTAAGATTGCCCAACCAGTTCGGATACTGGGAGCCCCACACCAGAGCATGGAACTTGAAGTGACCACCGTTCTGCTTGGCCCAGTTATAGGCATTTCTACAACCAGAAAAGTTGTAACGCCCACGGGTACCTTCGATAGAAGCCCACTTACATTCGTTTTCTGCAGTAATCTGGTTCCAATACTGTCCGAAGTCCGAACGTACCTGACCGTTAGTCGTAATGTTACCGACAAACTTGGCAGCACCATCGGCAAGACCAGGGCCGGCGAAAGAGAAGGTTGACGCTGCGAGAGCTAGCACCAAAGCCTTTGTAGTTGTAGAAAGAGGCTTTTTCATACCACACATCCTTTTTTTTGTTTTGATGGTTTCATCCCAAAAACCATTATAAATCTATTCCCAAAAAAGTCCGATTTTTCTCCATCAGGGCAGATTGTCATGGACAATATATCCACGGTGTCGTAAACAAAAAGAAACAAGCTCCGGAGCATTCGCCCCGGAACCCGTTGTTTGGTGTATTGAGTTTAAAATTACCTGGAAACTCTCACGGTCTGCATCTGGCCGGTGGTACGGCTACGCAGATAGTAAATGCCCGAAGCCCTGATGGCGCTAGAAGACTTGAGCATGCTAGCCGCGGCATTGAATCCATAGGCAGAAATCAGTCCCAAGCGGTTACCTTGCATGTCGAACACGTAGTAATCCTGGAGCTTGCCCGCGTCAAACTTGACATTTGCAATGGAAATCGTGCCCGGGTCATCGTCACCGACAATCGGTTCGGGATCGGTTGCGTCCTTGCCCTTCACGAAGGTGAAGTAGTCCACGTCGAACCAGGCGCCGGTCACATCCATACGCAGAACATGCTTGCCTTCCGGGAGAGTCACGTTAGCTTTGACCTTGTTGTAGTCATCGTAGTTTTCTTCACCTTCCTTGGCGGCAGGGACAGAAATCTTTTCGGTAAGAGCCTTGCCATCGAGAGAAAGCTGGAAGCTAGAGGTAGAACCTGCGGCAGCCACGGCGGCAAACATCGTGTAGTCACCCGCTTCCTTCACGTTCACGGTCCATTCGAGCCAGTCGCCTTCGCTGTTGTAGCCCACAATCACGCCAGTCGCCTTCTTGTAGAGGTCGACGCCCGTATCCTTGCGGTAGTCGCTATCGCCGTGATTTTCGGAATCATCGCTATAGGACTGGTTGCTCGTGCCGTCTTCGTTAACGCCCACGCCCGGGATATCGAAATCTTCGGCTTCGACCTTACCCGGGAGCGAAATCGCCTCGCCCTTGAACGGAATCTGCGGTTCGGGTTCAACCGGCGTGAAGGTCACGTCGTTTTTACCCTTGCTTAAGTTGTTCGCAAAATATTCTTCGAGCCAGTTCATGGAAGCGCGCTTGCGGCCATCTTTTTCGATGAGGCCGGTGTTTGCAACCCAGGTAGAGCCGTTGATATAGCCCCAAATAGTAATGCCTGCAACCCACGGAGTTTCCCACATGAACGGAATCTGGTTTGCGTAATCGTTTTTCTGCTTGGTATCGTCCGCTTCGCCGATATCGTATTCCGACACGAGGAGCGGGAGGCCTGTCTCGTTATGGATTCGGGTCATCTTGCTTTCGAAATCAGACTTGCTCATGCCCTTGCAGTCGTGAGCCTGCTGGCCGTAAGCATCGACCGGAGCGCCGTTCTTGACGATGGTCTGGATAAGTTCGATACCTTCGTTGATCTGCCAGGAAAGCGTATTGTAGTCGTTATAGATAAGCACAGCCTTCGGCCAGCGTTCGCGGGCCATCTTGAAGGCGGTCGTGATAAAGTCGTACTGGTGCTTGCCATTCACCACACGGTCACCGCCGAGGGCTTCGATAATGTAGGAGCCGCCGCATTCGGTATCGTCGGTACTGTGGCCTTCGGCACCTGCAGCGGGCTTGCCGTAACCGGAGTGGTAGTTATCGCCCGCCCAAATAGCCTCGTTCACCACGTCGATGTATTCGAGGTCAGGGAACTTGGCCGCAACGGCATCGAACCATTCGGTAATGTACTTCTTGGTGAGTTCTACGGTAATGCCCGGGTTCTTCTTTTTACAGAGGAAGTTCGGGTACTGGGAACCCCAAACGAGAGCGTGGAACTTGAAGTGGCGTTCGCCCGGTTTTTCCTTGGCCCACTTGTAGGCGCTTTCGCACTTGTCGAAGTTGTCCCAGGCGAACTTGCTTGTACCGCTGTTGCCGTTAGAAAGGGAATGGATGGAGCCCCACTTACAG
>JAFXLS010000048.1 GCA_017530965.1 Fibrobacter sp.
TGTGTCGTACGGCCTGGACGATGTCGCCCGTACCCGGCTCGCCCTTGGTACGGATCATCGATGCGCCTTCTTCGATACGGCGCAGCGCTTCGCCCAAATCCTTCGCACCGCACACGAACGGAACGTCAAATTCGCGCTTGTTGATGTGGAAAATGTCGTCGGCAGGAGAAAGCACTTCGCTTTCGTCGATGTAGTCGATTTCAATCGCCTGCAAAATCTGGGCTTCGGCAAAATGACCGATGCGGCACTTGGCCATCACAGGGATAGAAACGGCGTCTTGAATCCCCTTGATCATCTTCGGGTCGCTCATGCGCGAAACGCCGCCCGCGGCGCGGATGTCGGCAGGAATACGTTCCAAGGCCATCACGGCTGCGGCACCAGCGGCTTCAGCGATTTTGGCCTGTTCGGGGGTAGTCACATCCATAATGACGCCGCCCTTGAGCATCTGGGCAAGATTCTTGTTGAGTTCGTAACGGTTCTGGTCAGACATGTAAATCTCCTTGAAAGTGGTTGTTTTGTTTACGGCGCTTAATTTAAAACATTCGGCCTGCTTGCACAATATTCAGTTTTTTGTTATTTTTATAAGGTCAGTTAAATACCAGATTTGATTATTCAATAAGGTCAGATTTATGTTTACTTACGATATGTCGAAGGCGGGTGCGAACAGCCTCTACCATTACCTTTACCAGTGCATCAAAGGGGATATCGTAAGCGGAAACATCCTTGCCGAAGAACAACTCCCTTCCAAGCGCAATCTTGCACAAAATCTAGGCGTGAGCGTCGTGACGGTCGAAAATGCCTATGCGCAGCTCTTGGCCGAGGGCTTTATTTATTCGCTCCCCAAGAAGGGCTTCTTCGTTGCGGACATCAACGCAACAGCGGAACCTAATGCTCAACGCAAACGCAAGATGTCGCGCACCCGTAGGCTCCGCACAGAACTCCCCGAAGAATCGGAACACACTAATCCGAAATATATCGCCGACTTTGCCAGCAACGGAGCCGATATTGAGGCGTTTCCCTTTACCACTTGGGCGAAAATCACTCGCGAAGTCCTTTGCGAAAGACAAAAGGATTTGTTGCAAGTTTCTCCTGGAATTGGTACTTTGGAACTCCGGCGCTCCATTGCACGCATGCTTCGTGAATTCAGAAATATCCACGCGACTCCCGAACAGATTGTCATTGGCGCAGGAACCGATTATTTGTACGGATTACTTGTGCAGTTACTGGGCTTTGATAAATGCTACGGCGTTGAAGATCCCGGCTATGGAAAGATTTCAAAAATATATGGCCAATACGGTGTTGAAGTTTGCCATATCCCTATTGATGGCGAAAAATTTGTCGATGCGCTGACAAAATCTAATGCCGATATTGTTCACATTTCGCCCGCGCACCATTTTCCGACAGGCAAGGTGATGCCCGTTGGCGAACGCTACCGTTTGCTTAGCTGGGCGGCCGAATCGCCCAAGCACTACATTGTAGAAGACGATTACGACAGCGAATTCCGCATGACCGGAAAACCGATTCCTGCGCTCCAAAATATTGACGTCACTGAAAAGGTTATTTATCTGAATACATTTTCCAAAACGATGACTTCGGCCATTAGACTCGGTTACATGGTACTTCCGTTGCACCTCGCTGAAAAATTTCAAAACGAACTTTCGTTCTATTCGTGTACGGTGTCGAATCTAGATCAGTATGTGATGGCGAAATTCATTGACCTTGGTTACTATGAGACGCATATCAATCGTATGCGCAATCTGTACCGAGGTAAGCGTGATTTTTTACTTAATGTAATTGCAAAGAGTCCGTTATCGAAAAATGCCTCTGTATTGGAAGAAAATGCCGGACTTCATTTTATTTTACAAGTGCAGACGAAACTTTCTGACGAAGAATTTTGCAATCGCGCCCGAATTCGCGGGGTAAATATCCGTGCCCTTTCGGAGTATTATTTTGAAGCTCAACCCTCTGCGCATAAATTTGTTATCAACTACTCTTCCGTAGAGAAGAAAAACATGCAAAAAGCTATTCGAGCGATTGAGGAGTCGCTGCTTTGCCTATAAGCCGCAGTAAATCAGGTGAACGCCTTCGAATGCGGAAAGTTCCGTTGAATCTTTGAAAAAAGCTTCGTCGAGATCTTTTGGGGTTAGGTCGTGGCAATATTTGATGCCCGATTTTTTGGCCAGTTCGACAACTTGTGCGGGGTCGTAACCATCCGCCATTCGTTCGCCACATGCGGCGGCAATTTGCTTTAGGCGGCTGATTTTAGTGGTGCTGTCCGCGCTGTTCCGCTCTTTTTCGTAGTAATCGAAAACCACCACGCTATTAGTCGCTGCAATCTGGGAAATCTGCGAAATGGTCTTGAAGAAAATTTCAATTGGAATGTAGTAGGACACTCCAAGAATCGAAAAGACGGAGCGCTTTTTGGGATTAAATCCCGCATTCATCAATCTATCAATGATGCTGTCTTTGTTGAAATCAATTTCTACAAAGTGAACTTTAGGTCGCCTTTTGGTGAAAAGTTCCCGCATCCGCTCAATCTTGAAAACCTGAGTTTCATAAAGGTCCAATTCAAAGACATCTACATTTTGGCTTTTGTTCCTAAGCGCAAAAGAATCTAGGCCCGCACCCAAGAGCACATATTGCACGTCTCCTGTTTTCTGCTTGGTATCGACAATATCTTCGGCAAAACGATTACGCGGAAGAACAATCGGTAGGAAATACTGATTCAGTAAATCCTTGGTTAGATAATCTTTAACGCCTGGCTTTTTCGCAGGGAGAAAAGTCCTTGCGAGATTGCGGGCGTGGCGGTATTCCTTTAAACCGACAAAATCCAGAGCAAATTCGTCTTCAAAAATCTTTTCGCTTTTACTGTGGGTGTGCATGGCACGGGCAAGAGCGCACAAAAGCGCAGTTTTGCTAATCATGTCTAATTCGCCTTTGTCCAGAACAGGAGTTTGCGTTTTACAAATTCAAAAAGTTCCATAATCGCAAGCACTACGATGCCTGTCCAAAGAATTCCTGCAACCATGTTGGGATAGTCGGAATAGTCCGCATAAAATTGCACAAAGTGCCCAAGCCCCGTATTTTCGCCGAAGAGTTCTGCGACCGTGAGCATGATGAACGAAAGTCCCATGCCTACGGAAAGCCCTGAGAATATGGACGGAAGGCTTGCTACAAGGGCAATTCTCCACAAGTATTCAAAGCGACCTATTCCAATAATAGCGGCGTTGCGTTTGTATTTTTCGGGAATATCGGCGGCACCGGCTGCCGTATTCAAGTAAATAGGCCAGAATGCAGCAATAAAAATGATAAA
>JAFXLS010000049.1 GCA_017530965.1 Fibrobacter sp.
GGTCAGTATGCTAAGGTTGTCGGCGAAATGCGTCCGATGGCTGTCGAAGGCGACCAGGAAAAGGTCTACAACTTCGTGAACTCCGTCGTTGGCGGCCGTATTCCGAAGGAATACATCCCGTCTTGCGACAAGGGTTTCCAGAGCTGCATGGAAGCTGGTTCCTTGATCGGCTTCCCGGTCGTGGGTATCGAAATGGAAGTCCAGGATGGTGCATACCACCCGGTTGACTCTTCTGATATGGCGTTCCAGGTTGCTGCCCGTATGGCCTTCCGCGAAGCTTTCGAAAAGGCTGGCGCTCAGATCCTCGAACCGATCATGAAGGTCGAAATCCAGACTCCGACCGAATTCCAGGGTTCTGTTGTTGGTAACGTTTCTCAGCGTCGTGGTACCATCACTGGTACGAGCGAAGAACTCGGCATGACCACCATCACCGCCGAAGTCCCGCTGTCCGAAATGTTCGGCTACGCTACTGACCTGCGTTCTATGACCCAGGGTAAGGCTGAATTCACCATGGAATTCTGCAAGTACCTCCCGGTTCCGAAGAACATCCAGGAAGAACTCATCAAGAAGTACGGCGACAAGGCCAAGGCTCGTGCTTAATTAACACAAGCCAAACTTCTTAGAAGTTTAAAGAACTCAGTGCATTGCACTGGGTTCTTTTTTTCGATCAAGATGAATATGTTACATTTTCTAGAAAACATTTTTGAGAGTTTTGTATGAGCATCAATTTCAAGAAAAACATCGTTATGGGTTGCGCCCTGGCAACGGCAATTGCCCTTTCCGCCTGCGGCGACGACAGCAGTTCCAACCCGAACTCGGATAACGACAATCCGTCCAGTTCCAGCACTGGCGACGTGACCATCAATAGCAGCGACGACGGAACAGACAACGGAACCGGCAGCAACAAGAACTCCGGGAATGGCGGAACCGGCGCTCCGAATGGCGGTTCCAGCAATTCAAATGACGGAGCTGAAAACAACAAGGAACCGTTACCCGCAGGATTTGAAGGAGGCGTAAGGCTCAACTACGACATGACTCTCGACAAAGCGGCAAAGAGCTTTACCTTGACACCGGCAGATCAAGCCAACATGGCCTGTATCGTCGAAAACGACCAAGTCGAATGGAAGTCGGTTTCACCAAATCCCGTAACGCAAACCTTCATGTACGACTTCGTAGGCGACACGCTCGTCTTGTACTCCTGTGATAGCGATGATGAAGACTTCTACCCGGACGGAGCTATGTACGTTGGCGGCACAGCAGGAAGCATCATTGGCACCTGGAAATACACCCCGTGCAGTTACAACAAAACCCTAGACCAGGTTGAATGCTACAGCAACGATTCGTTTGACGGCATGCTCATTTTCACGGAAAACTCCGCGGAAAGCATACAAAAGAATCTCAGCAGTAATCTTAATTATTCGAAATCCGAATTCAGGGAAGAGTTGCTCACAGCCTTAGACGAAGGATACTCCTGGTTCCCCTCCGTTGAAGAACTATACTTTACCGCCGCCAGAGAAGGCAACGCTACCTACGCGAACATCGATGTGTCGTATGTTACAAAAAAGGGCGAATCTTTCAAGTATAACGGAAAGACCTACACCGTGACGGTCCCCGAATACACAGATGTCGGCAATAGCTATGTGATAGCAGTCGAAATTGAATCTGACGTAAAAAAGTGCACCGGTATTTACGAAATCTCCGCCCTAGTCACAAAGGACCTTTGCAAAGAAGAAAACCTCAATTACCTTGAGACCGAATCCTTCAAAGACGCAAGCGGCAATTATCTTCATTATGCAAGCTACTACGAACATGAGAATTCCAGCGAATTCGGTGACTGCTTAACGGATCTGTTCGGCATGACTAACGACAAAGACATCATTTACGACAAGCCCTCTCCCCTGTACAAGATGGCTGCCAATAATAAATCGACGCATCGCAAGAACATTTTCATGAAATTGTTCAAGTAAAAAAATCCCGCAGGTTTTACCCTGCGGGAAAGTGGAATTAGAAGAAAACAAGCGTGCTTCCGGTCTATTCTACCCCGTGATTTGCTCCAGCATCCCTTCGCTAAACCAGAATTGACTGGAAGCACATTACTTAATATACCATCGGGATATGGAATGCGAAAATAATTTTTCAACTTTCGTATTCCAATATGGAATGCTCCAAATTAGAACGACTTGGATGCAGCCTTCGCCTGTTTCCACATTTGTTGCAGGCCTTCGAGGCCAATGTCCTTCATTTCCTTGCCCTGATCGCGGGCCATCTGTTCGACGACGCGGAAGCGGCGTTCGAACTTGGAATTCGCACGCTCCAGCGCAAGGGCTGCATTGAAGCCGCAGTGGCGCGCCACATTCACCAAACTGAACATGATGTCGCCGAATTCATCTTCCATGCGTTCTACGTTGCGATTTTCGGGCGAGGCCGCTTGCATTTCGGCGCGGAATTCACTAAATTCTTCTACAGCCTTGTTAAAGACAGGTTCAGCCTCGGTCCAGTCAAAGCTTACTTTGGCTGCGCGACGCTGAAGCTCTTGAGCACGTGCGAGCGTCGGCAAACTCTTGCTTACTTTGTCCATAGCGGACTTGCCCTGCATTTTTAGATTGTTTTTTTCTTGCGCCTTGATGCGTTCCCACTGGCGGACTACGCCTTTCGAATCATCAACCTTTGCATCGCCAAAGACATGCGGGTGGCGCCGGATCATTTTTTCGCAGATTCCCTGCACTACGTCATCGATTGAAAAATCGCCGTTTTCTTTCGCGACTTGCGAATGGAATACCACCTGGAACAACACATCGCCCAATTCCTCTGCCATGTGAGCCTTGTCGTTTGCCTGGGCGGCATCGATGTATTCATGGGATTCTTCGACTAAATACGGGAGCAGCGACTGATGCGTCTGTTGCTTATCCCAAGGGCAACCCTCGGGGGAACGCAGGGTCGCCATAATTTTCACCAAGTCATCAAAGGAATATTTCATGACAGACAAAGATAGAAAGTACAAAACCCTTGAGCCAGAACTTTTTCCGCTTTCCCTCAGGGAATCTCGATTTGCACCGTCACTGCTGTACTACCGCGGTACCCTGCCAGCAAGCGATTGCATCGGAATTGCGATGGTGGGCACGCGACGCCCAAGCAGTTCCGCCCAGGAACTTTGTCGACGGCTGGTCAAGTCGCTAAAAGGCACACGCGCCGTTGTCGTATCCGGACTTGCACAAGGAATTGACAGTTACTGCCACGAAGCCGCCCTTGAATATGGAATTCCCACCATAGCCGTGATTGCCCAGGGACTAGGCGTTCCCATTCCCGGTGACCGGGCAACACTCGCCCGCCGCATTATCGAAGCCGGGGGCAGCATCATGACCGAATACGAAGAAGACTTTCCGTCTTTCAAAGGGAACTTCCCCGCCAGGAATAGGATTATCAGCGGACTCAGCCGTGCCACGGTCTTGGTACAAAGTAAAGCAAAAGGCGGTGCACTCATTACTGCCGACTTTTGCCTGCAAGAAAACAAGCTTCTATTAGCCATCCCCGGTAACTTCGATAGCGAAAATGCCGCCGGACCAAATCAATACTTGGACCAAGGGAAAGCCATGCCCGTCTTTATGCCTGAAAGCCTGCGTACTGTCGCGGGGCTTCCTAAAATCAAAACGGAATCGGAAGAACCTGCCGCTGTCAGCCTCAGCCAAATCGAAGCCGCCGGCTGCAACCTTTCAAGCGAAGCCCTAAGCCTATTTAAGCAATTTAATGGTTTCAAGAAGACTTTTCAAGAACTCCAGAACGAATGTAACCTTAAGTCCAACAATATATTAGCTATATTAACAGAGCTAGAACTTTCGGGGCTAGTTGAAACCCCAGACAATTTCCAGTTCTACTTTAACGGAGCAAATTGACGTGAACAAGCGTTTTTTCTGGATTATCCTGCTTGTGGCAGCCCTCACGATAGCGGCTGTCGTTTCGCAGTTGATGTTCGGAAAAAACAGCTTGAAACAGCAACATAAGATTGCACACGACATCGAAATTTACCAGTATCAAATCGATTCGCTGCAACACGCCATCGATTCCTGTAACCTGGAAATCGAACGTCTCAAAAAAGACTCTTTATACAAAGAGGACTTGTTACGTACCCGTTACGGCATGAGCCGCAAGGGCGAACGAGTTTTCCAAATGGTAAAGTAACGCCTAAAAGTCACCCGGTAAATCTTCGGGCAAAAGCTTCATCAAGTCCGAGACGCTATAATCCTTTTGTGCCAAGCGATTCGCCTGGTTCACAAGGGTTTTCTCGTACAAATTGCGCACCCCGCGACCATTGCCGAAAGAAGAATCGCCTTTGGCGACAATGCGAGAAAATAAAGCCTTCAATGCATTTTCGAATTCCGAAGACAATTCCAACTTTTGCTTTTCAGCAAGACGTTTGAAAATTTCAAGCAATTCAGCTTCGCTATAATCAGGAAATTCTATGTAGCGGTTAAAGCGGGATGACAACCCCGGATTGCTTTCGATAAAAGTCCTCATCTCGTCCGTGTATCCGGCCACGATTACGACCAAACGACTACGGTCATCTTCCATTCGCTTCAATAGCGTATCGATGGCTTCTTGACCAAAAGAATCTTGACCATCATCGCTACGAGCTAGCGTATAAGCCTCATCAATAAAGAGAACTCCATCAAGAGCCTTGTCTATGACCTCATTGGTCTTGATTGCCGTTTGGCCAGTATAACCCGCCACCAGTGAGGAACGGTCACATTCTACCAAATGCCCCTTTTCAAGAATTCCCAGGTCCTTGTATATTTCAGCTACAATTCTCGCCACCGTCGTCTTACCGGTTCCGGGATTCCCCGTAAACACGCAATGATAAGACATGGGTATCGCAGGCAAACCCGCCGAAGCCCTTTTGTTTTGAGCAACAATCATGTTTTTCAAAGACAGAATTTCTTTCTTTACCGAAGCTAGGCCCACTAAAGAATACAACTCTCGATCTGCTTTGGACAAAGGAAGCTTGCCCATACTATTCTTGACTAAATCCTTGACAGGTTGTTTCTCTTTCGTCTCCCCCGATTTTTTAGAAGAAGCCACTTTGGCCCCCACTGGGCCAGCCATGGTCAACCGCTTGAACAACAACAGTTCAACAGGCAACAACCAAAAGCAGAGATTCTTAGAAATCAATATTAACGCAATTGGTGCGGAGAAATCCAAATCCCTGGAAACAAGGATTGCGGCAACAGGAATTGTCACGGAACAGAAAGCGATCATTTCCCATTTGTGCAAGGCACAATCAAGATCGGCATCTTCGATCGTCAGGAAATAAACTAGTTGGATAACGGCAAAAACCAATAGGGCGATGCTCATCGCCCAAGATACAGGATAAAAAGGCATTATGCCCACAAGGCTGATTAAAATGCCCAAAGTTGAAACGACCATCAGGCCTAAAGTTTTCTTAATAAAGCTCATCGCCTTAAATGTAAGAAAAATTTAAGCCATTTTAGAGGCGTCAGTCGTATTTGTCGTTTCAACCTTGCCCGCAAAGAAGCTATAAGCAGCAGGCACGATAAAGAGCGTCATGAAAGTCGCAAAAGTAAGACCGCCCGCGATGGCGATACCCATCGCGATACGGCTCGGGGTGCCCGTGAGGATCAAGGGCACGGCGCCCAATACCGTCGAAAGGCTCGTCATGAGAATTGGGCGGAAGCGGCGTTCCGCCGCCATCCGAGCCGCTTCGAGCTTGTTACAGCCGGTACTTGCCGCAATCTGGTTTGCAAATTCCACAATCAGAATACCGTTCTTCGTCACAAGTGCGATCAAAAGAATCAGCGCAATCTCGCTAAAGATATTGAGCGTCTGGCCCGTAATGAACAAGCAAGCGAGCGCACCCGCGAGCGCAAGCGGCACCGTAAAGAAGATGACGAACGGAGCGCGGAAACTTTCGAACTGGCCCGCAAGCACCAAGAACACGAGCGCAAGCGCCAAGAGGAACACAATGTAGAGACCGCTGGAGCTTTCTTCGAATTCCTTCGAAGAACCGCTCAAAGCCGTACTCACGTTCGGGTAATCCTTCAGCAAGTGCTTTGCAATGCGGCGCATTTCTTCAACGCCGTCGCCAATCGTCTTGCCGGGCACAAGGCCCGCCTGAATCGTTGCAGCGCTAAAGCGGTTGAATCTCGGGAGCGACGGCGATGCAGACTGCTCTGTGAAGGTGATAAAGTTATCGAGGCTTACCAATTCACCCTTCGCATTCTTCACCGAAAGCATCGAGATGTTTTCGGGCATGCTGCGGTACTGGTAACCGACCGCACCGATGATGTCGTACTGGCGACCATCCTTATAGAATTCGCCGTAGCTCTGGTCGCTAATGGCAAGCTGCACCGCCTGTGCAATATCGTTCACCGATACGCCTTCTTCATTCGCCTTGTCGCGCAAAATTTCAATGTGGAGTTCCGGCTTGGTAAAGCGCAGGTTCGTGTTCACCACGCTGAACACAGGACTATGGCTTGCTTCTTCTTCGAACTTAGGAACAAGCGTACGCAAGATTTCGATATTCGGAGCCTGCAACACGAACTGCACCGGAAGGCCACCGCGCTGCGTACTGATGCTCTGCGGTTCAAACACCATCACGCGCAAGTCAGGGTATTCGTTACCCAGCAACTGGATTTCACGGGCAATCACGCTCTGCGGGCGACGCGCTTTTTTGTTGTCATTCAAGGTCAAGCGCATTCTCGAATTGCCCGCATTCCATGCACCCGCCTGGAATTCAGTATATTCGTTGCTGTCTAAAAGTCCAATCACTTCTTCGGCAAAAGCATCGGCCATGCGCTTGGTTCGCGTAAGCGTCACGCCTTCGGGCATATTCAAGTTCACCATGACGGCATTCGAGTCTTCGGTCGGAGCCATTTCGCTACTCATATTGTCGAAGCAGAAATAAGCCGCAATCAAAAGCCCCGCCACAATCGGGAACAAGAGCAAACGCATCCTAAGGAATCCGCCGAGAAGCACCGAATAGATTCGATTCATTCCGTCGAAAAACGGTTCCGTGACTCGGAAGAACCAACCCTGCTTCTGCTTTTTCAAGAACTTGGAGCAAAGCATCGGCGAAAGGGTCAAGGCGCAAAGCGTCGAAAGGAATACCGTCCCGATCATCACCGCCACAAATTCACGGAACAAGAGACCCGTGGTACCGCCCAGCGCAAGCACCGGTACAAATACAGCCATCAACACCACAGAGGTCGCAATCACGGCAAAAAAGATTTCATTCGTGCCCGCCACTGCAGCCTGCTTAGGCGTCATACCGCGTTCAATCTTATGATAAATGTTTTCCACAATCACAATGGCATCATCCACCACAAGGCCAATCGCCAAGACCATCGCAAGCAAAGTCAATACATTGATCGAGAATCCGCACAAGTAAAGCACAAAGAAGCTGCCGATCACCGATACCGGCACCACCACCATCGGAATCAGCGTCGTGCGACCTTCACGGAGGAATGCAAAGATAATCGCAATCACCAACAGGAACGCAATGAAGATTGTCTCCACCACTTCTTTAATGGATGCACGGATATTGATAGAGGTATCGCGGCCATAAAGGACATCGACGCCTTCGGGGATTTCACGACGGATATCTTCTACGCGCTTGTAGAATTCATCGGCTATTTCCACGTGATTTGAACCAGGCTGCGCCATCAACGCAAGTGTAATGGAATTCTTGCCGTTACGTCTAAAGCCTGTACGCGTATCTTTGGGTTCGTAATGAATATCGGCCACATCAGAGATGCGAATCACGGTGCCGTCAGCAGCGGTCTTAATGGCAATGTTTTCAAAAGCCTTCGGGTCAAGAATACGGCCAAGCGTACGAATTGAAAGTGTGGTTTCGCTACCTTCGATAGAGCCCGAAGGAAGTTCCAAGTTTCCCTTCTTGAGAGCAGCCGACATTTCTGCGCCAGAAACACCTAAAGCCTGCAAGCGCACCGGATCAATCCACAAACGAACCGTGGGGCGTTTTTCACCCCAAATGGCGATTTCGGAGACGCCATTGATGGTCTGCAAGCGTTCCTTGACAAAGTTGTTGGCCAGTTCCGAAACTTCCATCGGATCGAGCTTATCGCTCACAAGGCTCACCATCAAAATCGGGTCGTTATCACTGTCGGATTTATAGACCGTCGGTTCATCGACATCATCCGGCAAACGACGGCGTACGCGGCTCACGCGGTCGCGGATTTCGTTTGCCGCGGCTTCCAAGTCCATACCGGTTTCAAATTCAATGTTAATGAAGGAGAACCCATCGCGGCTCGTAGAGGTCAGCGCCTTGATACCAGACGCACTGTTGATGGAAGCTTCCAAGATTTCAGTAACTTCGGCTTCGACCACGGCTGCGTTTGCGCCCGGATAAGAAGTACGCACCTGAATGAGCGGGTAGTCTACGTTCGGGTATTCGCGCACGCCCAAGTTAGAGGCACCAAAAGCGCCAAGCAAAATAATCACTAGCGCCATCACGGTCATAAGGACCGGGCGACGTACGGAAAGGTTCGCGACACTCATCGTTTACCTACTCCACTTCGTAATCGGTATTATGACGAATTTCGCGGATACGGACGGAAGCACCTTCGCGAAGGCTAATCAAGCCAGAGGTAATCACCGTATCACCTTCATCGAGGCCACCCGTAACATCAACGGCAATCGGAGTGCGCAGCCCTGTTTCGACATGCTTGATTTTGGCCTTGCCGCCAGTCGCCACAAATACGTAGGCGCCATCTTTATCGAGCGTGAAAGCTTCTGCCGGAATCGGGATGCTTTTTGCCATTCCCGCCTGCATCGTAACATTCACCTTGGCGTAAGAGCCTGCCAAAAGTTCATTGCCAGCGTTATCGACTTCGACAAGCACCTGGCGCGTGCGGCTGCTTTCAGAAAGGGCCGCCTCCAAAGCCTTCACCTTGCCGGACTTAGCCACATTGCGTTCTTCATCCTTCACATCTACAGCATCGCCTACTTTAAGAGTCGAGGCATAGCGCTGCGGGAGAGCGAACTTCGCCTTCAGTTTCTTGACTTCGCTCAAAGACACAATCGATGTACCCGTCGTAAGCCAAGCGCCCACAGACACATTCACAAAGCCGAGCTTGCCTGCAAACGGAGCGCGAACTTCGGTCTTTGCGATTTGCGCCTTAATGAGTTCTACGGAAGCTTCGGCAGACTTGAGCGAAGCTTCGGCAGCTTCCATGTCAGCCTTGGTGGCTCCGTCTTTTTCGAAAAGCGTCTTGACGCGGTCAAACTTTTGCTGAGCGAGCTGTTGGTTCGATTCCGCCTGCTTGAGTTGCGCACGGAGTTCGGAATCGTCAATTTTAGCGAGGAGCGCACCCTTTTGAACTTGGGCGCCGTCTTTTGCATAAAGGTTCGTGAGTCTGCCCGAAGCAGCCGCCGTCAGCTGTACATTGTTCAGCGGTTCAAGCGTTGCCATGGCAGTAAAAGTCTTACCCGATTCGTGGGCCTCGGCAATATAGCCTTCCACAGCGATTTCGCGAGCGGGTCTGCCGCCTGGGCCACCGGGGCCGCCTTTGCCCTGCGGGCCACCAGCACCTTTTGCCGCACCACCCGGTGCATTAGAATCACTGCCACAGGCGGCAAAAAACAAAGAGACAAAAAGCAGAGCAATTTTTTTCATGTTCTTTAGATGTTTTAACGGCAAGCTTAGTTGCCAGCGTGGCTAAAATTTCACATTCATCATCAGGCCGCTACCGTCTTCGTAGAATTCCGGTACAAATTCCAAACGCTCCGTAAAGGCTTTAGACGACGTTGCGCGATATACTCGAATCGTGTTTAGCATCGAGACCACGCGGTTCAAAAGCAACGCACCTACAGACACCTGGAACACAATACGGCTCACACGGTAATGGCGCAAACAGCTCTTGTATTCGTCAATATGTTCCGTCGTTTCAGGATTGTCACTGGAACCCCAGTCCCACTGGATGCTCTCATCGAGATCTTCGTCTATTTTCTTGCCGGAACGCAGCATGGCCTGGTTGTAATCTTCATCCATATCAGGCGAAGAATTCTGCCCCGCTACACCACTACGGCTGCGGTAATCGCCCACCGTATTCAGCATGTCTACGTTACGGCTCTTAGAGTTAAGACCTGCATGACGCACAGCATAATTGTGAGCAGAAGTGATGTAGCGTTCGCCTATGGCATAAGACCCAATGGCCGTGAACCAAAGGGCAATATCGGTCCACACAAAAGGACGCACGAACTGCCGCTCTCCCAGATACAGTTCGCCCATACCGGGCAACAAAGCCGACGAGCCCATGGCGATCAGCCAGCTTTTGTCGGAGTTCTTGCTCACGCTTTGATCAACAGACACCACCACCTGCGAAAAAGCAGATACCGCAGCGAGCAACAGGACCAAGAGCAACTTCATTAAAAGCCCCAGCTTGCCTGCACGTTAAACCCAAAGCCATCTACGAAGGACAGTCCGCTATCGAAATGCAAGTGGTCATACCAAGAAAGGTCTTCCTCGTACAGCGCCTTGTTATGGGAATTGGCAGAAATCGCCGCATCAATAGCAGATATAATGTGGTTCAAGATAAGTCCACCAAAGAACCAAGCCTGCATATCGGCATAATCGTTTGCCTTGCTACGGAGACTGCGATATTCTTTCTGGTTACTGGAGGCACCAAGACTTTCCGTTTCAGAATTCGGATCTTCCAAGCCCAAAGCCGTCGCAATAGCAACATCTTCCACATCGTCCCATCCCAACACATAAGCATCATCGGCAATCAACTGGTAGACTTCAGACGGGGAATCAAAGCTTACGGACTGCATTTCCTTTTTCAGGCTCTTCGGAGAATTCACGAAATCGTTATAGTACGCGAGATCGTTTTTGTACAGCTTGTCACGGTCATAGCAACCATGTACGGTGGCCGTACCAAAAATGCCTTCGCAGAAGGATTCGCGGCTACCCAAGTAACGGCGACGGAACTCGGACTCGTAGTTCACCGCATCGGCATTATACAAGTCACGCATGCCACGTTCATAGCGACCAATGGAATAGTGGGCCTTTGCAAAATCCTTGTACTTTTTCACCTGCTGGTCATACTTATGCACGGAGAAATAATACCAGCTACCCCACAGGGCGGCTTCCAATGCAAGATACACGCCACCGCGGGCATAAGTAAATCCAGAACCGCCTACATACATCTGGCCGGAACCCGGAACCACCAGGGACATGAACAAGGCCTTGCGGGGGCTCTTGTAACGGCCCTTCATTTCGTCAATGCCGTTCACCTTGGATACCTTTACCGGGCCCAGCAATTCGCGGCGGTTCATGCTACTGGAAGAAGGAGCGTCTGCCACGGAAGACGAACTGGCAAGCATCGCAAGGGAGTCGCGGATGCGGTTTTCTTCGTTATGCCTTTTCATTTCGGCAGCATAAGCCTCTTCAGGGGTCATCTCTCTCACGGAATCGCTTGCCGTAGAATCAACTAAAGAGGAATCAACATCAGCCGGCGTTTCTACAGCCGCCAGCGCAGAAGAATCGACTGCAGCAGGAATTTCGCTACTGGAAGAAAGAGCTTCAGAGCTAGAAGATACGATGCTAGAACTGGAAACTTCCACACTACTGGAGGACAACTCAACGCTGCTAGAAGAAGCAACCGAACTAGACGAAACCTTGACGCTACTGCTAGATACAGGAGCAGGCTTTGCTGCAACGCTGCTGGAACTCGGCACCGCTTGGACAGCCGCGCTGGACTGAGCCGCCTCGGCTTCGGCCTCGAATTCTGCAAATAGGTCACGAGGCTGGGCAAAAGACTGGGCCACAAAAACACTAGCCACACAGGCTACAAAAGAAAAGGCAAATTTGCGCATATATCGCTAAAATAGCAAAATATAGGCGACGGGAATAAAGAATAATACCCCGCCTAAGCGGGGATGGCATAAAATATTTGCATAGACGACATTGTACCTACAATGAAGCTATTGTATAGCCGGCATCATGCCGATCCCTAGCTCATTCTACAAACACAAAGAACCACCTAGCGAGGGATTACCCCGTTAGGCGGTGAATCTTGGCAAACCTTAGAAAATCTAAATTAGATGCCGAGTTCCTGAGCAACAGCCTGGATACCAAGCTTGTTGATCGTGCGGAGACCAGCAGCGCTAACGCGGAGGGTCACCCAGCGGTCTTCTTCAGGAATGTAGAAACGCTTCTTCTGAAGGTTCGGCAGCTGCTTCATCAACTTCTTGCGGTTAGAGTGGGAAACCATGTTGCCCACGAGGCCGGCCTTGCCGGTAACTTCACAAATGCGGCTCATAATAAACTCCGTTGTTTTATAACGGACGCAATTTTAGAAAAAAAGCGTCCGTTCGTCAAGGTTAAATTATCAATCTTGCAATGCCTTTGGCAGGTTAAATTTGGTAGATTCCACCAATTTTACAAAATTTTCGATTTCTACGGGGGCAAATTTCTCTTTTATCCAGTCTACCACCCCCTGGACGAGCACCTCAGGAGCGCTTGCTCCGCTAGAAATACCCACCGAATCAATATTTTCGAACCATTCCGCTTCCAAGTCTTCTACCGAAGCAATCAAATGGCTGGGAATGCCCTGTTCAAGTCCCAGTTCCATGAGACGACTGGAATTTGAGGAATTTTTGGCACCCACCACCAAAAGCATGTCCACCTTGGAGCAGAGATCCAGGACCGCCGCCTGACGATTGCCCGTCGCATAGCAGAGGTCACCCGCATCTGGGCCAATAATATTCGGGAATCGTTCCTTGAGAGCTTCAATAATTTTGCGCGTTTCGGCCACCGAAAGAGTGGTCTGGGTAATGTAGGCAAGTTCCTTGTCGGCGGGAACCTCTACGGTACGGGCATCTTTTTCGTTCTTAATCAGCGTGATGGCTCCCGGCGGAAGCTGACCGAGCGTGCCAATCACCTCGGCATGTCCGGCGTGTCCAATCAAGATGATATGGCGGCCTGCGGTATAGTGACGCTTTGCGCTATAATGCACCTTGAGTACCAGCGGACAACTGGCGTCTAGCACCTGCAGTCCGCGCCTTTCTGCATCGGCGTAAATTTCCTCGGCAACACCGTGAGCCGAGAAAATCACCACCGAGCCCGACGGCACTTCGTCCAGTTCATCCACGAAAACCACGCCTTTGGACTTCAGCGTATCTACCACGAACTGGTTATGCACAATTTCGTGACGCACGTAAATAGGAGTCCCGAATTTTTCAATGGCACGTTCCACCACGTGAATGGCGCGGTCCACGCCAGCACAGAAACCACGGGGAGTAGCAAGAATCACCTTTTTCATAAAAGTCCTTTAATAAAATTCAGCAACAACTTGTAAGAATTCAAAACCTTTCTTTTTTCGCCCATCAAGAATGTGCGCACCGTATCGACAGCGGGAGTCCTGCGACGCAAGTAATCTGACGGCGTATGGATTTGGGCAAGCACATGAGCCGCCACAAGCCGGGAAACCACATCATCGTGCCCCTTGGCATAAGGCCCCACACAAGTGGACACGCCCATCTGCAGAGGTTCCCAAAAATCATGAACTCCGAGCCGACGATCGAAAGAACCGCCCATCACGGCGCTCCTACTCTTCAGAAAAATTTCGCGAGAAAGTCCAAAGCGCGACACCAATGACACGGCCCCACGTTCTACCGTAGGATAATCCACCACAGGCAGTTCAGCCTCTTGCAACACTTTTCGGAACTGGTTCAGCTCTGAAAGTCGGCGTGGCATCAACACCACCGACTCGCCCTTATCTACCGAGTCTTTCGCCATGGAAACGAAGGCCTCGGCTTCTTCTTGATGGAACGATACGAACACCACATCGACGGACGGCTTCTCGGGAACGCATACCAGCCCCCCATCGCGAGCCCAGTTTAAAAGTTTCCAGTCTCCACCCATGGTACAAGGAACAAAGCCCTTACTGGCATAGGTAAACCGCCCCAAATCCGAGGCCGTCTGCATGCAGGCATATCCCATTCCCGAAAAATCAAGCAACGGGAAGGACTTGCGGTAACGCCCCGAAACAAGGGCCACGTTTCTGCGGGTTGAAAGCTTGGACATGATGGAAAGGTAACCGGGCCAAAGTTCGTTTTCAGCCAGGACAAGTCCCAAGGGTTGCACCGAACTCACGAAGGAATGCAACGAAGACGGAACGTCAGCCGGAGCAATCGCCACATCTGCAACACCGGCACAGGAATCTTTCAAAAACGAAACCACTTCCACCTTTTGCGAAGTGATTAAGATTTTAGGACAATCGGCCAAGTCTTCTTTAAGAGCGCAAGCGAGAGCTTGCAGCATACGGCATTCACCGAGGCTGGCTCCATGAAGCCACAAATACGGGCCATCTGGCCACGGTCCCGACAAACGTTCTTCGATATGATATTTCCGGTCAAGTCCCGGCCACTTACTGGCAGCCTTTGCCGCCGTCTTGACAGCAGCCCCTACGGCAATGCGTCCTAGGCTCTTAACGTTTAGGCCCATAGGATAAAGTCAATCTTTCTAAACAGCACAAGTCCAACCATCAGTGCAAGGCAGATCCACGTACTCGTGTCAGCAATGATAGCCTCTTTTCCGCTACGAAGCGGACCAACCACATGTATTTCACGGGGAATGAATGCCGGAGTCTGCGACGCCCAGAGCTTCCATTCATCACCATAGCGTTGTTCCAGGTAGCGATCATCAAGTTTTGCAAGACGGTAACCGAATAAAAGCAGGACCACAATGAACGGAATCGTCACCCAGTTGATACCCAAATGAAGTACCACAAGGGCTATACCGATTGCCATGTTGGACACATAAAGCGGATGACGCAAGCGACCATATGCACCCCAGGTTACAAGCGTCGGAGCATCCTGAGCCGTACCACGGGTATGGTCACCGATAGCACGGCGGGCCTTGACGCGCATATAAACGGCAATAATAAAGATATTGATAAACACCAGGAACGGCACAATTTCCAAGTCCGCCGGAGTAATGGCCAACGCAACAACGGCACCAATGGCTAAAATAAGGCCCCGAAATCGGTACAAAAACGGACGCGGAGGACGCGTGTCTTCTTCCGGAATATCCACCACCGGGGTTTCAGACATTACTGTCTGGCCCTGCTTTCCGGCATCCGATTCAATATTAGACGCTACATTCTCTTGCTGATTGACCTGTTCTGCCATAATCACCTCCGCTATAACTGCACTACATTAAATATACATTCAACTTCGCAAGAAAGCACATCGTGGCTCACAATAATTGTCCATTTGCCTAAAACGTGAGCTACATCAAGGTAGGATTTCAGCAAGTTTTCGCGGTCAGCCAGAGCCACAGAGGCAAAAGGCTCGTCCAAAAGTACCGTGCGGGAGTCCGAGGCCAAGGCCCAGAGAAGAGCCACCCGGGCACGCTCGCCACCCGAAAGCCCCGATTTCTGCAAAAGTTTTGCAGCCCCCGAAGCCTGCATAAAGGACTCGAGCGCCTGCGCTGCCTCGGCATCGCGTCTTTTTTCGAGAAGTCTAGAAAGCATCCATTTAGGCGGTAGTTCCAGATCCTGGGCAACAAAGAACACATCACCTGGAGCATGCACATCGGCAGACTCCCAGCGTTCCAGCCCCGAAAGCAAGCGGAGCAAGGTCGATTTGCCCACCCCGTTTTTACCGCGAACAAGAACCGGCTTTTCACGGGACCATTCTAGAGCAAGATCGGTAAATACGGGAGTCTCGGAACCTTCGTAAGTGAATTTACCGCTGCGAATTGAAACATCATCGGAGGTTGCATCGGGGGTCGCTGCAAAATCCTTGCCAGCAGATTTTCCAACCGTTTCGAGAGATTCAAATTCTTCGAGGACATTGATCGCCGAAACCGCCGAGCGGAACTGCGGCATGACGCGGGCGCATTCCTTTACCGGTTTGTAACAAAGCAACACCGCCGAAGTAAACAGCACTAGACCAGAAGCATCCATATAGCCGCAATTCATGAGAAGCGCGCAGAAGGCCAACACCAAAACCATGGCCAGCACCGAGACCGTTTCGGTCAAAAGGGAAAGGCCGGACTTCTTGATGGCAGCATTCAGCCCGTTATCGCGGAGCCCGCGAACTTCTTTCAAGAGACCGTCCGAGATTTCTTTGCGTTCATCGCGGCCACTCCACTGCCTAAAAAGCCTACGGGCAAGCGACAGATTCCCGCGGAAATCGGAACGGGCCCGCAACAGGGATTCTTCGGCGGGGCCAAGCTTATGCAGTTTACGCTGGAGAACCGCCACCAAGGGAACAACGACGACAAAGAGGAATAATGTCAACGGCCAGGAAATGTAGAAGAGCACCGGCAAAAAGACTATTAGCTGGAGAACTGCCTGCACGGCCTGAAAGAAGACTCCCCCATTATTTTGTAGAACGACTGTGGATTCGTATGCAGACTCCACCATGCGTTCGCCCGCAGGGGTATGGAAGTTCTTCGGAGCCAAATCGCGGAGCCTGTGCAGAAACCAAGCCTGCACGCGGGCCGACACCTTATAAAGCCAGCCTTCAGATACTTTGGACTTGCCGTACAGGAAAACGAGCCGAAGCAGGGCGAGCGCCACCATTCCCCCGACCCAAGCCGCCAGCGGGATTTCAGATTTACCACCTACGATATCGATGAAGGAACGGATTCCCCAAAGCACAGCTGCATCGGCAGCACTAGCTAAAAGCGCCACCGGCAAAAAGCGGATAACGCCGCCTTTCAGGGATTTTTTCAGCCATTTTCGCAGGTTCACGATGAAAAATTAACTTTTTTTAGGGGCCACCCTTGACTAAAATTAAATAGTTACCTATATTTGGCCCTACTAATCGCCCCTATCGTCTAGTGGCCCAGGACTCGGGATTTTCATTCCCGCAACAGCGGTTCGAAACCGCTTGGGGGTATAAGAAAAGGTTCATCTTTTGATGGACCTTTTCTTTTTACCCGCGAAAAAAAACGCATCACCCGCCCTTGACAAATAAAAATACTTACCTATATTTGGTCGCACAAATCGCCCCTATCGTCTAGTGGCCCAGGACTCGGGATTTTCATTCCCGCAACAGCGGTTCGAAACCGCTTGGGGGTATAAAAGGAACCTTTCGAAAGAAAGGTTCCTTTTTTCAACCGCGACAAAGGGTATAAAAAGAGCTGATCGAAAGATTAGCTCTTTTTTATACACCCAAGCCAACCGCCTCACAGGGTATAAAAGAACCAACTGAAAAGTTGGTTCTTTTTTTGTTTGCGCAAAGGTGGGCTTTTTGTTCGTAGACAACCGAATTATTTTTTACTACATTATGCGAACCTCGGAGAGATGCCAGAGTGGTCGATTGGGCCGGTCTCGAAATCCGGAGTCTGTCACAGGACCGAGGGTTCGAATCCCTCTCTCTCCTTGAAACAAAAAGGATCCCCTTTTGGGGGTCCTTTTTGTTTCATAGAAAATGGGGATAAGAACCCTCGAAGAGGGTTCGATTAACTGCGCGAGAGCGAAGCGAACATAACGCAGTTAAGGATTACGGCCAAAGGCCGTAACCCGAAGGGCAAAGCTTGAAACGAAATGAAAGCTTTGTCCCATTCCTCTCTCGTATTGAGAGGGGATGCCTAGCGAAATAAAATGAGCTTGTAGTCCAAATTCTCTCTTATTTTGAGAAAAAAAGCGTCGGCCAAGGAAAGGGAGGGTGCAGGGAGGGAACCGTGCGGCCTTCGCAACTCCGAGCTGGGTTCCCTCCCGCAACAATACATTTTTACTAAAAAGTTTTACGCCCTTTAAAAAGGGTTCTTTTATTTCTACATTTGGCCGCAAATCCAACAAAACGGATCCAAAAAACTTCAGGTTTATAAGCGCGAGTGCGCTTCGGGGCTTTTCAAGGTTCAGCCGGACAACCGGCGACAGAACCATTCGATAGTGCGGCATGGGCCGCAGATGAAGTTTACGGGTCCCTGAAGGTGCATTATGACGAAGAATACTGAAGAACGTATTCCTGAAGAAGCTATTGACCCCAAATCCAAGATTGCCCGCGAAGCAGACGCGTTTTTGAACGCCATCGCTGGCGGAGCCGACGAAGACGAGGCAGACGAAGCCGCGTTCCTGGAATTGAATCCCAACGGCGTAGTCGTGGACGAAGAAGGCGACGTGCTCAAGAAAGGCAGCAAGTCGGCCATTGAAGTCGGCACGAAGGTCGAATTCGAAGAAGGCGAAGTCGAACAGCCCGAAGATGACAGCGACAAAGACTACGCAGAATCTAAAAAGAGCTGCGCAGAGGATTCAGAAGCTACAATGGATTCCCTCCCCCGAACTGAATTCGGGGTCGAGAATGACTGCATTGTAGAAAACGAAGAAGAACCAGCAGAAGAAGACGATTCTGACGAAGAACCGGGCGACGAAGCCCTCGTGACCTTCGAAGACCTTGGACTTGCTGACGAAGTTCTTGAAGCCATCAAGGCCATGGGCTACGAGACGCCCTCCCCCATTCAGGCGAAGGCGATTCCGGCCCTTTTGCAGGGAGGAAACTTGCTCGGTACGGCCCAGACCGGTACCGGAAAGACTGCCGCATTCTCGCTCCCGCTGCTTTCGAGACTCGACTTTAACGGTCACGAAACCTCGATGCTCGTGCTTACGCCGACTCGCGAACTCGCGATCCAGGTAGCCGAAGCCATTCAGCAGTACGCAGCCAAGATGCCGAAGGTACATGTGGTTCCGGTTTACGGCGGACAGGACATCGCCGTACAGCTTCGCGCCCTCAAGCGTCAGGCAAACATCGTGGTTGCCACACCGGGCCGTCTGATTGACCATATCAAGCGCGGTTCTATCGTTCTTTCGGGCGTGAAGGCCATCGTGCTCGACGAAGCTGACGAAATGCTCGATATGGGATTCATGGAAGATGTGGAAACCATCCTCAAGGAAATCCCGGCAAGCGCCCAGCGCGCCCTCTTTAGCGCAACCATGCCTAAAGAAGTCAAGAAGATCATCGAACAGCACTTGGGCGAATACGAAGAAGCCTGCATCGAAGGCAAGACGACGACCGTCGAAAACATCCGTCAGCGTTACTTGCTGGTAAAGAATGAACACAAAATCGAGGCACTCGCCCGCGTGCTCGAAGGCGAAGACTTTGACGGCGTACTGATTTTCGTGCGCACCAAGCAGAACACCACCGAAGTCGCCGAAAAGCTTGAAAGTCGCGGTTTCAATGTGGCGCCGCTGAACGGCGACCTCGCCCAGTCCATGCGCGAACGCACCATCAACCGACTCAAGATGGGCAAGCTCGATATCGTCGTCGCCACCGACGTGGCCGCCCGCGGAATCGACGTGGACCGCATCACGCACGTGGTGAACTACGACATTCCTTACGACACCGAATCTTACGTGCACCGCATCGGCCGTACGGGCCGCGCAGGTCGCAGCGGCAACGCCATCCTCTTTATCACCCCGCGTGAAAAGAAGATGCTGAAGATTATCGAAAAGGCAACCCGCCAGCCCATCGAAACGATGGAATTGCCGACCGCCGAAATCATCAGCGCAAAGCGCGTCGCCGCCTTCAAGGATAAAATCAAGAGCGTTATTACCACTGGCGAACTCGACAAGTTCAAGGAACTTGTGGAAAGCATGGTCGCCGAAAGCGCTACAGAAGGTTCTGAACCGCTGACCGCCGCAGACATCGCTGCCGCCGTCATCAAGATTTGGCAGAAAAAGCAGCCGCTCTTCCCGGAACTCAAACCGCTTGACGCTCCGCGTGAACGCCGCGAACGTAACGACAATTTTGGCCTTGACCGCGAAGAAAAGAGCCGACTCCGCAAGGAACGCAACGAAGGCGCAAACGGCGTCGAAGAAGGCTACCTGCGCTACTACCTTGGCGTGGGCCGCCGCGACCACGTGACGCCGCGAGACATCGTAGGCGCAATCGCCGGCGAAGGCAACATCAGCAGTTCCAACATCGGACGCATCAAGCTATTCGACAAGTTCAGCACCGTAGAACTCCCCGAAACCATGCCGCAAGAAGTCCTCGACATTCTCGCCGACATGACCATCCGCGGAAACGAATCCAGATTCCGTCTGATGACCGACGAGCCGCCCACAGGCCCCGCTCCCGGAACTCGCCCGCGCGCCAGCCGCGAAGACCGCCGTAGCTTCCATCGCGATGGAGACCGTCGCGGCAAAAAGTTCGACGACAAGCCTTTCGAAAACCGCAAGGCCCGCCGCGAAAAAATGTTCGGTGACAAGAAGTTCGGCAAAAAGGAAGACCGATTCCACAAAGACCACGACGAGCGAAGCTTTGGCGACAAGCCCTTCCGCAAAACTCGCCGCTTCGGAAGAGTGTGATTCTCTAAATCACTTGAACACGTTCAGCCTCGAAAGAGGCTGACGGCCTTCAAACGAAATTCCGATACTGAACTGATTCATAAACGCGCGACGTTTGCGGTTCTTTATCGGATCGTCAAATTTGAATGTCTTTACAAGCCATTGCAACCTGGGAACGATATACGCCATATCGCCAAGGGGCAGTCTTCGCAACGCCTGAACACCCCCCATGAAAGCAAGGCTCATGGTGGTATCTTCATCTGCATCAATTTCTTCAAAGCCCAAGCCCGCAAGAACATCAACGGCATATTCGTCATCGAACTCAAATGTCGGCCCGATCATAACATCTAATCCCGAAGCAGAAATACGATCCGCCACAAGGACATCCGCTTGAATTTCAAAGACAAAACTATAGACTTGAACACGCCCATTGGGAAGAGAGAAAGTAAAAGTTTCATTGATAAGATCAAGAGACGAACTTTTAATAGTCTTACCCACCGAAAGTCCTACGCCAAGAGAAAGTACCCCACTCTTTTTATCGGCGTTATACAATTCTGCAACAATTTTTTCGTTAATCAAAGCATTCAATGCGTTACGGTAACGGCTATTGGGGTATCGAGCCAGAAAATTGTCACGGGCAACTAACAGCCAGCTGTAATCAAATTCGTAATAGCTGTCGCGCTCATAGGGGCTTTCTTTCTGTATCCAAAGTGATGCCCACGAGGCTGCCGCATCGGCAGCAATTGCAGGAGGAGGCAAAGTTACTTCTGTTGCCACACCGGTTACGGTACCTGGGGTAACCCGATACTCAAGCATATATTCAAGAAAGCCGCCTGTTGTCAGCCTTGAATTTGTCTGTAAAGAAGTCTTTTTGGCAAGCGCATAGAAGCCGTCATACTTTGCAACCATGTAATCCAGAACTAGGTTATAGGCAGCATTGTCTTCTACAGTCAGTTTACGACCATCAACTTCATTACCTTCAAAGCCAAAATATCTTGTACTCACCTTAGGAATAGCTGCAGAGCCTTCACGATTGGTGGAATAAAGTTTCCCAGCCTTGTAAGTCAGCCCTTTTTGTTTAGACTTATCTTTGCACAATTCATTCTTAACATTAGGAGCATTTTCTACCAGGTAGTCCAACACCGCAGGAACTTCGGCCAACTTTGGTTGCACAAAATGATCCAAAAGGAAAAAGTCAAATTCGCAAACATCCAAATCAGGCGAAGAACCGGCGTTCGGTTCCTTTGCAAAAAGCGACGTTAAAGACGCAACACATAAAAGCAGAACAAAACGCATCATATTTTAACTACAACAAGCTCTTTTTATTCGGTCGTGTATTCGTCAAGCATCTGTACAATTTCTTCGCGAGAATTGAACATGATCACATCAAGTGGAATTGATTTCAAATCCATGACAAAAATATACTTTGTTTAAATAAAACAGTCCACAGGAAAAAATCGATGATTCAGCAATCCGCAAAAAAAGGTGTCCAAAGTCACCAAATCCATTGAACGCTTAATGCATATAGTCTTGATTTAATTACATTTCGCTTGATGTTTTCGCTATACCGACTCGTTCCGTTCATACTCGCAAGCGCATGCCTGTGGTATATCGGATGCTCGTTCCCGGTGCGCACGGGCTACGACCGCAACATCGGAGACTACAAGCCCGTACCGGCAAGCGAAACCGTACCACCGAAAGAAGAACCGCAAGTTATTCCAGCGCAAGAAACGGCTCAAGAAGCGCCCCCGGATTCCAACAGGCACCTAAATTCCGCCGAGAAAGCTCGAGCAGCAATCAAAAAGAAAGAAACCGCCAAGGCCGCACAGAAATCCGCCCCCAAAAGTGACCTGGAAACTTACGCTCGCGGATGGATGGGAGCCAAATACGTATACGGAAAAGCCACCAAGACAAAGACAGACTGTTCCGGATTCGTAATGCAGGTGTACAAGGGCTACTACAACATCGCCCTGGACCATAGTTCTTCGAAAATGTACAAGGATAGCCGCGGAAAATCTGTCAGCCGCGGGAGCCTGAAAGAAGGCGACCTCGTGTTTTTCGGAAGCCTCTGGAAAATCGACCACGTAGGAATTTACTTGCGCGGAGACCGATTTATTCACGCCAGCACAAGCAAGGGCGTCATGATTTCGCCCATGCAAGACAAGTACTGGGGCCACAAGTACCAAGGCGCCAGAAGATTTAAGTAAATTTTAGCTATGAAAAAAATTGCATTTCAAGGCCGTAAGGGAGCCTACAGCGACTGCGCCGCACATTACCTGTTTGGCGAAGACATCGAAACGCTCCCGATGGACACATTCGAAGAAATCTACCAAGCGATTGAAACAGGCGAAGCTGACGGCGGCGCCATTCCTATCGAGAACTCGACGGCAGGTTCGATCGAGGCCAACTACGATTTACTTTACAAGTGGCGTCACCGTATTGTAGGCGAAGTCATGCTCCGCATCGAACACACCTTGTGCGTGATGCCGGGAGTCAAGCTCGCTGACCTCAAGCGCGTTTACAGCCACCCGCAGGCTCTCGCCCAATGTTCCAAGTTCTTTGCTGAAAACCCGCAAATCAAGGCGGTTCCGGCATTCGATACCGCTGGTTCTGCCGAAGAACTCGCCGCCCGCAAGGCAAAAGACGAAGGTGCCATTGCGAGCGCTTATGCCGCAAAGATTTACAACCTGGACATTTTGAAGGCAGGCCTCGAAAATTTGAAGGGTACGAACTTCACCCGTTTCTACGGTATCCAAAAGGTTCCCGCTGCATTCGATACGGTTGAAGGCGCCAAGACCACCATGCTTTTCGAACTCGCCGACAACAATGCGGTGGGTGCGCTTTACAATGCGCTAGGATGCTTCGCCAAGCGCGGCATCAACTTGACCCGCTGCGAAAGCAGGCCGCACCCGGACAAACCGTGGGAATACATTTTTCACGTATCCTTCGAAGCAAACGTAAACGAAGAACGCGCCCAGGCCGCCCTCGCCGAGCTCAAGAACTATACGAGCCAGATGTACATCCTGGGCACATTCAAGAAGGGCGTGATTGAAACTTTGAAATATTAGGAGGCCGAATATGGCTTACGAACGTACCGACAGAAAGTTTGACGAATACCGCAACCTCAAAATGACCACGGGCTTTATTTCGAGCGCCGATGGTTCCGTTCTGATTGAAATGGGCCGCACCCGCGTCATCTGCAACGCGACGCTTCTCCCGAAGGTTCCAGACTGGCTTGCCGGCAAAGGCACCGGTTGGATTACCGCTGAATACAGCCTGCTCCCGCAGAGTACAGGCAAGCGTGTGGAACGCGAGCGCAAGGGCGCGAGCGGCCGCACTCAAGAAATCCAGCGCCTGGTGGGCCGCTCGCTGCGCGGCGCAGCCGACCTTGCAGCCCTCGGTGAAAACGCTATCGTGGTCGACTGCGACGTGATCGAAGCCGACGGCGGCACCCGTACCGCAAGCATTATCGGCGGCTTCGTAGCCCTTGCGCTCGCTCTTAAGAAAATCAAGGAACGCCTCGGCATTACCGCCCAGATTCTGCAACACGGCATTACAGCGATTTCCGTCGGCGTTGTCGCAGGCAAGCCGCTCTGCGACCTCTGCTATGTGGAAGATTCCGCAGCCGATGTGGACATGAACGTGGTGATGCAAGACGCCAAGAATTTCATCGAAGTGCAGGGCACCGGCGAACACGCCAGCTTTGACCGCAACATGCTCAACACGCTCCTTGACCTCGGCGAAAACGCCTGCAAGGACATCTACAAAAAGCAGATGGAATTGATCGGCGGCGAACTACCGTAGAAAACGCAACTCACAGAAGACCGTTCGGCTCTATCGCAAGCCGGTCTACCATATTAAAAAACCTGGTTTTTATACCAGGCTTTTTTTCAATAGCCCGCAATTTAATTAGTAGCGGATCTTGCCTTCGGCAACCTTGCGCAGGTGCTGGCCGTAAGGAGACTTTCCGTACTTGGCAGCAGACTCCAAGAGTTTGTCCTTGGTAATCCAGCCGTTAATGTAGGCAATTTCTTCAACTGCAGAAATCTGAATGCCCTGGCGATTTTCCACCATCTTCACGAACTCGCCCGCTTCAATCAGGCTGTCCATAGTTCCGGTATCAAGCCAAGCAAAACCACGACCCAAGAGTTTCACGTCGAGTTCGCCCTTTTCCAAATACACGCGGTTCAAGTCCGTGATTTCAAGTTCGCCACGGGCACTCGGTTTCTGAGCCTTAGCGTATGCAGACACGCGGTTGTCGTAGAAATAGAGACCGGTAATTGCATAGTTGCTCTTGGGTTCCTTCGGTTTTTCTTCCACCGAAATTACCTTGCCGGCATCGTCAAATTCTACCACGCCAAAGCGTTCCGGGTCTTCCACATAGTAACCGAACACACTTGCGCGGCCCTTTTCTTCGGCATTCTTCACGGCAGCCTTCAAAAGCGGGCTAAAACCGTTACCGTAGAAAATGTTATCGCCAAGCACCATGGCGCAGCAGTCATTACCGATAAATTCTTCACCCAGAATAAAGGCCTGGGCAAGGCCATCAGGACTGGGCTGCACCTTGTAACTCAGGTTCAAGCCCATGGAGGAACCATCACCCAACAAACGTTCAAAGTTGGGCAAGTCCGTCGGAGTCGAGATAATCAGGATATCGCGAATCCCCGCAAGCATCAAGGTCGACAGCGGGTAATAAATCATAGGCTTATCGTAAACAGGCAAAAGCTGCTTACTAGTCACCATGGTCAGCGGGTAGAGCCTGGTACCGGAGCCCCCGGCGAGAACAATTCCTTTCATTAGTACTTCCCGTATTTGTAGCCATACCCTTCGGTGCGGCTATGTTCGTACTTATTAATCACAATCGATGCATGGGCACTGGAATTACCCTTAAGAATCTGCGCCATGCCATCCTTGATCGCTTCGATAGAATGCTTGTTGTATTCAATGACCATCACAATCTGAGCCGCAACACGGCAAGCCAAGGCGGCATCCGTTACCAACATAATCGGCGGCGTATCGACAATCACAAGATCATAATCATTCTTGAACTGTTCAATCAATTCTGCATAATGCTTAGAGCCAAGCAGTTCCGCCGGATTAGCAGGCACATTGCCGCACGGCATAACAAACAGATTTTCAACTTCAGTCTTAAAGACTACGTCCTCCACCTTCACTTCGCGGAGCAACACCTGGGAAAGCCCGTTACTACGTTTGATACCGAATTCCTTGTGGAGTCTACCCTTACGCAAGTCCGCATCAATCAGTAAAACCCTCTTGCCAAGACCAGCGAACAAGGCTGCCAAGTTTACCGACACGAAGCTCTTGCCAACGCCCGGGATAAGGCCGCTCACACCAATCACGGAACCGCCTTCATCCATCATGGAGAATTCCAGAGACGAGCGAAGCGCACGCAACGATTCCACTGCAATATCATCGGGTTCCACCACAGCAAGGGGCCTGGTTCCCTTGGTTCCCTTCGGGTTACCCTTAGGCACCTTAGCATAAACCGTAAAGCCCGTTTCCTTTTCAATAAACGAAGAGCTCTTCACGCCGCTGCTAAACTTAGACTTGATTGATACAATCATTGCACCAAACAAGAATCCAATGAACAACGCAATGCAAAGAATCACACGCTTTTTGGGTTTAGTGGGCTTAGTCACCTGTTCTGCAAAGTCCACAATACGTACAGAACCAACTTCACCAGCAGACACCAGACGCAACTGCTGGATATTGTTCAACAACGATGTATACATCACCTTGGTCAATTCCACCTGGTTCTGGAGTTTAAGTACTTCTTGCTGAGTTGCAGGGAGTTTCTTCACTTCGCTAGAAGTGCCCGCAAGTTCTCGCTTCAAAGCGTTTTCCTGATCTTCAAGAGTTTTCACCGTCGGGTGTTCCGCATGGAACAATCGGATAGCCTCTTGCTTTTTCTGTTGCAAGGCAAGAATATCCTGTTGCAACCTCATACGGCGCTGAAGAACCAACTGGGTTTCCGCATTAATGTCAACAGAACCGACTTGATTGCGGTAGGTATTGAGATTCAACAGAGAAGAATCCATCTGAGCCTTGACATCGGGTAACTGCTTTTCGAGAAATTCCAAGGTTTTCTGGGCTTCAGCATTGCGTTCTTCCACATTCTGACGCAAATAAGACGACGCCACTTCGTTCAAGACTTCTACACCACGATCTGGATAGATGTCTTGATAAGAAAACTCAAGGATACCCGTTTTCTTCCCTTTTTCTTTAACATTAAATGCCGAACGGAACTTACCAATAGCATCAAGTCTTTTGTACTTGGAAATTGCAAAATCTTGACCTTCGCGAACATCTGCCTTAAAAATACCAAACGAAGCAGAATCACCCGCATAAACAAAATGATACGTCTTTCCGACCTCGCCCGAAAGCACAAGACTATCCTTATAGTCGTAAAGATCAAAATTACCCAAAGAATCCTTCGCAACAAGATGCCAGGGCTCATCGCGAAAATCGGACGGCAAAAGATCCTTGTTGTAACTAAAATTCATAAGGTCAATGCGACCTTCTTGATGTAGCAACCGATCCAACTTGTTCAACGGTTCTGCAGATAAGTCAAGACGCATTTTTTCGACAGCAGAACCCATCACCTGACGACTCTTAATGAGTTCCATTTCCGTTTCAGCGGGACTACTCGTTGCAAAAAGATTTCCAAGCCCCCCCATCAAGCCGGCACTTTTATTGTTCTTCGACTCAATTTGCAACAAGGCATCTACTTGATACACTGGTCGAATCCACATGGCAACAAAAACACCTACTACCCCAGCAAGTAAAATACTAGGTACCATAATGTACCAGTTCTTAGCAAGCTCTTTCAACAATTCACTAAGGTCCGTTTCTTCTTTTTTCGTCGATGCCATAAACAGTTATCCTCTACCACAAATTTTTTTTAAATTTAGAAAAAACAGAGGTCATCCTAAAAACTATCTTTGGCCTTATGAGTGAAAACGCCCACAAAATTCTGAAAGATTTCTTACCCCCAGTCCCATTCAAAGCCGGAGAAGGCGCAGAATCGCTTCTAGACTCATTTATGGCGTGGGCGGAATCCCGTGGAACAACACTCTACCCCGCTCAGGAAGAAGCAATCCTCGAACTTTTGGACGGGAAAAACGTCATCTTGAACACGCCCACGGGTTCCGGCAAATCCATGGTAGCCCTGGCGCTTCATTTCGACAGCTTGGCTCATGGACGCCGCAGCGTTTACACCTGCCCCATCAAAGCGCTGGTCAACGAAAAATGGATGGCGCTCTGTAAGGAATTCGGCGCCGAGAATGTGGGACTTTCCACGGGCGATGCGACCGTCAATCACGACGCTCCGATTCTTTGCTGTACGGCGGAAATTTTAAGCAACATGGCGCTGAACGAAGGCGAGCAGCTTACGATTACCGATGTGGTGATGGACGAATTCCATTACTATTCCGACAAGGAACGCGGTGTTGCCTGGCAGGTGCCACTGCTGACACTTCCGCAGTCACGATTCCTACTCATGAGCGCCACCGTAGGCGCTACCGAGTTTTTCGAACGCGACATGACAAAACATACGGGCCGCGAATCGGTGACGGTACGTTCTAGCCAAAGGCCTGTACCGCTTGACTTCAGTTACTCTGAAACCGAAATTTCGAATACGGTGCAAAAGCTCGTTTCAGGCGACAAAGCACCCGTTTACGTGGTGCATTTTACGCAGGCCGCCGCGGCGACCAACGCCCAGAATTTCATGAGCCTTGATCTCTGCACGAAAGAAGAAAAGCAGGCCATAAACGAAGCGATTAAAGAAATGCGCTTCAGCAGCCCCTACGGCCCCGAAGTCAAACGCTGGCTAAAGCAGGGCATCGGTTTGCATCATGCGGGACTTCTACCCAAGTACCGCATTCTCTGCGAAAAACTCGCACAAAAAGGATTACTCAAAGTCATTTGCGGCACCGATACGCTGGGCGTTGGTGTCAACGTCCCCATTCGAACAGTGCTGTTTACGCAGCTCTGCAAGTACAGCGGCGACAAGACGGCAATTCTGACCGCCCGCGATTTTCATCAGATTGCCGGCCGTGCAGGCCGCAAGGGATTTGACGACATCGGTTATGTAGTGGCGCAGGCTCCCGAACACGTCATCGAGAACCTGAAACTCGAAGCGAAGACGAAACAGACGGGCAAAAAATTCCAGAAAAAGAAACCGCCTGAACACGGCTACGTTCCTTTTGACGAAAGTACATACAAACGATTGATCGCCGCTTCGCCGGAACCGCTAACTTCCAGTTTCCAGGTGAATCACGGAATGCTCCTGAACATCCTGAGCCGCCCCACCGATGGCTGTACCGCCATGCGGAACCTGCTCAAAGATTGCCACGAAAGCGTTTCCAGCAAAAAGCAGTTGCAGCACCGCGCCTTCCAGCTTTTCAAGAGCCTCGTCAAGAAGAATATCATCGAATTCGTGACGCCGATTGCGCCGGGTTACAGCAAGCTCCGTGTGAATATGGACTTGCAGGACGACTTTTCCATGAACCAGCCGCTTTCGCTATACGTGGTCGATACGCTTCCGAAACTGGACCGAGAAAGCCCCGAATACGCTCTCGATGTAATTACTTTATGCGAAAGTATCGTTGAAAATCCCGAAGCAATCTTGCGCATTCAGCAGAACAAGGCTCGCAACGCCCGCCTCGACGAACTCAAGGCGCAAGGTATGGAATTCAACCAACGCATGGAAGAAATCGAGAAAGTGGAATACCCCAAGCCGCTCCGCGATTTTATTTACGACACCTACAACACTTTCGCCGAAGAACACCCGTGGGTCGATGTCAACATCGAGCCCAAGAGCATCGTGCGTGAGATGTTCGAAAACTTCAGCACTTTTAGCGGGTACGTCAAGCAGTACGGCCTGCAGCGTATGGAAGCAATCTTGCTGCGGCACCTGAACAGCGTTTACAAGGTGCTCAGCCAGACCGTTCCCGACGGCTACAAGAATGAGGAACTCCTCGATATGCAGGATTACCTCGGTGATATGATTCGCCGTACCGACTCGAGTCTTCTTGAGGAATGGGAAAAGATGGCCCATCCCGAAGATTATCAGAAGCGCATGGAAGCCGCAGGAGCCACAGCACTCGAAACCGCCTTCGGGGCCGACAAGGTGGCCGCCGACATCACCTACGACAAGAAGCGCTTTATCGTCATGGTACGCCAGCGCATATTCCAGCTTATGTCGGCGCTCCAGAAGCAGGCCTACGGCGATGTTCTCGACATGCTTGCCGACGACCTGGCCGAAGGACAGATGCTCGTGGACGGCGAAGGCAAACCCTGGACCGAAAACAGCCTTATGGAAATCATGGTAGCCTACACTGCGGAGCATCACAATTTCCGTCTCGATGTCGAAGGCCGCTCGCTGCACCATACGATTGTCACCTACGAAGGCGAAATCATGCACGTTCAGCAAATGCTACAAGACGAAGAAGATTTCAACGACTGGAGCATTGATTTCGACGTGAATCTTGCCGAATGCCGCGATGCCGGTATGCCGCTCCTTAAAATGACCCGTATCGGCGAGGTTTAGCAAAAACGCACCCCCGAAGGGGTGCGCTAATCATTCCAAGGAGTCGGTTATGATTATTGTTTAGTTCCTGTTTTCAGCGTATACACACGTTCCATATGGTTTCCGAAAACCATGTACCTGGCATCGGCATAAACGCCTTCGTTTTTGAGTTTGAAAGCCGCACGCGTAATGCATTCGCAACCTTCATTCGGTTCTAATTTCACGGATTCCAGTTTCGTTATTTTAGGCTTCACGTACAGCGTATCACCCGAAGGGAATACTTTAACACTCGTAACCTTTTCATCGCAACTAAACGTTGCTTCAAAGACCAACACAACATTTTCGCCGTCAGAATGCGTTCTTGCAAAAGAAATTGTTTTGCTGGAATCCCTTTCCAAAAAATCACCCCAATCATCAGCATTAAGAAATTTATTGCTCAGGAGTTTTTCATTTTCTTCCGTATCGGCTCTACAAAGGCCGATGACATCCGTAACCTCTTGATGCGGATCCGATTCGGAAAATTCCGGCACATCGGGAATAGTCGGTTCCTCGATCTCGGGCCTTACAGGCGCAGCTTCAGAAGTCACTTTGAATACATCGCCAGAGTACTTGAAATACTTGGCATCAGCATCGTCTGCCTTAATATTGAACAGATGATCCTTGGCGCACATGCAGCTTGTCACGGCAGCTTCTTCCAAATTGAACCAGATTTCCAAGGTATCACCCGAACGTTTTGACTTAAATTGTGCATCAATACCGCAATAGTCGCTCAATTCTGGGACCAGGATTTGGTAGTTACCATCTTCGTCCTGAGTCAGATACGCCTTGTCGAGTTCGCCAGAATCAGCCCTTTTGGCCAAGCCGCCCAAACCGTTGTCAAGGCATTTGCTAACCATCAGAAGGTCAACATTTTTGGATCCTGCTGAAACATGACTCCCGTTAGAACCCGACGAAGAATCGGCGGCACAAGCCAAAAATATAAGCGAAAGTGCAGACGCACCAACAAGAACCTTTCTCATATAAGCCTCCTAACCCCCCTTCAATATAAATTAATTCATTTTGCAAAACAAGGAACTTTACATTTTTTGCAATATTCAGTGTTTTGCGTCACGGCAAACAAGCAAATCTGTAATTACTGTTTTCAAAAAATATTTTTTTGCTTATTTAGCCGTCAGAACAGGCGATTCCTGGCCAAGCCAGGGCGAACAGGGTGGGAAATATCCCAAATTTTTCTATTTTTGCACCCGCAAAAATTTAAAAGGACACAAACCATGAACTACAATCCTTTAGCACAGGCTCTGAATGCAGAACTTTCTGCAAACGGCTGCAAAGTTCTCGACATGCTCTCTGAACAGGGCAAGGCGATTTTCTTCCCCCGCAAGGGAATCTTGGGCCAGGGCGCCGAAGCCAAGGGCTCCGAAATCAACGCCACCATCGGAACCGCTCTCGAAGACGACGGCTCTCCGCTCGTGCTGGATTGCGTTCTCAAGTCCCTGAATCTGCCCAAGCAGTCCTTCCTCTACGCCCCGAGCTTCGGTAACCCGGACCTCCGCAAGGAATGGAAGAAGCAGGTCATTATCAAGAACCCGACGCTTGCAAACAAGAACTTCAGCACGCCGGTCGTGACCTGCGCCCTCACCCACGCCATCAGCTGCGCCGGCTACCTGTTCCTCGACGCCGGTGACGAAGTGATTATCCCGGACCTGTACTGGGACAACTACGAACTCGTGTTCGAAAATGCCCGCGGCGCCAAGATCAAGACCTTCAACACCTTCAAGAACGGCGGCTTCGATACCGAAGCCCTCAAGGCCGCACTCGAAGCCAGCAAGGGTGACAAGAAGGTCGTGCTCCTGAACTTCCCGAACAACCCGACCGGCTACACCGCTACCGAAACGGAAGCGGTTGAAATCGCCAAGATTCTCACCGAATGTGCCGCCAAGGGCAACAAGGTGGTGGCTCTCCTCGACGACGCTTACTTCGGACTGGTGTACGAAGAAGGCGTGACCAAGGAATCCCTGTTCGTGAAGCTCGTGGACGCTCACGAAAACCTCCTCGCCGTCAAGCTCGACGGCCCGACCAAGGAAGACTACGTATGGGGCTTCCGCGTGGGCTTCATGAGCTTTGGCTTCAAGGGTGCAACCGAAGCACAACTCAAGGCCATGGAAGACAAGGCCGCCGGCACCGTCCGTGGCAACATTTCGAACGGTCCCTCCATCAGCCAGAAGATTCTGCTTGCCGCTTACCAGAGCCCGGAATACGCCCAGCAGAAGGCCGAAAAATACGCCACTTTGAAGAAGCGCTACGACATCATCAAGGAAGTCTTGGCCGCCCATCCGGAATACAAGGACGCCTTCGACCCGATGCCGTGCAACAGCGGTTACTTTATGTGCATCAAGCCGAAGGGCGTCGACGCAGAACAGCTCCGCGAAAAACTCATCAAGGACTACAGCACGGGCACCATCATGCTTTCTGGCCTGATCCGCCTCGCATTCTCTGCCGTTCCGACCGAAAAGCTTCCCAAGCTCTTCGACAATATCTATAATTGCATTTTGAAGATGAAGTAAGGTGCGGGAACCCGTACCTCCTGGAGGAATAATGTCCGACAACGCCATTTTAAGTTACAACGGAAAGAGCATCGAGCTCCCTGTTGTTGAAGGTGCTGAAAACGAACACGGTCTCGACATCTGCAAACTCCGCAAGGAAACCGGCCTGGTGACCTTGGATTACGGCTACCTGAACACCGGTAGCACCCGAAGCGCCATCACTTACGTGGACGGCGAACACGGAATCCTGCGTTACCGCGGCTACAGTATCGAAGACCTGGCCGAAAAGGCAACCTTCCCCGAAACCGCTTGGCTTCTGATTTACGGAGAACTGCCGACTCAGCAGCAGCTGGCGCGTTTCCGCACGTTGTTGAC
>JAFXLS010000050.1 GCA_017530965.1 Fibrobacter sp.
CTGCCAGAAGGCTACTCAGCTCGGTGGCAAGGTCGTGACCATGTCCGACTCCAACGGCTACATCTACGACCCGAACGGCATCAACCTCGACATCGTTCTTGACCTCAAGAACAACAAGCGCGCTCGTATCAGCGAATACGCCAAGCTCGTTCCGGGTTCTGAATACCACGAAGGTTCTAAGGGCGTTTGGACTGTCAAGTGCGACATCGCTCTCCCGTGCGCAACTCAGAACGAACTCGACCTCGAAGGTGCTAAGGCCCTTATCGCTAACGGCGTGAAGGCCGTTGCCGAAGGTGCAAACATGCCGTCTACTCCGGAAGCTATCGAAGCCTTCCAGAAGGCTGGCGTTCTCTTTGGACCTGCCAAGGCTGCTAACGCTGGTGGCGTGGCTACCTCTGGTCTCGAAATGTCTCAGAACTCCGAACGTCTCTCTTGGACTTTCGAAGAAGTTGACGCTAAGCTCGAAGGCATCATGAAGAGCATCTATAAGGCTGCTTCTGGCGCTGCTGCAAAGTATGGCGACAAGAAGAACCTCGTCATGGGTGCAAACATCGCTGGCTTCCTCAAGGTTGCCGATGCCATGAAGTGGCAAGGTGCAGTGTAATTGACGCGAAGCGTCATCCTGAGCGACCGCAGGTCGCGAAGGATCCAGACCTGCAAAAAAGTCCTCCGGTCAAAAGCCGGGGGCTTTTTTGTTTGGAATAAAAAAGTTTACGTTAGTTTGTCTTTTGCGCGTTTTTGAGTATATATTGCTTGGTAAGAGGGCGAAAATGAAGATACAGGCGTTTTTATTGGTGATGTTGTTTAGTTTGGCGGGGCTTGCGAGTGCGCATGTCCTGAAAATGCCCGATTTTAAGGACAAACGCGATGGTCGTGTCTATAAGACGGTGCAAATCGGTAACCAACGCTGGTTTGCTGAAAATTTGCGGTTTAACGTGAAGGGGAGTTGGTGCTACGACAATAAGGATTACAATTGCGAAACGTATGGCAGACTCTATGATTGGGCCATGGCGATGCGTCTTGTAGATTATTACAACAACCATTCCATTGTAGACATTGATTTTTCCAAAAAGGAGTGGAAAACGTATCATGATGCTTGCCCTGCAGGGTGGCGTTTGCCGGCCAATAAGGATTGGGTTACTCTAAAGCGTTATGTAGGGCGAATCGGAAAGAGCGATGGTGTCGGTTTGAGCCTTAAGTCGCCCGACTTGTGGGAAAAGGAATTGCGCGTGCCTGCGGGGTCCGATGAGTTCGGTTTTAATGCTTTACCGGCGGGTGTGCGTAACGAATATACCGGTTTTATGGATTTGAGGTCTTCGGCGCAGTTTTGGTCTTCGTCTGAGGTAGACAACGTTGGGGCTATTTACTGGAGTGTATTGTACGATTCAAGGTCTTTTGACAAAATCTACGCGTCTAAAGATGATGGTGCCTCTATTCGCTGTATTGAAAATAAGGTTTATCCTTTTAAGGAACCTCCTCCGCCACCTCGCCCGAAGGTGATTCCGCAGGTGGTCAATGTTCAGAATAAAACCGTGCTTACGATTCATATTGGCGATCAAGTGTGGATGGTCAATAACTTGAACGTGAATGTTCCGGGTAGCTACTGCTACGATGACAGGGAAGAAAATTGTGAACGGTTTGGGCGCCTTTATACGTGGAAGGCCGCTACCAATATTACGGAAAAGTCCAAGATGAAGGACGTTTGCCCCAACGGTTGGCATGTGCCGACTTCGCTTGATTTTTACAGGCTCAATATTTACCTGAAGGATATTGACGATGCTGTGGGCGTGGGTACGAACTTGCGTGCCCGAGAAACCTGGCTAGAAAGTGATCTTGCGCTCATGGGCGAAAATGGTTTCGGATTTACGGCGCTTGCAACAGGTGTGCGCGATTCCGCTGATACCATTTCGGCGTATTCTGGAATTGGAACCTTTACGGGATTCTGGACGGTGAATGAACTTGATTCGTCGCGGGCGATTGTTTGGAAACTTCCAAACAACAACGATGACTTCGTGATGGATTCGAGTCTGAAGAATATGGCGTATCCGGTGCGTTGCTTGATGAATCCGCCCGATATCGATGAAATTTACGATAGTACTTCGATTTACGACAAACGAGACGATAACCGCTACAAGACTCTAGCTGTGGGCGAGGATGTCTGGATGGCCGAGAACTTGCGCTTTGCCGCTCCGGGAAGTTTCTGCTACGAGGACAAGGATATCCGTTGCCGCAATTACGGAAGGCTTTATCCGTGGCATGTGGCAATGCGCTTGCCCGAAGACTTTATCGAAAATTCGCTGGATAGCGTGTCGCAGGGGGCCGTTGTCGAAGAACATCAGGGAATTTGTCCTGATGGCTGGCATATCCCGCGGCAAGAGGAATGGGTTCGCCTGGGGCAGTTTGCAATCAACAAGCGCAAGGGATTGGCTGCTGCTCTTAAGAGCCGCGAAGGCTGGGCTCAGGGGGATATGACCAAGAACAACAATGCGAGCGGCTTTAACGCCTTGCCGGCGGGGATTCGATTCCGCAACGATGGCGAATATACGGAACTTGGAACGAGTGCGTATTTCTGGGCGGCCGAAGGCGGTGCTGGTTCGGGAGCCGCTTACTGGTATGTCGTGAACAGTAAAGATGATTTCAAGAACGAAGAAGATTTCGACGGGAACGCTTATTCGCTCAGGTGCGTGAAAAACAAGGTGCCTCCGAAAGAGGCTGCGCAAACCGAAAAAAATGCTCCCACACAGCCGCGACAACAGTAATTAAAAAATCCCTTGGACGAGTGTCCAGGGGATTTGTGTTTTAAAAGAATATGCGCGGGCTTTAGACGTCGCCAACTTCGCCGGTCGCAACGAAATTCCGCACGGCGCGCGTGATGCGCATTGAACAGAAGTTCGGACCACACATGCTGCAGAAGTGGCTTGCCTTGGCCTGGCTGCCGGGGAGCGTCTTGTCGTGGAATTCTATGGCCTTTTCGGGGTCCAGGGAAAGCGCGAACTGGTCGTTCCAGCGGAAGTCAAAGCGGGCGCGCGAAAGGGCGTCGTCGCGGAACTGGGCTGCGAAATGGCCCTTTGCAAGGTCGGCCGCATGGGCGGCGAGCTTGTAGGTGACCACACCCGCGCGCACGTCGTCGCGGTCGGGGAGGCCGAGGTGTTCCTTGGGCGTCACGTAGCAGAGCATCGCGGTGCCGTACCAGCCGATTTGTGCCGCGCCGATGGCCGACGTAATGTGGTCGTAACCGGGAGCGATGTCGGTGGTGAGGGGGCCGAGCGTGTAGAACGGGGCACCGTGGCACTTTTCGAGCTGGCGCGCCATGTTGTCCTGAATCTTGTGCATGGGCACGTGACCCGGGCCTTCGATAATCACCTGCACGCCGTATTCCCAGGCAATCTTCGTGAGCTCGCC
This sequence comes from Fibrobacter sp., assembly GCA_017530965.1. Classification (GTDB taxonomy): domain Bacteria; phylum Fibrobacterota; class Fibrobacteria; order Fibrobacterales; family Fibrobacteraceae; genus Fibrobacter. The sequence goes on from JAFXLS010000050.1 coordinate 3,403, forward strand.
GAGCGTGTCCAGTTCACCGAACTGGGCCGCGTCGTTGGCGTCGGCCAACGACCCCGGGCGAAGCCCGTCGCCGAGCGAGACTGCCACATCGTAGGCGGCAAGAATCTCACAAATTTCACGGAAGTGCGTGTACAAGAAGTTCTGCTGGTGGTGGCGCATCTGCCACAAGGCAAGGATGGAACCGCCGCGGCTCACGATGCCTGTGGTGCGCTTCGCGGTCAGCGGAATGTGTTCCAGCAACAGGCCCGCGTGAATCGTGAAGTAGTCCACGCCCTGTTCCGCCTGCTCAATAAGCGTGTCTCGGTACAGTTCCCACGTGAGTTCTTCGGCCTTGCCGTTCACCTTCTCGAGCGCCTGGTAAATAGGCACCGTGCCGATAGGGACGGGGCTGTTGCGGATAATCCATTCGCGCGTCTCGTGGATGTGCTTTCCGGTGGAAAGGTCCATCACGGTGTCGGCGCCCCATCGTACCGACCA
>JAFXLS010000051.1 GCA_017530965.1 Fibrobacter sp.
ATCATAGTAGACTACGCCTGCACGGGTACCGACTTCGATAAAGTCCTTGCCGATATCGTCCGTGTGGTCCAGCGACATGGTGCCAATGAACATGGTGTTGCCGGCAGCAATGGCTGTTACGAAATCGCGAGTGTATGCGCCCTTTTCTGCTTTCTTGGACGAGCTGCTGTTCTTTTCTTTCTTGGACGAGCTGCTGTTCTTTTCTTTCTTGGAAGAACTGCTGGATTTAGCGTCTTTCCCCGATTTTCCGGTAGAGGAACTGGAAAGTTCCTGATCGTCCGAAGCAGAGGAAGAGGAATCGTCTCCGCAGGCGACGAAGGCCATGCAGGTCGATAACGCCACTATGGCGGCAAGAATTTTAGATTTCATTGAATGCTCCTGTAGGGATTACTGTGAATCCGCTTGTTGAATAAATTTTGCGGTGCATTTTAGAAATGTCAAATATGGCGTTCTACTCCAAATGGAAATCATAAAATCCGATTAGCCTAAGAAATGTGAAATTTTTTTAGAAATTATCCCGAATGGGTTGTTTTGGCTCCAAATAGACATAAGAAAGTGGGGGACGTAAGAAAAAAATTATAGAAATGAACCTTTTTATCCCATAAGTTAGCCTTGACAAAGTTTTTGCATGAAGTTAGATTTATCTCACTTTTTAAGCCAAGACTAACATAAAGGCGAAAGCCAAGGGGTTTATTATGTTAAATATCGTTGGAATAGAATGGCGCCAAAACATCGGTACGGCCGGTGTAATTTCTTCTAAGGTTCCTGTACTTGCTCTGGAATTCTGCCGGCAGGGACGCGTGGAATGGGCTGGAGGGCTCTTGCCCTGCAACCACATGGAACCGGGTGAAATGATCGTTTGCGACGGTTGGATTTTGAGCGGTCTCAAGCGTTCGGCAGATTACTGCGGAGACATCATCTTGTTCTATGAAGAAGCGGTAGATGCAATCCGCAAGAATTTCGGGGGCTTCGACATCGATCTGGATTCCATCCAGAAAAAATTCAACATTCACGAAAAGCCCTTTATCGTGCACACGCACGAAGAAATCCAGGCAGTTTTTTCGAAGTTTGCGCATGCACAGAAAAATGTCTGTCAGGAATATGGACGCCTCGGGCTCCTTGAAATCCTGGTTACTCTCAAGAATATGGACGCTCAGCGTGAATCGGTCTGCCGCGATTGCAACATCTCGATGCTCCAGGCGGAAAAGGTTTACGGCATCCGTTCCTTCATTTGCGACAATATCGATTCCCACTACACCATCGAGGAACTTGCCGACAAGTTCGACATGCCGCCTACCGCGATGAAGGTCTGCTTCAAGAACGTATTCGGTCTCCCTGTATTTACCTATGCTCGCCGTGAACGCATGAAGCGTGCGGCAAGGCAGCTTCGCGAATGTGATCGGGGAATCCTTGAGATTGCGGGCACGGTCGGCTACAACAACGGAAGCAAATTCGCGCATGCCTTCCAAGACGTGATGGGCATGACTCCGAAGGAATACAGGAAAAAATACAGAATGACAAACGTTGCATAATTATGAAAAAGACATTCTCTAAACTATACGCATACATGGGTTCGCGAAAGCCGCTGTTCCCGCTAGCATTGATTCTCTCGGCATTGAGCGCCATCGCGGGGCTCGTGCCGTTTTTACTGATGTGGCTCATTGTCCGCGAGGTTATCTCTGGCGGCGACATGACGAACATCAAGATTTTCGACTACTCCATCGGGGCGGTTCTCGCCTCGGTCACAAGCGTATTGCTCTACTTTGCGGCCCTCGCCTGCTCGCACATGGTAGCCTTCAGGCTCGAAGGCGACCTGCGTCGATTCGCCATGAAAAAACTGATGAGTGCGCCGCTTGGATTTTTCGACAAGAACCCGACAGGCAAACTCCGCAAGATTATTGACGACAACGCCGCGATTACGCACACCTTCGTCGCGCACGAAATGCCCGATATTTCGGGCACCATCCTGATTCCCATCGTGGCGCTTGTGATGATGTTCGTTTTCGACTGGCGACTCGGCCTTGCCTCTTTGGTACCTATTGCATACGCTTTGTTCATTATGGGCACCCTTGGCCGCAGGGGAACCAAATTCATGGAACGCTACATGCAGGCACTCGAAGAGATGAACTCCGAAGCGGTGGAATATGTGCGTGGGATTCCCGTAGTCAAGGTTTTCCAGCAGACGATTTTTTCGTTCAAGAGTTTCTACAACAGCATTGTGACTTACCACAAGATGGTCACGGCCTATTCCGACAACTGGAAGGTCCCTTACTGCATCTACACGATTCTCGTGAACGGATTCGTGCTGTTCCTGGTGCCGACAGCAGCGCTCATTATCGGTAACGACGGCGATGTAAAACTCACCATCGTGAACATGATGATTTACGTGTTGGTGACGCCACTGTTCTCGCAGTGCGTGATGCGCAGCATGTACCTGAGCAATGCCACAAACCAGGCGGGAATCGCGGTTGACCGTATCAACGATATCGCCCGCACCAAGGATTTGGAAGTATGCGACAATCCGGTACCGATGCAAAAGTTCGATGTGGAATTCCAGAACGTGAACTTCACCTATCCCGATACCGACAAGCAGGTATTGAGCGACATTTCGCTCTCGGTACCGGCGGGCCATACGGTGGCACTTGTCGGGCCTTCGGGCGGTGGCAAGAGTACGATTGCAAAACTTCTGCCGCGCTTTTTCGACGTCGATAGCGGCGAAATTACTATTGGCGGTATTCCGGTCAAGCAGATTGACCCGAAGGAACTGATGAAGAACGTTTCGTTCGTGTTCCAGAATACGCGCCTTTTTAAGATGAGCATTCTGGACAACGTGCGCTACGGCATGCCCGATGCAACACTTGAGCAGGTGAATAAGGCTCTCGACCTCGCTCAATGTCGCGAAATCATTGAAAAATTACCCAACGGAATCAACACCGTTATCGGTAGCAAGGGAACGTATCTTTCGGGCGGCGAGCAGCAGCGCGTGGTGCTTGCACGCGCCATCTTGAAGAACGCACCCATCGTGGTTCTCGACGAAGCAACCGCTTTCGCCGACCCCGAAAACGAGCGACTGATTCAGGAAGCATTGCACAAGTTGGCTGCAGGCAAGACGGTGCTTATGATTGCACACAGGCTTACAAGCGTGGTGAACGCCGACCAGATTATCGTTGTTGAAGAAGGCGAAATCGCTGAACGCGGAACGCACAACGAATTGCTTGAAAAGAACGGCATTTATGCCAAGATGTGGGCCGAATACCAGCAGTCTGTCACATGGACCCTCGATAATTCCAAGGATAATGAAGGAGGCGAAAATGTATAAGTGGGTTCAGAATACCTTTGCACTTTCGGAAGAAGGTTCGCACACGTTCGTTCGCGGCGTCTTTTGGACGTTCCTGCACTTTGTTTCGCTCATGTTCCCGATGATGATGCTCTTTTATTTTTTGATGGAGCAGATGGGCATTGGTGAATTTGCAGGCAAAACTCCGCACGGAACCTTGTTCTATGTGGGAATTGCAGCAGTCCTGTTTATCGTGATGCTTGTCATTTACAGGTTCTCGTACAGCGCAACTTACAGCAGCGTGTATGACGAAAGCATGCGCCGCCGCGTCTCGATTGCCGAAAAGCTTCGTAAGTTGCCGCTTTCGTTCTTTGGCAAGAAGAACCTTTCGGACTTGACATCAACCATCATGGACGACTGCAATGCTCTCGAAATGATTTTCTCGCATGCGGTGCCGGAACTTTTCGCCGCCATCGGAAGTGTCACCATAATTGGCATTATGCTGTTCTGCTACAACTGGAAAATGTCTATCGCACTTTTCTGGGTGGTGCCCGCAGCAGCATTGCTCATTGCGCTTTCCAAGAAAATTCAGGACCGCTGGTTCGAAAATTCGTACAATATGCGTCGTGAAATCATGGAAGACATCCAGGAAGGCCTCGAAAACGTGCAGGAAATCCGCTCGTATTCGGGCGAAGCCGCCTACCTCAACCATTTTGACAAAGACTGCATCAACTACGAAAAATCGCAGATGGATTCCGACGTGAAGGTGGGTTCGTTCCTGAATTCGGCGCAAGGCATTCTCAAGATGGGCCTTGCCACGGTGCTGATTACGGGAGCCCGACTCTGGACCAAGGGTGAAATCGACGTGTTTACCTACTTGGTGTTCATCGTGTGCGCGGCGACTGTCTACAACCCGGTTTATCTGGTGTTCAACAACCTCGCTGAACTGTTCTTCGTGAATGTGCGCCTGCGCCGATTCCGCGAAATGGACCAGATGAAGCTCCAGGAAGGAGTAACCGTATTTGCGCCCCAGAACTTCGATATCGAATTCAAGGATGTAGACTTTTTCTACAACGAAAACAAGCAAGTTTTGAAGAAGGTTTCGTTTACGGCAAAGCAGGGCGAAATCACCGCCCTTGTGGGGCCGAGCGGTAGCGGAAAAACGACCGCCGCCAAACTGGCATCCCGTTTCTGGGACATTCAAGGCGGCAAGATAACCCTCGGCGGCGAAGACATCAGCCTGATTGATCCGGAAACACTTCTCACAAACTTCTCCATCGTCTTCCAAGATGTGGTTCTGTTTAACACCAGCATCAAGGATAACATCCGCATCGGCAAGCGCAACGCCACCGACGAAGAAATCATGCGAGTCGCAAAACTCGCCGGCTGTGACGAATTCGTACAAAAAATGCCGCAAGGTTACGACACCGTTATCGGTGAAAACGGAGACACGCTTTCGGGTGGCGAACGCCAGCGAATCTCTATCGCCCGCGCCCTCTTGAAAGATGCCCCCATCGTACTCCTGGACGAAGCGACCGCAAGCCTCGATGTCGAAAACGAATCCAAGATTCAGAAGGGCATTTCGCAGCTTGTCAAGGGCAAGACCGTAATCATCATCGCCCACCGCATGCGCACCATCGCAAATGCCGACAAGGTCGTGGTGCTGCAAGACGGCCACATCGCTGAAACCGGCTCCCCCGCCGAACTCAAGGCGAAGGGAGGACTTTTCAGCCACATGTTGAAATTACAGGAAGTCGAATAGGAAATAAACCGTGACCGCAGAACGTTTGATGGATTACAGGCTTGTACGCCAATGCGCTCCGACTCTTGCTGCACGCAAAGTCGGAAGCCTCTTCTGTCTCGAAAAAGACATGGATAATCGCGAGCCCATGTGCGCCATACTCGCCCGCTGGAATCGCGACTTGAATCCGTCAGGCATATTCGTGCGTGTTGTCGCCGAACGCTGCGGGCGCAGTTTCGTGTACGTTTACCGACGCAACCTCTTAAAGCAATTGGTTGAATCGGCAGACAACCGCCATTTTCTGAAGCAATACGAATATGAGCATTTCGAAGAAGAAGCCTTGATCGCAAACCTCACCCACCGTATCAGCAAATGCCATTGTTTCCCTCACGAAATCGGGCTTTTTCTCGGCTACCCGCTAGAAGACGTCAAGGGTTTCATCGTGAATGCGGGCAAAAACAGCAAAAGTACGGGCTACTGGAAGGTTTACGGCAACGTTGCCGAATCGGAGAAACTCTTCAGATGTTTCAAGAAATGTTTTACGGTCATGAGTTCTCTTTTTGAACGCGGCTACTCGCTACCCATGCTCGCCGTTGACTAAAAAAGCAATCCAACCTCCGTGTCATCCTGAACGGAGAACCGAAGGTTCGGAGTCGAAGGATCTATAACTTAAAATAACAGGAGAAACACAATGGATAAAGTTGCAGTCATTTACTGGAGCGGAACAGGAAACACCGAAATGATGGCCAAGTACATCGCCGATGGCGTCAAGGCAGCCGGCGGACAGGCCGATGTATTCAGCGTTTCTGACTTTTCGCAGAATCAGCTGGCCGAATATGGCCGCTACGCTCTCGGATGCCCCGCCATGGGCGCCGAAGAACTGGAAGATTCTGAATTCCAGCCCTTCTACGAAGCCGTCAAGCCGAGCCTTTCTGGCAAGAAAGTCGCCCTTTTCGGCTCTTACGGCTGGGGTGGCGGCGAATGGATGAATCCGTGGAAGGCCGATGCAGAAGCCGCAGGCCTTGTGCTTGTGGCAGAACCGCTCGCCATCGAAAACGCCCCCGACGCAACAGGCAAAACCGCCTGCGAAGACCTCGGCAAGACCTTGCTGCAGGCCTAATCACCTGCTCTAAAAAGCTATCCAAATCACCTCAAAACAAAAGAAGCATCGGTAAAATTACCGATGCTTTTTGCTATTTCACTCAATCTAACTTTGGCTACAGTTTAGCGGAATCAATTCCTCTACTTTTCTTTTCCGAAGATCTTGAACTTCTTGATTAGCAGCGGGGTCACGAACAGGTCGGCAAGCAATGCCGAGACAAGGCCGATAAATACCACGAAACCGAAGTTGAACATCTGTGTTGCCTTCGAGGTGGTAAAGCCAGCGAAGGTTGCCACCATGATGAGGGTCGTCATGACGAGTGCAGGGCCTGCCGTGCGGAATACGCAGAGAATGGACTCGCGGTAATCCTTGTTGCGATCAAATTCCACGTGCCCGTGATTAATGAAGTGAATCGTGTCGTCCACCGAGAGGCCGATAATCATCGGGATGAGCGTTGCGGTCATCATGTCAAGCGGAATGTTGCAGAGACCGAGGTAACCACCCACAAAAATACCCGGAGCGATGTTCGGAATCATGCCGATAAGACCCGTACGGATGCTACCGAAGACAATCATCAACAGCACCGCCACAATCACCACAGAAATCAGGAACGACGTCATCTGGCCCACTTCCAGGTACTGCTGCATGGCGGTGAACTGCGGCAAGTTTCCTACGGCAGTCACCTTTGCGTCCGGGTAAAGCTTGCGTGCGAAATTCTGCAAGTCCTCGATTTCCTTCTGGAGTTCGTTGGAGTTGTAGCTCGAAATTTCGACCATCAAGCGGAGCTTCTTGTAATCGTAATCCATCCAGTAGCTCGCTTCGGAACCGCCAGCATTTTCGTACAAGAGCAAGAGCTGCGCCACCTGTTCTTCTGTTTCTGGAACCACATACCTTTCCTGACGGTTTTCATTCAAAGTACGGTCCAAATCTTTCAAGATGTCTAGAATCGAAGTGGAACGTTTTGTCAACGGATACTTTTGCGCATGATCCTGCAATTGTTCAAGCTTCTTGAGATTTTCGACTTCCTTGGCTTTGTCGTTTGTACCAAAGTCAATCACCAAGTCGTAAGAGTAGAAGCTACCGATTTCAGATTCGGCAACGTAAAGCATCTTGTTCACATATTCTACCTTGCGACCCATCGTGCGTTCCACGTCAAAAGCGGGTTCCATCTTGGTGACACCATAAATCGAAATCGCCGTAATCACAGCAAACACGATTGCAATCGGCTTTCCGTGACCGAGAACAAACTGGCCAAGAGAATTGAGGATAAGGCCCATGCGCGTATCGCCCTTTTTGAGTACCTTGGCATTCGGTTCCTTGTCCTTGCCAAAGCTCAATAGAATCGGCGAAATCGTAAGCGCCACGAGAAGAATGAAACCGACAGCGA
>JAFXLS010000052.1 GCA_017530965.1 Fibrobacter sp.
CAAGCAGATTGACGAACTCACCGCCTACGTGGGCAAGTACGGTTCCAAGGGCCTCGTGTGGATGCGCGTCAAGGAAAATGACGAAGTGGAAACCCAGGTCGGCAAGTTCTTTACGACTGAACAGCTCAACGAACTCCGCGACGCCGTCGGTGCCAAGTGCGGCGACATGATGTTCTTCATCGCAGGCCCCGAAAAGGTTGCTGCAACCGCTATGGGTCAGCTCCGCTTGGAAGTCGCCCGTATCAAGGGTCTCCGCGATCCGAAGAAGCGTGAATTTGTGTGGATTACCGAATTCCCGATGTTCGAATACAGCGACACCGAAGGCCGCTACATGGCTATGCACCACCCGTTCACCAACCCGCTTCCGGAACACCTGGACATGATGCTCGGTGGCAACCTCAAGGATTGCAACGCCGAAGCTTATGACCTTGTTCTTAACGGTGTGGAAATCGGCGGTGGTTCTATCCGTATTCACAACCCGGAAGTCCAGGAAAAGGTGTTCCGCCTGCTCGGTCTCTCCGAAGAACAGGTTCGCACCAAGTTCGGCTTCTTCGTCGATGCCTTCAAGTACGGCGCTCCTCCGCACGGTGGTCTCGCCTTCGGTCTCGACCGCGTTGTCGCTACCATGGAAGGTGAAGAATCTATCCGTGACTACATCGCGTTCCCGAAGAACACCAGCGCTTCTAGCCCGATGGACCAGTGCCCGAGCGAAGTGGACCTCCAGCAGCTGCAGGACATCCACATCTCCGTGCAGATGCCGAAGGCAGCAGCCAAGTAATAAAGGCTAAAAAACTTTACAGAGCCCCGCGGTTTTTCGCGGGGTCTTTTTGTTATATTCAACAAAGACTCTTAACCCCCAATATGGAGAAAATTCAAATGAAACTTTCTACTCGTGCTATTGCCGAAGCGATCGGCACCTTCTGGCTTGTGTTTGGCGGCTGCGGTGCAGCTGTGCTCGCATGCGGCGTTCCGACCACCGGTATCGGTTACGTGGGCGTGTCGCTCGCATTTGGCCTTACGGTGCTCACCATGGCATACGCCATCGGTCACATTTCGGGCTGCCACCTGAACCCGGCTGTCACGCTCGGTCAGGTTGCCGGCGGCCGCTTCCCCGCTAAGGAAGCTCCGGCCTACATCGTCGCCCAGGTTATCGGCGGTATCATCGCAGCAGCGCTCCTCTACGTGATTGCATGCCCCGACCTCACCAACGCAGGCATCGGCGCCTTCGCCACCAACGGCTGGTCCGATTCCCTCAAGGACGGCCTGAACGCCTTTGGCGGCAAGACCTCCGGCATGCTTTCTGCATTCCTCATTGAAACCGTGCTCACGGCCATCTTCCTGTTCGTGATCATGGGCGCCACCGACGGTCGCGCACCTGCTGGCTTTGCCCCGATTGCAATCGGCCTCTGCCTCACGCTCATCCACCTCATCTCTATCCCGGTGACCAATACCTCTGTGAACCCGGCCCGCTCTACCGCTATGGCCGTGTTCGTTGGCGGGGCCGCCATCAAGCAGCTCTGGCTCTTCTGGGTCGCCCCGATTCTCGGTGGCGTGATCGGCGGTATCGCTTACAAGTGCATCGCCGAATGCAAGTGCGAGAAGAAGTAGTAACAAGCAAAAACAGTGGATATAAACAGCTGATTTTTGGCGGGTTTCGGCCCGCCATTTTTATATGTTCAACCCACGCGTTTAGGCATTTATTTTTACACAAAAACCGCAAATAACTTTACAGAAACAAATTTTTGATACTTTTCGCCCCATAAATTCTTAAACAGTTGTGATACAAATCAAAAACAGCAAAAATAGCTGTAAAAATTACCTTAACAAAAGATACATCCATTCAAAAACTTATTAGTTTAGGTTATGGTGTATTGGGACTGTATTACAAGGGGCATTTTATGCAAAAAAAATCTGTTTTTTTACCACTTTTCGTTGCCGGTACATTATTCATTGGCTGCTCCGACAAATCTGACGATACGAATTCTATCACTGATCCTGCGACCAGTGAACTTGAACCATCTACCCCCTACATTGATCCAGAAACAGGCTACTATGTTGACCCCCAAACGGGCGAAGTCATTCCCACCGTTCCCTATGTAGATCCTGAAACCGGCGAGACAGTCCCGGGCATTCAGGTGACCGATCCCGAAACCGGCGAAACCGTTACGGTTCCGGTAAACATTCCTGACGGTTCCACGCCGTCTTCATCGTCGGCAAACAACGGCACCGACCCCCAGGACCCGAATTTGGACCCGTCTAACCCGAATTCTTCATCATCGGGAGACATTCTCAATTCATCTTCGAGCGGCCTCAAGGAATACGACGACAACCACAAACCCAAGGAATCTTTCCTGCCGAAAGCCGGTTTCTATTCCAGCTTGACCATCGATCCGCCGACCCCGCAAAAGGGTGGCGAAATCCGCTGCACCTTCGACGGCTCCTTCCCCACCCAGGCCTCGGAACAACTTACGCAGGCAAAGCCGATTACAGAAAACACCGTTATCCGCTGCTCCGAATTCGTGAATGGCAAGGCCGCCGACACCACAACCCAGACCTACTTCATTGGCGAAAACGTCTCGATGCCTGTGGTAGCCTTGACCGTGAATCACACCGATATGTTCGACTCCTCCAAGGGTCTTTACGCTACAGGTGACCTGACCAATAATCCGGGCTCGGTGGGTGGATGGGCGGTCGGTGGCGATGACACCAACAACCCCAAATGTACTGAGCCCTGCAAGCAGGCGAATTTCTGGAGGGACGACGAACTCCCCGTGCACGTGGAATACTTCGAAAACGGAAGTTCCACCACCGAAAAGACCTGGGAAATCGACGCAGGCATTTCCATTATCGGTAACTACAGCCGCTACAAACCCAAGAAGAGCGTCGCCATCAAGATGGACAACGATGACTACGGCGACAAGGTTCTCAAGTATTCCTTCTTCAAGACACGCCCCGAAGCCAAGAAGATGAAGAGCTTCAACCTGCGCAACAACGGAAACCGTTTCTGGACCGACTACTTTGGCGACCCCATGCTGGTGAGCCTGATGGAAGGCACCGACGTTGACTACCAGCGCAGTTTACAGGTGGTGGTATTCTACAACGGCGAATACTTCGGCATCCACGACCTGCGCGAACGCCTGAACAGGAGCTATGTCGAAACAAACTACGGCATCGATTCCAAGAGCATCAACGTCGTCAAGAACTGCGCCAACGGAGATAATGGTTGCGTCAACGGATGGGCCCCCAGCGGTACCAACGGAGCCTCCAGCACCGAATTTGGCCAGCTGACCAATTCCATTACCAGCGGCAACTTCGCTGGCGAAAACAACCAGTCTTACGCACAGATCAAGGAAAAGCTGAACGTCAACAGTTTCGCCCAATACATGGTGGCCGAGATGTACATTCACAACGGTGACTGGCCCAACAACAACATCCGTGCCTGGGGCAGCCCGCAAAACGGATACCCCTTCAAGTTCATGATCTTCGATGTGGACCACGGCTACGGCTTTACCCCGGGCATCATGGGTTTCGATACCGAAAGCCAGAACATGTTCCAATGGGTACTGGGCAGCGCCACCATGGATAACGGCCAAGGAAACGCGCAACAACCGGGCGAACAAAACCCCGGACAGGGACAATGGCCGGGCATGGGTGGCGGAATTGGTGGCGGCTGGGGCTTCGGTGGCGGAGCAAACACCACCATCGGCAACATGCTGAAAAAGCTTCTGGAAAACCCCGAATTCAAGCGACTGTTTATCAACCAGGCTTGTATCCTTTTGAACGACTACCTGACCTACGAAAAGGTTCAGCAGGCCATCAAGAAACAGATGGATATGCTCCCCAGTTCCGAACGTTCCCGCGACCAACAGCGCTGGCCCCGCAACCAGGCAAAATACAACTGGTCTCCCGAAGGAGCCGACATCCTGAGATTCGCCCAGACCCGCACCGAAACCTTCAGGCAGGAACTGGCCACCTATTTCGGACTCCAGGGCGAAGCAACCGTAAGCATTTCTGCAAACGGCGGCACCGTCTTGGTCGACGGAATGAAGCTCCCGAGCACCAGCTACCAGGGCAAGTTCTTCACCGGAACACAGATGCAACTGCAGGCTGTCCCTGCCGCCGGAAGAATTTTCACGGGTTGGTCGGATGGTTCTACCGAAAACCCGCACCTTGTCGACATCTCGGGCAACATAAGCATCACCGCTCAGTTTAAGTAATAAATGTCATCCTGAGCTTGTCGAAGGATCTAAACCTTAAATGTCATCCCCGACTTTCTAATTGTCATCCCCGCGCAGGCGGGGATCTTTTTATTTCTTGTACTTATACAACAGGTAAATTCGCTTGGGGACATAGAACAAGAACGCACCCCAATAGCGTAACAGGAACCAGGAAACTTCCGGAAAATCGAACGAAAGTAATCGCACCAGGCGCAGCCTGTTCCTCAGCCACCACCAGAAAACTCCCCCGCGCTTGCGCTTGGCGTTCTTGCCGAAGTTTCCATCATCGGACATTTCAGCCAACAGAACCCGACCACGCGAAGCATCAGGAGCACAAAGCAAATATTCGTCTTTTAACCCGAGGCATTCCGAAAGCACCCACATGAGCGCCCCCGCCATGGGCTTTAGCCCCGTCGCCGCAAGCGCCCGGCTGACTTCGGCTCGCTCCGATTCCAGCGAAGAACGCAGCAGCACCGCATAGTCCATAATCTGGCGGAAACCGATTCCATGCCCCAGCAAATGCTTGCGGATATGCGAAAGCTGCATCAGCATCGAGAACTTGTTCGAAGCCACGTTGAAGCCCTCGCCCACCGCCACCGGACTTTCGATTTCGTACGAAAGAATCTGCTTTAAGCGTTTGTTCGCAAAGGGGTTCCGGCAATCGTAGATGTAGTTAAAATGCACCTCCACATCGATCCCGAAAACATCCCTGGGGAGAGTCACCTCGTGTGCAGAAAACTTACCCTTCTCCAGCAAACCCATCTGAGAAAGCAGCGAAACCACCTTGTCGCGGCCACCCGCCACCCAAATATCGATATCACCCGTCTGACGTACAAACTTGTCAGGGTAAATCCGCGAATTGGCCTGCCCCTTAAGAATAACGGACTTTGCACCCCGTTCGGCAAAAAGCTCCGTCAACTTTTTCGACTGTTCGTAATGGGTCTGGTTCAGCCCGCGAATGGCCTCGGCCTGGTAAAGCCACTTAAGGTACAGGTCCTTGGGCACCTGGCCTTCTATATCGGGGTACGCACGCTGCAGCCCATAAAAAGCAATGCCGAGGAGCGACTGACGGGCAACCTGCTTATACAGCCCGTACCACTCTTCGGCATTCAATTCGACCAATTCACCCAGCGTATCGCCTAAGGCCGCCCGCAACAGGTCAAAAAATACTGCGGACAATCGGTTATCGCATACAGCGCTACTACGCGTGGCGGTCCGTCCCTTTATTAAGGTTAAAGCCGAATTCGTCGTCGTACTCGTCGGCATCGGAACCATCATCAAAAGGACCAGAACCTGCAAGCAGGCTCATTTCGCCGCGCATATCCAAGATAGTCATCTTGGGCGCAACATACTCTTTTTTCCAAAAAACAACCTTCATCGCCTACCCCTACTTGATGGTTACCTTCTTTCCATTATAGAAGTAATTGCCCTTTATGGTCGGCTTCTTACTGAGCTTGCGGCCCTTCATATCGTACCACCCCGTAGTGCTATTCGAGAACTCTCCGGTATAGGTATTCAGGGAATGGATTGCCGTAGTCTCACCGTTTTCATCCAAGAAGATTACATCGATATTCTTAGGCAATTCTTCAGGAGTCAAAGCAGCAACCGATTCACCATCAGCATCCTTGGCAAGAGCCTTTTTCTTGGGGTTATACTTCAAATAAGCACGCAAGGGACGGATAAAGGCCCCAGCCTTACCCTTAACAAACTGACCGGCTTGAATCTGCTTGCCATCCACTTCTTTTTCTTTAGCGGCAAAGCCATAGACATAACCCAGTTCAGAATCGCCGTCATCCCACACCTTATAGGAATATGTTCCCGTAAATTCCCATTGTCCAAAGCTTTGTACCTTATTACCACCAGTTGTCGTATTTAGGACTATCGGATAACAATAACTACCTAAAGATATGTAATCCGAATGAACACGCAAGAAATAAGGAACATTGGCTTCCGTATCACTTACATAATCAGCCTGAATAGACCAGGTTTCTGAGTGGTTAATAGACGAAAACTTATGTATACCGGCCCATGCACTCATGCAACTATTTTTTATTGCAAAAGGGAATATAATGGTGGCCGGCTTACCCCACACACCAGAAAAATCTCGATCGTAAAAGAACGAATCCACCACCACATCTTCGGTGATTTCGACAGTTTCTTTAGAATCGGCATCGAAAATGGCAGTCCTTTTACCATTCAAGTATTTGATGGTCACGGCACCGTATTTGCCAAGAACCTCGCCCTCTTCGGCAGCAAAAGCGCAGGTCAACCCGGCGACCAGACCCAAAACAGCAAGTTTCGTGAAAATACTCATATATTCAACCAACCTAAATTTTTTTTACAAATATATATTTTTCCGCACTCCTCGTAAAGTGCGGACGCTCACAAAAACAAGCCTTTACGCCAATTTTTTAATCCAAAACGGAATATTCCATGATAAAATTTTACTTTCCGGAGCGGCCTTTGCCATAATCACCATAGCCATAACGGCCCGGTTCACGCTCGCAATGGTTCATCACGATCGCCCCCGGCTTGTCGGAATAACGCTTTACACGTTCAATAGTTTCCTTGATTTCTTCTATAGTGTTGCGGCCATAGTGCAGCACGTACAAAGAGTAATCCACTAGCGGGCAAATCAGTTCGGTATCGGTCACCAGGTTCAGCGGCGGAGTATCCACAATCACCAAGTCAAATTTTTGACGGGCTTCTTTAAGCAGCTTGTCCATGGCATCGCCACGCAAAAGTTCGCAAGCGGCAAGTTTCGTCTTGCCCGCGTTCATTACAAACAAATTATCTTCATGTTTAGGTACAGCCGCCGTATCTAGCGTCGCGAGGCCAAGCAACACATCCGCCAAGCCAAACTTACACCCGCTATGAATAACGCCACGACGCATGTCGGCATCTATAAGCAGAACCTTTTTGCCACTGGCAGCCATGGTCGCCGCCAAATTAAGCGATACAAAGCTCTTGCCCGCCCCCGGGTTAAGGCCCATAACCAAAATCACCGAATGCTCCGGATTGGGCATCAAGAAAGCCAAGGCCGTCTGTAAAGCACGGAACGACTCGCAAACAGCATCATCGCATTCCTGCAACACAAAGGGTTGACCATGATGCAAATGCCTATGCCCACGCAATACTTTATTGGCTGATTGCGGAATTTTTGCAAATACGCTCAGTCCCGTTTCACGTTCAATTTCAGAAGCGCTGCGAACGCCATTTTTTAAAAGGCGAATCAAGAATACAAATAGAACTCCTAGTACAAATCCAATTGTAGCGGAAGCCATCATAATACGCGTTTTATTGGGCTTAGTCTGGCTCTGTTCAATTTGAGCAAAATCCACAATGCGCACATTACCTACTTCACCGGCTCGCACCACTCGCAACTGTTGAATATTGTTAAGCATATTCGTGTACACTTCATTGTTTACAGCCACTTCTTCTTGCAAGCGATTCACCTCTTGCTGAGTAAGCGGCATCTTTTCTGCATTCTTCTTAAGTTGAGCCAATTCAGCACGTAATTTATTTTGCTGTTTTACAATAGTCTGTACACTCGGATGTTCAGCCTTAAACAAACGCATGGCAGCCTGTCGTTCCTGTTCCAACTGCATAATTTGGCGTTGCAACTGACTTTCTTTATCCAAATGAGCCTTAGTTTCACCCCCAATATCCACAGAACCAATACTATAACGATAATCCGCCAAAATCTTTTCGGCGCTATCCAACTTAGCCTTGACACCCGGAAGCTGACTTTCGAGAAATTCCAAGGTTTTTTCCGCTTCGGCACTGCGCATTTCTACATTCTGTCGCAAATAAGTTTTTGCGATAGTATTCAATATGGATGCCGCGCGGTCAGGATAGCGATGGCTGTAGCGAACAGAAATTATTCCTGTTTGCTTGCCTTTTTCCATCACATTTAAAGAATTCTTTAAGGATCGTTCAGCTTTTAAAGGTGAACCTTGAATCAACCTAAATTTTTGTCCTGGCTTTGCATCCATAAAACTTACACGAATTGCCAAAATCTCTCCAGCATATTTCGCTGTATATACATGTCCCACACTGCCTTCAAGAACAACTTTACCATCTGGCGAAATCAAAGCATACTTGTCGTCGCCTTTTACCAAAGCAATCCATTTTTTCGAGCGAACTTTTTTAGGGATACTCAAAGAATCAATATCTAAACGACCTTCTTTATGAGTAATTCGATCGCTAAAGCCAATAGGAATCGCTTTCAAATGAATATGTTCAGCAGCAACGACATAACTCAGAACCATTCGGCTCTTAATCAATTCAATTTCAGCATCGGCAGGGCTGGCCAAATCAAGGACGGCGCCCATTTCACCCATGGCCTTAGTTGCTTTACTACTAGCCCCCTTCGTATTTACCTGCAAAAGGACATCGCTTGTAAACTGAGGACGAACCCACATTGCATAACAAAAGCCAAACAACAGTGCGCCCGCAACGAAAAGGAGAATCAATATTTTTCTCTTCCATAGAAGCAACAAAGCTTCCTGAATAGAAAGCGAATTAGCCACTCTCACTGACGTTGTCAAAGTGTTTTTCAAATTTTTCTGTTCCAAATCCAACATATAATACCTTTCCTACAAAAGATATAAAAAAATTACCTTGATATTAATTAAACCTAAACAAAGCCGTTAAATTTCATAGAAAGCACAACAAACAAGGCCACAACAAGAAATTCAACCAAAAAAGAACCGTATTGACGACGCTGAATTAGTCGCATCACAACAATTTCAGACACCAGGGAACGCAATATGATTACCGAAACAAGTATTGCCAAGACAAGCAACAATGAATTCAACAAATATGCCGACACAAGGAATGCTCCAAAAGCAAAAGCAACGGAGACAACATTTATGCAAAGCATCAGTCGTTCTTTTCGATACGCCTTTAAATAATTATTTGTAAGCAAAGTTACTCGAGAAGCGTAAACAACCATCGGCATCAAGATTCCTAAATAGCCCAAGCTTTCTACATAATTAGGAAGCCACAACCGAAGGAGATAACACCCTGGAAAATACAGGATCATCGTCCCCAAAAGAAGCGGCGTTACAGAGCGGCGAATTTTAAGATAAAAATCTGGAAGATGGTCTTTGTCTATTCTCTTTAAAGACGGGAAAACAGCGACACTTGCTGCAGTGACAAAAGTCAAGAAAAGATTAACAACATTAAACGAAAAAGCCACTTTACCAAAAGTCAAGACATCGTAACGCCATTGCACAACCATTTTCGCCCCACCAACCAAAAACATCGAAGATAGATTTGCAATCAAGAGCATCATGCCCGAAGATATGTTCAATTTAAATTCTTGTATTCCGCTTAATGGGGTTGAGCCCCAATAAAGTCCTTTATTCTGTGAGACACCCCAACAAATAGACAAGAAAGCAGCCAACACATAGACCATACAAATCCAATAAAAATGCGAAGCCCCCAACACCAACATTACAACAATTCCGACACCAAGCAAAATACGTTCCACCATTACCAACAAGGCATATTTACCAATTCTGTTCGTCAACTGGAATAAATACGATGTATAGGTAAAAGTATTTGTCGTAATTATTGCTATTGAAATAAAGCGCAGCAGAAGTCGATTTATTTCGTTGTCTATAAAGAATGATACAACCATTCCTACAGCAGCAAAAAAGAGTTCTACACAAAAGAATATCTTAAACTGCGATCGAATCAACGGTTTATCCAACGAATCATAATCATACTGCGAATAACGGAGCATCAGGCCATCAAGAAAACCAAAATGAAGCAACGGAACATAACTAGCATAAAGCAAGAAAGTCTGCCAATAAGAGTATTCCGTTTCGGCAATAAATTTAGGCAACAACAGATTCAGCAATAAACTGACCGAAAAAGAAACCAACTGCGCTACGATAGATAGCGACACATTCTTTTTTAGTTGTCTTGTCGTGCTTATCTGCGGCATATGGTTATTCAATACTTTATATTTCCTTTTTATAATTCTTATAAGGCAGATTTAGATTAACATAATAATAGTCATGCCTGCATATACGTTTATTTTCAGGAGGCAATTGCATATAATCTCCATAGAGACTTCTTAGATACGAATCAGCATTTTGCGGTCCATAAAATTGCGAATCTTCAAAATTATAAAGCGTTGGCATTCCAAATACTGGAAAACTAATAAATTCTCGATTATTCCATGCACCAAAAAAGTTGCACAATAGATTTGGATTATCAGAGTTTTCAAGCAACATTAATTTTTCAACAATTTTATGCAAAAAACTCAGGCTAATTTTCTTAGAAATAAAATTAAAAAGCCTTTTATGAAGTTGTTTTCTTTTTTCAGTGGTACAATGGTTAATTAAAGCCGCTTTTCCTATCCAAATAAGTTTTGAACGAATTTTTCCCCATAAATTGTAATTTTTCATCGCATCAAGAGGAAATAAATCTATATATACCCCTTCCACATAATCGGTATATTCCCGTTCAATTAATGTAGTTCGGTTATCAATTAATTTTGCAAAATGAAATGGTGATTTCGGCTCTGTTTTGTAATATCGAATTTCTAAAAAATCAGGAAGATAATCTTTCCATTTTTTACAAAAGATATCATAATCCCTTCTTGGCATTCCGACATCAATATCATCATCCCACGGAATAAATCCTTTATGACGGATAGCACCCAAGCATGTTCCACCAAGCATATAGTATCTAAGATTATTGTCTTCACATACTTTATGAAACACTTTCATTATATTTAATAATTCTGCTTGCAACAATGACGTTTTAATTTCCATAACAAAACCTCCATTTATTGACGTTTGATTAGTTTTCTATACCAAACAACAAAAAAGAGTTCTACCAAGACAAGTTTTGTAAGCGCCATAGCAACAAGGTTTTCATACCATGTTGTAAAAAAGTACCGTTTCAATACAAGTATTTTGCTTTTGCTAAGTAACGCTTGCCTCGAAAAAATAGATCTATAATTTTTGCTTATCGAGATGGAATGATTGTGAATATAAGTCAAACTCGGAAGAATCCCTATTTTTTTTCCACCATTGGCCATTTTTTTTCCTAAAACAACTTCTTCACAGTACAAAAAGATCGATTCATCAAACATTCCGTATTTAAGCATATCTTTTGTTCTCATCAAGAACATCGATCCTGATACAGAACCAACATCTTTTACTATAATATTTTCATATTCACTCATTGCATAATTAATGGAGTGAATAAACTTTCTAAATATTAAATCAATCGATAAAATATACTCCCATTTTGTAGGGATTTTGAAAGCAGTATTAATCTGTCGACTTTTTTGAGGATTACACATAAAAGCCGATACAATGGCATAATCAGAATGAGTACGTAGAAATGCTTCCAATTCTACAAGAACTCTTTCAGTAACAACTACATCTGGATTAGACAACAAAATATATTCTGATTTAAATTTCTCAGACAAATATTGAATACCTATGTTATTTCCGGCACCATACCCACCATTTCGTTCGCTTTCTAGTACTAAAATTTTCTCCGATGCAATTTCCTTTAATTTTTTTAAGGAATCATCCGTAGAGTTATTGTCAACAATTAAAACATGACTTACATTCGCATAATCTTTCACTGAATTAGCAAAAGAAATCGTGGTTGCGGAATCATTATAATTTAAAACAAGAATATCAAGCACAACGCCCTCCATTCAAAGGAT
Source organism: Fibrobacter sp. (assembly GCA_017530965.1). Classification (GTDB taxonomy): domain Bacteria; phylum Fibrobacterota; class Fibrobacteria; order Fibrobacterales; family Fibrobacteraceae; genus Fibrobacter. Next base: position 11,920 of record JAFXLS010000052.1, read on the forward strand.
CTATTTCAAGACTCTTACACCGCGACATCATTATCCCTAGAAATGTCCATAGTATAAAATCATGAATAATTGAAAATAAAACAATTTCAACAAGTCCCTGAAAAAGCATGCAAAGAGCAGCAAGAAAACAACCCCTGAGGAAGTTGTCATAGAAAAAATTCTTTACACTAAATACAATATAAGAAGATATCATCCCGAAAATGGCAATTCCTGCTAAACCGCTCCTCATCAATATATCCAATAAAAAATTATGCGGGTTTTCAGCTAGTTCTGTATAATAGAAACCATTACCAAATAGAGGATGTTCAAAAAACAAATCAACACCATTTTTCCACAAATCAAGTCTTTCTAAAACGGTGCTATCTGAATCAGAAAACGCTAAAGCACCTATTTCTGTATTCGAGAGAAAATAAACAAACAAAAAGACGCAGAACAGAGGGATCATGCATTTAGCAAGCATTTTGAAAGAGAAAAAGCCATCCCACGCCATGACAAAAATAAAAATTATCCAAAAATTAACAATTCCTCCTCTAGACTTCGTCAAAACAACCGATATAAGTGCAAATAAAAAAAACAAAAGTTTAATTTTTTTTGACTTAAGGCATAAAAAACTTACAGCAAATAAGGGAACAACCTTTGAGGCCAACGCATTACTTGCACCAATCGGCAATACAAGATCATTTTTATAAAAATACGCATCACCATAAAAAGATTGACTTCCTAAAAACGCTTCGCCGACAATCTGGAATGCCAAAATGATAAAAATCGATCTAAGAACATTATTAAAACTATTTAAATTTTGAGAAAAATTTTTCGCAATTAAATATGCAGATAGCCCAATGACGCTTACAGATAAGTGAACAAAAAAATGAGATGGCATTCCAACATATAAAACGGGAATGAAATGTAATCCTATTCTTATTAACAACAAAATTGCAATTAAATCAAATTCACTCTCTTTTACAAAACACAACAAAAAAACAAATAACAACGTAACAAGCAAAACAATATATACAGGCAAAACAGGCACTTCAATATGAGGAATGTCTATAAAAGGGGCTAATACATTTCCTCGATATGAGACAAAAAGAAAAACCAACATACATAATAAAAAGTATATTGCAGCTCCATTTTGTCGAACGTAGTTTATCATATAGGCCAAATAAATTATTTATTTTTCAAGAGAGTATTTTTATACTCTTCATATGATATCAATTTATCAAAGCAAACATATCCAGCATAAAGCATTTTCATCTTTTTTACAAATGACAAATTGCTTCGTTTTTTCGTGCGCAAAGCCATGTATAACATATATGGATAAGAAAACAAGCCAAACATACTTCTCGCCAAAGCACCAGCATCATAAAAATATTTTTCAGAAAAACCACGAAACCACGACGATTGAGTAGAATCCGTACAACCTACAACATACGAATTCGTAAACACTCGAAGTTTTCTATTAAAGCAATCAATTATAAAATTTGAATCTTCTCCATGAGAATAAATGCATCCTCCACCAAACAACTGTGAAAAAGAAAGATTTTTCCTAAGTAAGGCACTTCTTCTAACAGCCATATTGACTGCACCATATTTAAAGGATTTGTAAAAAGGAATTTCCTTATTCTGATTGACGACCCTTTTGACCTCCACGCCGTCTTTGACATATCTCATTCCAAAAAGAATCACATCAGCCATTGGATTTTTCTCAAACGCCCCAACAACTTTTTCTTCTAGGTCATTTTCAAAAACAGTATCATCATCAGCAAACAGCAAGACATCTTTTGTAGCTCGTGATAAAGCGATATTTCTATTTAATCCAACGCCTCTCGTTGTTGTAGAAATCATCTTTACAGAAAAACCATCTATAGACTTTTCTATATACGTATTTTCATCTGATTGATTCGCCAAAATGAAATTAGAATGAACATTCATCGTCTTTAGCAACGATAAATCTTTCTGATGCATTGTAACGCATAAAATTTCAAACGACAGACTCATGCAACATCACTCATCAATAATAAGATCAACTAATTCGCAATAAGTTTTTTTTCTATCAAACCATTTTTCAGCACACAAACGGGAATTTGCACCCATTTTTTTTCTCATTTCATCATTTTCGACTAGGATTTTAATTTTTTCAGCCATATCATCGGAGTCTTCATTTTTGCAATTAAAGCCCATGTTATACGATTTTATCATTTCTCGATATTCTATACATTCCTGCGTATTGATTACAGGAATACCGGCTGCCGCATAATCAGCATGTTTATTAATTATACTTTGCGCCGCTTTTGATCGAATCGGGTTAACGGAGATATCGCATGAATTTAAAATTCCGCACATCTGATCGTAAGGAAGTCTTCCTAAAAAATCAACTTTTAGTCCCTGCGCACTAGCTATAAACTCTTTTTTTCTCGGACCATCTCCCATAACAATAAATCGAATATTTGTCACGCCCACGCTCTCAAGTTTTCTCATTGCAGCAAATACGCTAGTCAAATCATAACTACTTCCCAAGGTACCACAGTACGCTAGTTTAATCTCGGAGGAATCAAATTCCTTTTTATTTTTCCTTGCAAAATCATCAAAGACATCCAAGTTTGTGCCAAGGAATACTGTATGAGTTGCATTAACAGTCTTATTTACATTGACAGCTCTAGAAACATATGTTTTAGACACAGCCACTATTTCATCAGCATTCCTATATATCTTATTTGCTAAATAAGTAAATGGCGAAAAAAAGACTTTTTTCATAAATGGCACATCAAAAACCATCATAAAGGCTTCCGGCCATAAATCTTGAATATCAATAATAAAACGAATTTTTTCTTTTTTACAATAATCAGACACCCGAGCAGGAGCTGTTAAAGATGGCACAGCACAATAAATAACATCAGGCTTTTTTCTTTTTTTTAAGTAAGAAATAACATTCCTACCCCAAACGTAGTGGCTCCAGAAACGTTTAAAACAAACATTCTTTGAATAACCAGGTTCATCAAGAAGAGTCACTTTAAAAGGATAATCCGCAACAGAATCTCTTTTTTTCTTTTCACCATGGTTAAAATTAGATGCTACAAGTTCAACTTTACACTCCCTAGAAAGAAGTGTCGCCAAATACGAAAATCTATTATTATCACGTCCTTGAAGACCCGCAACAAAATTCGCTATAATAACAACATCTTTCATCAAAAGTCTCAGTTTAGGTTTTTCGGCAAATATTCAATATAATAATATCCGTTGTCTAAAGTTTCTACAATTCGAACTTCATTCACTGCTTTAGATGATGCCAATGACGCATAATTATCGGGCGAAATCGTGCCGAACATCCGAATCTTGGTTGCAACCGCAATTTTAGTCATTGCTAATCCTTGCAACTTAGCGATACCCTTTCCCATATAGCGGTAATCGACAATTTTTCCCCTAAAGCTTTTTCCATTCACAAAACAACGCAAGAAGAAGTATCCGACAATTTTTTCGCCATCTAGAACCAAGAAGGTCAAAAAGGCCTTGTTGCGAATAATTTTTGCAAGGGTATTTTCGTCGAAGGCATGGGGCTTAAAGAATTTAAAAGACTCTTCCGGCTGTTCCGAAAAGAATTCCGCCAAGGGGGCTGCATCGGCAGTTTCTGCCATACGGAGCGTATATTGTCCAGAGCATTCCCGCAAAATAGCAGGAATCTTTTTCAGCGACGCCCTATGAGTCAATGCAAAAACGAGAGCATTCCCCCATTCCACCAAATTCCAAATAAAGCCGAAGCGATCACGAAGAATATGAGCTAATTTGTAAAGCATTACGCAGCCTCCCTATAGTTCATACAAGGCACTTCCGCAAATTTCTTTTTACAACAAGTTGCAATCAACTGTTTGCAAAGTTGACGTTTTTTGTTTGTAGATTTGTTCGCTAAACTGACAGAAGGAACAGATTTATGAATATCAAATCTTTCGACGACCTCGACATTACGGATCCGATTATGTTCGGGCTTGTTTTTAGTAACAAGCACATCGCACAACCATTCATAGAGCACTTGCTCGGCATCAAAATCGAGCACCTGGAAAGTCCTAACCCCGAAGCCGTCCTGAGTTACGATGCTGAACACAAGGGGGTACGTTACGATGTTTATGCACGGGAGACAAACGAACATGGAGAAACCCTCCGTTCCTTCGACTTGGAGATGCAAATGGTCGACACCAAGGAACTTCCGCAACGAGCGCGCTATTACCAAAGCATTTGCGACGGCGTGGCGCTTTCCAAGGGAGATTTTTATACAAGTCTCAGGGAGCAGTACATCATATTCCTTTGCCCCATGGATATTTTCGGACACGGATTTCCCGTTTACCACTTCGAAAACAGGGCAAGGGAAGACGCAAATATCACTTTGAACGATCTTACTTTTAAAAACTTTTATATATTTAGAAAGTATGAGGAATTTGACGATCCTGTCGTGAAAGCTTACATGAAGTATTTCGCGACCAAGGATGCGGATTCCCGCGAGACCGAAACCATCAACGACCAAGTGTCCTTTTACAAAGCCGACACTCTCATAAGGAACAAGTACATGACTTACGAATTTGACCTTCATGAAAGCAAGGAAGAAGGACGAGCTGAAGCCAAAGCCGAAGCCCTTAAAGAGAAAAAGGCTATGGCAAAGGGGTTCCGCGACGCTAAAGTTCCTTTGGAAATAATCTCCGCACAGACAGGCTTTACCATCGAGGAAATCAAGGCCCTGTAAGTCAATCACTCCCTTATACATGGGAGTCTTTTTTGCCATACACCTATACATACTACCCCGCCTCCGCAATAAGCCTTTTCGCTTCTTCTTGTCCGCAGTCATACTCTTCGCGGGTAATGCGGCCGCTTGCCAGCAGGTAGTCGCCGAGGTCGGTGGCGGTATCGCAGTTTTCTTCGGTGATGTCGGAACGCTTGATGAACGCCTTGTTGAGCGTGGTGAGGATGATTTTCACGTCGCCCATGAAGGTGATTTTCTTGATGTATTCAAGATCGTAGGCAATCTTGGTTTCCCAGGTAACGGCGTTACGACCGTTAATTTGAGCGAGTCCACTCAGGCCCTGCCGTACGGTGTGGCGCTTGCGCTGTTCGGGGGTCATAAAGACCATGTCTCGCACGAGTTGCGGGCGCGGGCCGATTACCGCCATGTCGCCCTTTAAAATGTTGAAGAGTTCGGGGAGTTCGTCGAGGCTGGAGCTGCGCAGGAACTTGCCGTACGCGGTAAGGCGAACATCGTCAGGGAGCAGTTTGCCGTTTGCATCCTTCTCGTTGGTCATGGTACGGAACTTGACCAGCTTAAAGATTTTTTCATCTTTACCGGGGCGCGGCTGCGTAAAGAACGGATTGCCCTTCATTTTGTAGGCCCCCACCACCGTCAAAAAAACGAGCAAAGGACTCAGGCAGCAAATGGCCGCCAGGGCACAGCAAAAATCAATAGGACGTTTGAACAGACGCGAGTACATACGAAAAGTATAACTTAATTATGTAAATAGATTGCTTCGCTACGCTCGCAATGACGTATTTTGAGCTTGATAAATCATGTAAAGCAATCACGAATAGCCGCGATGATGGCATCCTGCTGGTCGGGGGTCATCTTGTTGTCGCTGGGCAGGCAAAGGCCTCGGGCAAAAATATCGGCACCCACATCTACAGATTCGCCTGCAATATAGGCGTTCGTGCGCGCACGACCGTTCCCCTGGGCCGTAATAAAGCCATGGTTACGGTAAATGGGCTGCATGTGCATGGGTTTCCATACGGGGCGGCCTTCGGCATTCATGGCGAATAGCTTGTCCAAAATTTCCATGGGGCAACTTTTGCCCTTTTCATGCACATAAAGGGAATCGGTCTCGCCGCGGACCTGCTTGCACATAGCCTCTTTGTCTATAATCAAGCAACTCAGCCAAAAATTCGGCTCGCTGTTCTGCGCATCGTAAGGGTTCATGGCCACCGGCAGTCCCTTCAGGCCTTCCTTATAGCGCATATAAATTGCCTTTTTCTGGGCAATGTGTTCTTCCAGGTACGGCATCTGACCGCGGACCACGCCCGCAATCACGTTGCTCATGCGGTAATTGTAGCCAATTTCTTCGTGCTGGTACCAGGCGGCAGCTTCGCGACTCTGGGTACTCCACTTGCGCACCTTTTCGGCATCTTCTTTGCTGTCGGTCAGGAACATACCACCGCTAGAACCGGTAATAATCTTGTTGCCGTTAAAACTAATGGCATTAAAGTCGCCCAGGTCACCAGTCTGCTTGCCCTTGTAGCTTGCGCCAAAACTTTCGGCAGCATCTTCGATTATCAGGGCATTGTGTTTTTTGCAAATGGCACGAATCTCGTCTACCTTGGCGGGGGTTCCATACAAATGGACCAACACCACCAGCCTTACATCGGGGTAAATTTCGAAAGCCTTTTCGAGTGCAACCGGATCCATGTTCCAGGTATCGTACTCGGTATCGATAAACACGGCCTCGCCATTTTCATAGGCAACGGGGTTCACAGTTGCGTCAAAGGTCATGTCGCTGCAGAACACCTTGTGGCCACGCAAGGCCCCCTCGCCCACCTTGGGCATGCCATACAGGGCTTCGCCGGCAAGCTTTGTACAAAGGTGGAGAGCAGCCGTTCCGGCCGAAAGGGCCACCGCATACTTGCAACCCACTTTAGCAGCAACAAGGCTTTCGAGTTCATTGATGTTTGCACCCACCGTGCTCATCCAGTTCGTCTCGTAAGCCTCGGTCACGAACTTGATTTCGTCACCGTGCATTGTGGGGCTCGAAAGCCAGACTTTTTTCTCGAATCGCATTGTTTACCCCATCTTTCAATCGTTCTTTTTATTCGTCTTTGTAGAACGGAACCAGTTCTACACGGCGGTTCTTGGCACGACCTTTCTTGGTACTGTTGTCGGCAATGGGCTTGTGCGGCCCATACCCCACAGCGCGGACGCGGTCTACCTTGATGTTCTTTCGAATCAGGTAGTCCACTACGGCCTGGGCACGACCCTGCGACAAGTTCTCGTTGTATTCCACATCGCCCACATTGTCGGTGTGGCCTTGAATTTCAAGGTTCACATCGTCAAAGCTTTCCATCAAATACACGATATCGTCTAAGGTCTTGTAACTGGGCTTGGTCAAAATCGTGGAACCATTCTTGAAATTGATTCCCGTTTTAAGCTTATCCAGGTCCTGTTTCTTGTTTACGGGGCAACCGTCCTTGTTCACCTTAACGCCGCGCACCGAATTGGGGCACTTGTCCAAGTAATCCGGAACACTGTCCCTATCGAAATCCAACGGGCAGCCGGTAGTATCTACAGTCGCATTTGCAGGGGTCAACGGGCACAGGTCACGGCCATCGCCAACACCATCGCCATCTTCGTCCTTATCGCAGCCCACAGAATCCACTCCCATGTTCGGGCGGGTATTGGGGCACTGGTCCATGTAGTTCGGGACGCCATCCTTATCAAAGTCAAGGGGGCAACCGTCGCGACCCACGTCTGCACCGGCAGGCGTATCGGGGCACTTATCCTGCAAATCGATTACGCCATCCTTATCGAAGTCCTTGGCGCAGCCCACAGAATCCACATCGGTTCCCTTTTCGGTACCGGGGCAAACATCCAGCGAATCTACAACGCCATCGCCATCGGCGTCCCTAATGGTGTCAGTCACCACCACCGTGTCTACCCTGAATAGAGTATCGGTCTTGAACAGGGTGTCCACCTTCGTCATTTCCGTGGTGTAATCGTTTTTTTCCACCTTGTCGAAGAATCCAAATTTCCAAGTCAGCACACCCGTCAGGGCGTAGGTAACCGTAGGCGTATAACCATACTTCCTTTGCACACCCTTCTCGTCGGTGTAGCCAATGGTATAGGCTCCGATATTCGACATTTCCTTGTCGCGGTCGTAACGGTTCCTCAGCATGCGTACAGAAAAATCGATACCGCCAGAAAGTTCAATGTTCCACGGCAAGTGCAGCCTTAAACCGGGAGTCAGGAGCATCGGGTCTTCCATAATATCAATAGGCATGCCATTGTCTTCTACACGGAATTCGCCACTGAATTCAACAAAGGGGGTCGCCCAAGAGAACACGTCCCAGTCCAAGCCGGTGGCATAGACCAAGGTATTGGCACCTTCGTTGGCATAAACGAATCCGGCACTGGCGTTCCAGCGCAAAGGAACATTCACGCGGTTAAAGTCCAAGGTCATAATTGCGGTCATGCCGACCACCACTTCGTTCGCCGTATAAGGGTTGGTTTCTCCCCTACCATGAATATACCATGCATGGCGAGGGCGTGCGCCCATAGAACGGACGCCAATGGGCAAATACAAATTGAACTGGCCCGCCAAATTGAACACACTGGAATCACCAAAGGGGGCGCGGGCTTTCATCCACAAGTCCAAATCACCTTGTCTGATTTTACTGGCGGCATCCCAATGGTCGTGGGCGTAAGCCATGTCGTAGTTGATATTGACAACCGCACCGATGTCCGCATAGTCCGTAAGGCCGATCGCCGCAAAGACATTTCCCGTTGCAGAAATCTTGCGGTGTTTGAATTTTTTTCTTTGGCCGTCATCGTAATATACACCGCCACGGGTAAGGGCCCAGGGGTCAAGCGTAATGTTGCCACCGGTACCGGCAATCACTTGCCACTGTCCCAAAGTCTTCGCATTAATCTGGTGAATACCGTCGCTACCGCCCGCAAGGCCCGACTGAGCAAGCGCAACAGCGGCGAATAACAAGACATAAGCTAAGACAATTTTTTTCATAAAAAGACCCTAAAAGTGTTTAGCCAAATTTAGAAAAACGCCCCTCTAGTTCCTTGGTAGAATTTTTGAATTGAACTCTTCTGGCGTGGTAAAGGTGGGTACAATTTCACGCAAGGTCTTGACAGCCAAGTCCACGTCGTTCTGCCGTGCGGCATCGCGCAGGTGTGCAAGCTGGCCAATAAACTTGTTGCCATCGATTTCAATTTGCCGACCGATAAAAATAAGCTTGTTTTGTGTTTTTTGCAAACCTTCCTCGTCCATCAGGAGTTCTTCCTTGATTTTTTCGCCAGGCCGGAGCCCCGTAAACTTGATGGGGATTTCTTTATACGGAACCTTGCCGTACATACGAATCAGGTTTTCAGCCAAGGTCACAATTTTCACCGGTTCGCCCATATCCAGCACAAATATTTCGCCACCGTGGGCAATACTGGCAGCTTCCATCACCAGGCTCACCGCTTCAGGAATCGTCATAAAGTAACGGATAATGTCGGGGTGCGTCACCGTTACGGCACGCCCCTGTTCAATCTGTCTTTTGAACAAAGGAATCACGCTACCGTTACTGCCCAGCACATTACCAAAGCGGGTACACACAAATTCAGTTTCGCTCTTTTTCTGCTGGGCAAGGTACTGCACAATCATTTCGCAGCAACGCTTAGAGGCGCCCATCACATTGGTCGGATGAACCGCCTTGTCGGTACTAATCATCACGAATTTGTGCACCCTATGGAACATCGAAAGGAACGCCACATTAAAGGTTCCCATCACATTGTTCTTGATAGCCTCCATGGGGCTATGTTCCATCAGGGGAACATGCTTGTGGGCTGCCGCATGGAACACCACATCGGGCTTGTAAGTCTTGAAAATGCAGTTCATGCGCTGGTAGTCACGAACGCTTGCAATCAGGGTCACCAAATTCAGGGAAGCGCCATGCTCCATGACCATTTCCTGCTGGATTTCGTAGGCGTTGTTCTCGTAGATATCGACAATGATCACCTGCTTGGGGTTATACCTGGCAATCTGGCGAACCAGTTCGCTACCGATACTTCCGCCGCCACCCGTAACCATGCAGACTTTGCCTTCGATAAAGTTGCGGACATCGCTATTGTCGAACTTGACCGGTTCGCGGCCCAGCAAGTCTTCCACGTTAATATCGCGAATCTGGCCAATAAAGTTGGTAGAGCCATCCCCCACGCTAGATGCATCCAGAAGCGAACCGATAAAAGGCAGCACCTTGACCGGGAGCCCCGTCTTGTTACAAATATTCAAGATAGTATGGCGATCTTTGGGCGGGCAGCTAGGAATGGCAAAGATAATCAGGTCGATTTTTTCTTGAGCCGCAATGTTGGGAATATCCAAGGAAGAACCGACAACGGGAATGCCGCCATAAACCTTTCCGAGTTTACGACGGTCATCATCAATCAAGCATACCGGCAAAAGTGTTGGATTATCGGAATTTTTTGAACTGTAATCCAGGCGGTTTTCCTTTATTTCGCGGAGCAGGATTCTGCAGGCACTTCCAGCGCCGATAATCATGACGCGCTTTCCGGGTCCCCCTTTCTGCCTAGTCTTTGTAATCAGCGTATCGAGCATGTTCTTGAACAAGTAGCGGAACAAGCAAATACCAGCCATTGCAACCAAGCCATGCAAAATGGAGAATTCCCACGGGGCATGGCCACTGGCCAAGAACATAAAGATGTCGCTTACCAAGATACCAAAGACAACCCCCTTGATGCAGCACCAATAATCCACACCTTTAAAGTAACGCCAAAGCTTATTATAAACCCCGCAATAGAGAAGGCCACCAAAGCAGCAACCCACGCTAAGCACAATCGTAACCAAAAGATCCGGTCTCGCGATTCGATCGGCAAACAGGGGCAACGGGAAGTTCGCGATAAGAGCGGCCATGGCGACGATAAAACCATCGGTAATGGCTAGCACGCGTTTTCTCGCCCTGAAATTAATGAACAACCGTTTTATAATTTTCATGTTTTCATTTTGGGGGTTGTAAATGTAATAAATCCCCCTATAAATTTTATATTTTTTTTACAATAAGGAAAAAAAACAGCTTTTTACAACATTCCACGTTGGAATAAGTGATACCGCTTACTACAGTTTATTACAAATAACATACATTTAGACAAAGGAAAAGGCGGAAACAGACAAGTTTCCACCTTTTTTTGCTCTGAATTTTACCGATTAACTAAATAATTAGGCTTAATAGTCCATGACGCAGCGGATATTGGACGAATTGCCATAGTAACCGGAGTCTGCAGAAACGACTTGGAATCCATAGAAAAGGGTTGGGGAGAAGGTACGCTTCACGATAAATTCATAATGGCTCGTGCTGTAAACCGTGTCCAGCGTGAACGTCCTTTCGGGAACTTCTACAACCAGCGAATCTGCCATTTCGAGGGAATCTGTATTGATTACAACCGAATCCGAAACGGCTAGCAGAGAATCTACAGGCACCTCGGTAGAATCCTCTACATAGATCGTATCTATCCTGACACTATCAACCGTCAACTCGTTGCTCGACCAGAACTGAGCCGTACTGCCGGAACCCGCTTTCTGGTATCCGTCGTAATCCTTGTCGGTCGCCACCACCGTGAAACCGGTCGCATTGGTGGGGCTCATTATCGTGGGGTTCCAAACTCCGTCCTGAGCCAACAAATCGCCCGTCGACGCCGCAGTGGCAAGCAGGTCATTCCATTCATCGTTGGAGGGCAGGTGCCAACCATCAGGGCATGCGCTGTTCTTTTGTGCGCTGCTATACGTCAGCCCCACCTTATAATAATAGACCGTGTCCTGTTGCTTGTTGAGGAACGTGTTACAAGAAAGGTAGGAATCGCAATAGGAATAGGTATTGAAGTAGTACCTCAGGTTTTCGGCCATCCAGGTGTAGGTACCGATTTTCAGATATCCGTAGACATTGCCGTCACGCTCATCGGTAAAGTAGCCATATTCAAGGTCTTTGTTGAAGTACACCTTGGCACCCTTTTCAATGTATTTCTGAACGGAGTCGGCACGGCGTTTAGCTTCTTCCTGAGCCTTGACCTGTTCCAAATAAGCCTCATAGCTTTCCAAATAAGTTTCGTAGGCCTTCACGGAATCGGCATGGGCCCCTTGAATGCAACGGACGGCCCTCAGGTTCGATTTTCCGGCAAAGTCAGCTTCCACCGGCTTGCGGTCGCTGAAATCGACCTTGTAGCAAACCGCAGTATTGGAGTTGGATTCATACTTGTAACCGTGCTCCGTATTGATGCGGATACCATTGGCAGGCGTACTGGTCCAGTAGTATTTCGCCTGGTTCCACATTTTTTCGCCCAGGGAACAGTAACTGACCGAATCGCACATAGTCGACACAACGCCCCAGAATACATCGTATTCTGCCATGGTAGGCAGGTGCCAACCCGGCGGGCACATACCGTCGTTATAGGTGCTATCCATGAATGTATTGTAGTCCATCGCCTGGTCGTAGGTGTAACCGCGCGACGGATCAACCTCTTCCGTTTGCACGGAATTGACGAGCCCAGCGAGCGCAGGATATGCAACCACGTCTATATTCGAATAACTAGTACTAGTCCCATATTGGGCGTAGTTTTTCCACGCGGGGTTTACGAATTCCAAATCTTCGGCCATCCACAGCTGGTCACCCACACGTATCGTCTTGTAGGTCTTATCGTTACGAGGATCCACCATGGAACCCATCTTGAGGAATCCCTCTGAAGATTTTTCGTAACTGTAGCCGTTGTCACCGGAATTTTCGTTGCCGTTGGTGCCGCTGTCACTGCCGCATGCAACAAAGAAGGTTGCCAGGCAAAAGCCCAGTCCAAGCGAAAGAACTTTTTTATTCATTGTTTCCTAACCTAATTTTAAATACGCCGTTAAATATAAAAAAGAAATTGCTATATTATGATTGAATTTTTTAAACCAAGCCCGACTCGTCTTTTCGACAGCGGGAAAAATCAAAAGGAAGAAACAATGGCTGACAATCTGTCCGTCCTCGGCAAGGCCCGCAAGGCCTACCAGCCGAAACTCCCCGCCGCTCTCCGCGACGGCGCTCTCAAGGTCTCTCTCAACAAGGGTAAGGCTACCGAATCCGTCCGCGACCAGGCCAAGATCAAGGCTCTGTTCCCGAACACCTATGGCGCTCCCTACATTTCCATGAAGAAGGCTACCAAGGCTCAAGCCGGTAAGGCCCTCAACGTGGGCGTGGTGCTCTCCGGTGGCCAGGCTCCTGGTGGACACAACGTGATTGCAGGTATCTTCGACGGTATCA
>JAFXLS010000053.1 GCA_017530965.1 Fibrobacter sp.
AGATTTCCACGCTCGTGTTCACGCTCACGGCCTCGTCCATGGAATACCAGTGGCCCTTTCCTTCGATTGTCAGCAGGCGCACTTCTACATTGTCGGTGCAACCGCTCCAAATTTCAAGAGACGCGGCAGAGCCCGGCTTGGTCGACGGATACGGCTTGATCTTCTGCGAATTGCTGGAGCACTTCTGCGCGTTTACCCAGCCCTTGAGGGTGTTCACGGTGCTGTTGTAGTTCACCACGTCGTCGCTCGTGCCATGCGTATGCATAATCGGCATCGCGCGCTTGGGCGAATTCACTCCACCGCCACCCGAAACAGGCGCGATGGCCGCAATCATGTCGCCCATCTTGTTTGCCGCATGGTAGCTCATCATGCCGCCCATCGAAAATCCCGAAACATATACACGGTTTTTATCTATTCCGTATTTTTGATACATTTCGTTGATGATCGCCTTCAAGAAATTGACATCCTTGTCGCCGCCAATGTCCCATGCCTTGTTTTCGCCATTCGGGAATACCACCACGAAGCGCGCGGTATCGGCAATGGATTCCCACTTCGCCGCATTCTTCTGGTAGGGGGCATCCTGATTCATGCCATGCATCTGAATGATAAGCGGGCGATTCTTCTCGATACCCGACGGAGCATACACGAGCATGCTACGGTTCGCACCGTTCACATTTATGTTGTCCGCCACCGCATTGCCCGCAAGCAAGGCGACACTCGTTAAGGCAAGCACCATCTTGCCTTTGAAACCGAAGCATCTCATAACTCAAAACTCCTTATGATAGCAGCTACGCCGCAATGTGTAACGACTAATTGCAGGCACCCCATTACACATTCCACACTTCACATTACACACTGTTACTTCGTTACCATAAAGCGACGAACCATCCCATTCTTCGCCCTAATCAGGTACACGCCCTTTTCCGAAACCATGGAGCGCACCTTGGATTGGGCTTCGCTTGCACTTGCTGCAAACACGGTTCCCACAAAGCTTCCGTTCAAGCCGTACACACGGTAAACCTGTTCGGTCTGCACATCGTAACGAACCGCATTGGCAATCCCCGTCGGATCAATCGGTTCCGGATCCGTCGCGTCCTTACCCTTTACGAAGGTAAAGTAGTCGATATCGAGCCAGGAGCCCACCACCGTAAAGCGGAGTACATGTTCGCCAGCAGGGAGCGTCACGTTGGCCTGCACCTTGTTGTAGTCGTCATAATTCTCTTCGCCGGAACTTGCCGCAGGCACCGCGATTTCTTCGGTGAGGTCCTTGCCGTCTAGGGAGAGTTTGAAACTCGAGGTGGAACCCGCAGCAGCGACTGCCGCGAACATGGTGTAGTCCCCCGCTTCCTTCACGTTCACGGTGTATTCAAGCCAGTCACCTTCGCTGTTGTAGCCCACAATAATTCCAGTCGCCTTCTTGTAAAGGTCAACACCCGTACCTGCGCGGTAGTCGCTGTCGCCATGGTTTTCGGAATCGCCATCGTAGTAAGAGGTACCGTCCTTGCCCTTGCCCGGCACGTCAAAGTTTTCTGCCTCAATCTTGCCTGGGAGCGCAACGGCGGGGCAGTTTTCACCTGCGGCGCAGAACGGAGTCTGCGGAACAGGTTCAGAACCAGCGCCATCAAGGTAAATTTCATCGTTCGCATCAACACCGACCTTGAACCAGTCAAAGTCCGCATAGCCGCCCGCCTGCTTTGTTGCAAAATTGAAGAGGCCCCAGCGCACTCCCACGAACATGTGGAGGTCGTAATTGAGCTTCACGTCGCTACCAATTTTTGACCAGGTGTTGCCATCGGTGCTGTAGTAGAAGTATGCAGTACCGCGGTCAATCGGCAAGTCGAAATCGATACGCAGGTAAACCTTGGAACCCGAAATCGCCTTGCTGTCCTTCAGGCTTTCACCATCCTTGTTTCCGGTGTACATCACCACCTTGTAGCTGCCGCCATCCTTGGCAAGTGCCACAAAACCCTTGTCGTCCTGCAGGGCAACGAGGCCCGCCATGTCGCCATCCTTCATGCCGGTGCCATCGACAAGCGTACGGCCAGAACTCTTCGGGCCGAAGGAGCGCTGGGTCAGTGTATTCTTCGCAGTCACCACGCGGCTATCGGTGCGGCTCGTAGTAATGCGGTAGAAGCCCGGATTTGCAGACAAACTCCAGTTCTTGTTATCGGGATTGTGGTTGAACTGCCATTCAAGAGCAAGTTCGCTGGATTCAAAATCATCGCTGGTGACCATGCCATAGCCCGGGAGCGGGGATTCCGGCAGGTCAATCGTGGAGGGAGCCTTGCTTCCGCTGGTCGGAACCGGCCAACCGTCTTTCCATTCCATCGGGACAAGGTGCGACATGCGCCCAACCGGGCCGGAATCGCGGAACAAAAGTGCATACCACTTGCCATCGGGAGTATCAAAAATGCCACCCTGCGCAACACCGTTATCAGAGAGGAAATACCTTCCGCTATAACCGGAAAGCAGGCTCTTGGAACGGTAAACAATTTCGCTACGGCTCTTGCCCGCCGGCCAGGAAATCGTGAACAGGTAGTATTCGCCGTTCACCTTTTCCATGTGCGAGCCTTCCTGCTGCACGTAGTAGTTGCTGGTGCCGGTCACCTGGTTGATGCTAACACCGCCGAGCTTGCCGCTCTTGCCGCCGGCCTTTACACCGCTTGCGTCGTCGTTCAGCTGCACGTAGCTAATCTGGTCGCCGCTGCCGTAGAACACCCAAACGGTGCCGTCGTCATCGAAGAAGAGGGACGGATCGTGATAGAACGGGAGTTGCACTTCGCTCCACTGGCCGCTTTCCATGTCGGCGGTTTTGTACAAATGCGTCTTGCCTGTCGTGTAGGACGGGGTCAGCACGTAGAAGAATCCCTTGTGGTAACGGATGCTCGAAGCCCAAGAGCCCTTACCGTAGGCGTCCTTGCCGCCATTCAGGTTCTGCTGGTCGTTGTTGGTGAGCGTCTGGTAGGCATAGCCCACCGTGCGCCACTGGGCCAAATCGGTGCTCTTGAAAACGGGCACGCCCGGGGCAAAATGCATGGTTGTCGTCACCATGTAATAGGCGTCGTCAACACGGACAATCGAGGGGTCCGGGCTATCGACATACATAATCGGATTGTTGACTGTTACAGCGTAAACTGCACAAGAACTAGCGAGGGCAATGCCCAAACCTTTAAGCCATCCCATATAGTACTCCTTTTACTGAGCGCACCACCGCCCATGCAAATTTCATCATTCTAAAATTACCCTAAAAACGGGTCAAAAAGCCCCGACAGGCCTTAAGTTCTTTTGACAAATTGTCAAGAACGTTTTTCCCCAAAAAGCAAAAAACACCCCTAAAACAGGGGTGTCAAACAAGGAGAGAGAGAGAGTTTAAATTTTAGCCGTATAGAAATCCTAGCACGACTGCAAGAACAGAAAAGACAGCAATCTGCTTAATGACCACGATTTCATTACTTTTCATAGGTCACCACCTTTTGCTTAATGCCCATCTTGCCGGCAGAGCGAACCAAATACACTCCCTGACGGATACCCTTGACACCGTCCTTGACCATGCGGACAGCAGCATCCATGCCAGCAGCCTTGAAGCTTGCCACATGCTTGCCCTGCATATCGAACAGGTTGAAGTTGCTTTCCGCTTCGGTCATCAGGTTCAAGCCTTGTGCAATGGAGGTCGTAGAAGAAGCCTTGAATTCCACGTAGTCGATATCAATCCAATCGTTAGTGATTTCGATTTTCAAATCGTGCTTGCCAGCCTTCAGAGTCGCCTTGCCGCCGCTCACCGTGGTAAAGGTCTCAAAGCCATTGCCTTCGTTAGCGATTTCGGTACCGATCTTGGTATCGTCCATGTAAAGGACGAAACTACCTGTGCCATTATCACCAGCGACGAGTGCCGAAATTTCGTATTCGCCATCAGCTTCCACGTTCACACTATACTTGAGCCATTCGCCCTTCTGGCAGTGGCCAACGACCAGGCCCATGTTGGGCTGATAAATATCAACGTCGTTCTTGCGGAACTTGCCGCCTTCGTTGCCCTTGCTCAAATCGTAGTAACCCTTGTCGGCACCGCCCTTGTTGTATTCTTCAACTTCGATAGTACCCGGAATCTTTGCGGGCGCATCGCCATACGGGCCATATTCCTCAGGCGGTTCGTCGGGAACCGTAGACTGGCTCGGATCAACCAGGTCAACTGCCGGAGCATCCGGATCAATGGTCTTGTCGATGAGCTGGAGCATTTCATGAACATAGCGGCGGCCAAGTTCAATGACGCCTTCACGGCCAAAGTGGTAGGGATCCTTGCCGTTACCCTTCAGGCCCTGAGAAGAGGCCAAGCCAAACTTCTTGAACTTGCTCTTCAGCTGAGCGATACCGCCGTTCTTGCTGTAGCAGCAGCTACCCTGGCCAGAGTTACCCGTAGGGTCGTTCATCATTTCGCCAGCAACAAACGCAACTTCGTTTTCATCCAAATCAAGAGCGTTTACAATGTCCTTGTAGGTCTTGTATACATTGTTCTGCCATTCGGTGCCAGCGCCATCGGTTTCTCCCTGGTGGAAAATAAAGCCCTTGATGACGCCCACTTCCTTAGCCTTCTTGCCCAAGTCCACAATTCTCTGATAAGGGTTAGAATCGTAGTCCTTTGCCCAGCTCTGGATGTAGCTCGCAGCAGAATTGAAATAAGCCTGGTACTGGTCCTTGTCAAAAGCCTTGATGCTCACAGCACCGATTGCCACTGGGATAATACCCACGGTAACGCCCGGCAGGGAATCGACCATGGCGCGACCGAAGTAATCTGCCGGAGAAAGGTTTTCGAAGGGGTGGAACATCGGCGGAATTGCCGGATACCATTCACCGGTCTTGATAGACTGAGTGGTGCTACCGCTACGCTGGCTAGCATTTGCATTGTGCGAGGCAAGCATCAAGAAATTCTTCGGATTCGTAGCCTGGTCCACAGACGGAACAATTGCACCGTTGCCCGCCATGTTAGACTGGCCATAAGCGATATAAATATGGAAATTGGGGTTCGGCGCGGCATTGGCAATGGATGCGAGCATCACAAGCCCGCCAATAAGCCACAATGCCGGGGTCAAAAACTCAGAAACTTTTTTAAAATCCATAACACACTCCTTTTATACCCTATAAGTTATCCAAAAAAATTGGCTTTTTTATGTAAAAAAAGCCGAAACCTATGGATAAATAGTCAACAGGCAACATGCAAAATCAAACGAAAAACCCGCTAAAAAAGCGGGTTTCGGTTAATCAAAATTTACTTTGGCCGTCAGGGCTTATTTTGTCACCTGAATGCGCGTGATTTGTCCTGCGGCAGACTTAGCCAAGTAGGCGCCACCGCACCGTACCAGCCCCGTAGTGGCATTCTTCAGTTCCAGTCCGTTCGAGGCACGCACCATGCCGATAAAGCCACCATTCATATCGAAAATACGGTAATTTTGGGCGGCCGTCGGCATATTTAGGCGAGCACTTGCGATTCCCGTATTGCAATCTTCGCAGGGCTTATCGAACTTGAGGTAGTCAATATCGAACCAAGAGGTCGTCACTTCCAGGCGGAGAATGTGTTCGCCTGCAGGGAGCGTCACCTTGGCCGTGACATTCTTAAAGTCATCCCAGCTGGAACCAGAAACCGGCACTTCGGCAACAAGGTCTCCATCAATCGAAAGCGTAAAGCCCGGATCCGAATTACCCGTCGCGACAGAAGCGGTCATGGTGTATTCGCCAGCTTCTTTCACATTCACGGTGTATTCGAGCCATTCGCCAGCCTGGTTGTGGCCCACCACGACAGCGCCAGAGGACTTCTTGTAAATATCGACGCCCGTATCTTCACGAACCTTGGAGCATTCAGCAGTCTTGTCTTCGTCGGTGCATGCATGGTTTTCGGAATCGGCATCGTAATAGGTCTTGTTTTCCTTGCCGGTACCCGGAACGTCAAAATTTTCGGCTTCGATCTTGCCCGGGAGTTCCACAGCCTTGCCACCGAACGGTTCGCGCGGCACAGGTTCTGCCGGAGTGCCAACGCCCACGAGCGTTACAATGCAGTCCTTGTTGCTTGTGTTACCCGGATCCATGGTAATGGTCACAGAACCGTTCTTGGCTTCGACTTCGCCTTCATACTTTGCATTCTTCGCTTCACTCGTGGTATACACGTGGAAGGATTCTACATCGGAGCCCTTCACGTTCACCGTCACGCTCTTGGTATTTTTATAATCGCGGTTTACAAGCACCACAATCACAGAGTCGCCTTCGGAGCTCTTGTATGCGCTAGCGAACAAATTGGCTTCAGGCTTTTGAGTAGCACCCACGCGGATTGCACCCGGACGAATGAATCGTGCGTACTGGCTCATAATGTAACCGCGCTTAGAAACCTTACCGATTTCGTTCTGCGGAATCTGAAGTTTGTTGCCAAAGTCCTTTTCCATAATCAGGCCATAGCAACGACGGATGTACCACCAAGTGTACTGATTGAAGTTACCGATGGCAAGTCCGCGGAACATTTCGTAAGCAACGTCCATGGCGCGCACGGTATCCAACTTGTTCTGGTTCGCCTGGTCACCGGTACGCATCACAGTACGCCAGTAGTTACCACTGCCCTGGCTTTCGGTGTAGTGTTCCGTCATCCAGCGTTCCACATTCTTCTGGTCAGCAAGGCTGTACTGGAAGAAGTTATCGCCGGTAGAAGCTTCAGAGGCGTAGAAGTGCGCACCGAGAATGTCCCAGTTCTTAAGGGCACTGGCATCGTTCAGCACCTTGTTGTAAAGGTTCTTGTCGTAGCGGAAAGATTCCGTCGAAATCACCTTCGCACCGTTCTTGCGCATCTTATCGGCGTAGCCCTTGGTGAAGTTGTAGATTTCATCTGCGCTCCAGCAAGCCCATTCACCGCACCAGTCCGGTTCGTTACTGATAGAGATTGCATACAGAGGAACGCCCTGGTTCTTCATGTAGTCATTAAAGCTATTCAGGTGATCCACATACTTCTGGTAGTTAGACGAAGACATGTGCTGGTTGGCACCTGCATAAGGAGAAGTCCACGGAGTTGCATACAAGATGAAATCATCGCCTGCAACGGCCTTCGCATACTTTGCGGCCTGAACTTCCTTGTTAAAATCGTTAGAACTTGCATACACCGGAATACGCAGCGTATTGAGGCCAATCTGGCCATCGCCCGTACCGAAAGCAAGCTTGGCATCGGCTTCGGAAAGTCCGCCACCGCCTTGCCACTGGTTATGCACCATGCCACCGAAACCACGAATGACCTGATGCTCTTCGGTCACGTCAACATTGACTGTCGCCGCCGAAACCAAACTCCAGATGCCCGCCATCCCAACGGCGACACCTAATCCCTTCACCAATTTTACACTCATCTTTTACTCCTTATGTACACTGTTCTCCACCAGAGTTCTTTCCCAAAGGAAGGGCACCCCCACTCGAGGGTGTCCTCCTGGTTGGATGTGTTTATGGGAAACTTAACGGGCCGTGCGCACCTTTGCAACCATCCCGTTGCTACGGTTACGAATCAGGCAGACACCAACTGCCTTTTCTGCACCCTTAACAGAACCGCTCTTCCAAAGCTTGCTTGCTTCGTCCATGTTGTGGGCAACAAAGCTTGCAACCTTCTTGCCATCCAAGCTGAACACATCATACTTCGAAACCATTGTCGTATTCAGCTTAACCTTGCCAGAAACAGCCGTGGTAACATCCGGATAAGAATCGGCGGCATTCTCGCCCTTTTCGATATTGAAGTAGTCGATATCGAACCAGGAACCGACAACCGTGAGTCTCAAGACCTGTTCACCGGCATCCAGCTTGATTTTGGCCTTGACCTTGTTGAACTCATCGTAATTATCTTCGCCTGCAGATGCAGCCGGAACCGAGATTTCTTCGGTAATATCCTTGCCACCGACAGAGAACTTGAAGCTAGAAGTGCTACCTGCAGCTGCAACAGCCGCATAGAGCGTATAGTCACCGGCCTCGGCCACATTAATCGTATATTCGAGCCATTCACCTTCGGTATTGTAACCCACCACGACACCCGAAGCCTTCTCGTACAGGTCTACGCCCGTACCTTCGCGGTAGCTAGAGTTACCGTGGTTTTCGGAATCGGAATCGTTGAAGGAATCCACATCGCCACCGCGACCAGTGCCCGGCTCGTCAAAGTTTTCAGCCTGAATCAAGCCCGGCACAGCCCACGCCTTGCCACCAAAGGCGCTCTGCGGAGTCGGCGGAGTGGTACCGCTGCCTTCAAAGCCCCAGGCCTTGATTGCCATGGTAGAATCTTTAGAGCCCTTGAACACCAGGAACACCTCATCCACAACGCCCTTGAGGCCTTCCACGTCGCAAGAAGATTCGGCATAAGTGCTCTTGTTACCCGTGTTCTTCAAAGTACAAGTGCCAGCAAGCGTACCCGTCGCAGAACCCGTGCGGATTTCAATCTTGTTGTCATCGGCAGCGCTACCGGCCTGAACCGTAAAGCCCGTAGCGGCCGTACCGAAGTCCACGCCCGACACGCGAATCCAAGATTCCTTAGTCGAAAGCGGAAGCAAAACATAATCGGTCACCTTGCCCAAAACGAAGTTGGAACGGCTACGGACACCCTTCTGCTTGGAGCTGGTAAGAGCCGGATACCAATCATACGGATCGAAATTCGCAATCTGCTTCGGACCTTCCTTGGTGAAGGTCAATTCCTTCATGGTGCCGTCACTATTGTAAGTGAATTCATCGACACTTACGCTACGGTGGTAAGCCGGATTCGGATTGGCCTTGCCATCTTCGGCAGGAATCTTTTCCAAGCCATCGTAACCGTTGGCGATGCGGCGGTCATGGTAAGCCACATACCAGTGTCCCTTGAATTCAGCAATACCGTGGTGGTTATTATTGTTCGCGTTGATGTTCTGCCCGTTGATGCTCGGGTTGCCCATGAAGATTCCCTTATAAGTGTAAGGGCCCATGGGTTTATCGGACATGCCGTAGGCAATACGCAAGTCGGCCGTACTGTAAGAGAGATAGTACTTGCCCTTGTACTTGTGGATGTAAGAAGCTTCCATCGCCTTCGGGCCACCGATCTTCAGGTGAGTCTTGGAACTCACATCGAAACCCTTCATATCGGAGTTGAACTTGTAGATATTGAAGATGTCGTTGTTATTGTCGGCAGCCGGACGGCTATCGCTGCTACCGCCACCAAAGGTGAAGTAGCCCGTGCCGTCGTCATCAAAGAAAATACCCGGGTCAAAGCACCAGCCGATGCCGTCGCAGTCCGCAAGGCCGCCACCCCAGTTGTTGATGAGTTTTTTGTTGCCCGAGACAGGGTTCGTCCACGGACCGGCAATACTGTCGGCAGAGATGAGGCCCACGCCGCCACCACCGCCATCGGGGAACACGATGTAGAGTTTTCCGTCCTTGGGGTTCACGGCGATGTCGGATGCCCAGATATCACCGATACCGTCCACCTTGCGCGCATCGTAAATGATGCCGAAGTCGGTCCAGTTCTTCATATCCTTAGTACGGAAGCCGTACAGGGCCTTGATGCTGTAGCCGTTGGCATTGTATGCCGCCGGGTCATCGGAGTCGGTAATCACGTAGAAATAGGTGTCGTCGGCAGCGGCACCCGGGTCTGCCAAGTAATGATAGCTAGAAATCGGGTTGTCTGCCAAGCCAAAAGCGGCAAGTCCCGCAACCATGCAAACAGTCTTTTTAAGACCGAAAAGTTTCCAAACATTCCTATAATCCATATGGACTCCTCAGAAGGCAAAAACACACCAAACCTTCACAATCTTAAATTATCCTCAAAAAACGCCAAAAAGACGCCCCTAAGGGCGCTTTTTATTGACTATTTGTCCATAGGTTTATCTATGAAAATTAACGAAGGGCGCGAACTTTCGCAACGGCGCCGGTGCTACGGCTACGGATCAGGCAAACGCCTTCCGTCTTCAGAGCACCCTTGACCGAGCCGCTCTGCCAAATCTTGGAAGCTTCGGCCAAGCTATGGGCTACAAAACTTGCGATTTTTTGGCCATTCAGGCTAAATACGTCAAATTTCGTAACTGTCGGGACACCCAATTTCACGTCTGCGGAAACAACCCTCGTACCCATGGGTTCCGAATCCTCGGCATCCTTGCCTGCCACGAAGTTGATATAGTCGATGTCCATCCAGTCGCCAGTCACCGTAAAGCGGAGGATATGTTCACCGGCAGGCAACTTCACGTTGGCCTTCACCTTGTTGTAATCATCGTAATTATCTTCGCCGGAGCTTGCCTGGGGAACCGCAATTTCTTCGGTAATGTTGTCGCCATCAATGGAAAGCTGGAAACTAGATGTTGCGTTGGCGGAAGCAACGGCAGCATACAAAGTGTAATCCCCCGCTTCCTTCACGTTCACCGTATATTCCAACCATTCCCCGGCCTGGTTATAACCTACGATATAACCGGTTGCCTTCTTATAAATGTCAACGCCTGTGCCTTCGCGATAGTTGGTTTCGCCATGGTCTTCAGCATCGTTTTCGTTATAGGAATCCATTCCTGCGCCACGGCCCGTACCCGGAATATCGAAGTCTTCCATTTCGATTTTACCCGGAATGGCAAAGGCGACACCCTTGAACGGCTTCTGCGGTTCCGGCGGAGTGGTTCCGCTACCTTCGAAGCCCCAGGCCTTGATGACCATGGTAGAATCCTGAGAACCCTTGAACACGAGGAACAGCTGGTCCACGATTCCTTTGAGGCCTTCCACATCGCACTTGTTTTCTGCGTACTTACTCTTGTCGCCCGTATTCTTGAGAGCGCAAGTACCAGCGAGCGTACCCGTCGCAGAACCCGTGCGGATTTCAATCTTGTTGCCGTCCGCAGCGCTTGCGGCTTCAACCGTAAAGCCCGTCGCGGCCGTACCGAAGTCTACGCCACTTACACGGAGCCAGGCTTCCTTGGAAGAAAGCGGGAGCAGCACGTGTTCGGCCTTCTTGCCCTGAACAAAGTTGGAACGGCTACGGATACCCTTCTGCTTGGAGCTGGTAAGAGCCGGATACCAATCGTACGGGTCGAAATTCTCGATCTGCTTCGGGCCTTCGTCCGTCACCTTCACCGTCTGAATCGTACCGTCGGCATTGTAGAACATTTCATCCACAGAGACGCTGCGATGGTAGCCTTCGTTCGGCTTCGGCTGACCGTCATCGGCCGGGATAATTTCGAGGCCATTGTGGCCCTTCGCGATACGGCGGTCATGGTACACCACATAGGAATGTCCCTTGAATTCGGCAATACCGTGGTGGTTGTTGTTGCCGTTGATGCTCCTGCCGTTCATGCTCGGGTCGCCAAGAATCGTACCCTTCCAAGTGTAAGGTCCCATCACGTTGTTGGACATACCATAGTCAATCGTAGGAGCACCCTGCTGCCAGCCGGTACTGTAAGAGAAGTAGTAAGTACCCTTGTGCTTATGGATGTACGACGCTTCAAGCATCTTGCGGGTCGGCAAATTGTTCACCTTCACATGAGAACCGTTGCCCACCGGAGCATCCTTCGCATCGTTCAACTTGACAATATCAAAGTTGTCGGTATTCGGGCGACTCGTACTTTCGCCACCGCCCCATGTGACATAGGTCGTACCGTCGTCATCGATAAAGATGCCCGGGTCAAAGCACCAGGAAACGCCATCGCAGCCGATAATGCCACGGCCACCGACCAGCTTGTCCTTGCCCTGGCCCACGGCGTTTGTCCAAGGACCGTCAATTGCCGGAGCCTTGATGTAGCCAATGCCGCCGCCACCGCCATCGGGGAACACGATGTAGAACGTACCGTCATGCACCGCGATGCCAGACGCCCAGATGTCGTTAATGCCGTTCACCTTGCGTGCATCGTAGATAATGCCGTAGTCGGTCCAGTTCTGCATATCCTTGCTGCGGAATGCATAGAGGGCGTAAATCTTGTAACCATTGGAATTGGCAGGCGCCGGGTCGTCGGAGTCCGTGATGATGTAGAAGTATTCATCATCGGCAGCGGCACCGGGGTCAGCCAGATAGTGATAAGTAGAAATCGGATTATCCGCAAGACCAAAAGCAGCAAGTCCTGCGACCAGACAAGAGGCCTTTTTCAGGCCGGAAAATTTCCAAACATTCCTAAACGCCATAGGGACTCCTTGAAGGCAAAAACACCAAGCCTTCACAGACAAAATTACCCTCTAAAAAGCGTTTTTGGACATTTCAAAAAGCACTTTCCATTGACACATTATCCATGGCTCCAAAACAAAGAATGGCGGGCCAACGCCCGCCATAATGCTTGTCATTGCACCTGGTGCAACCATTTTTAGATGAAAACTATTCCAAATCTTTAACACCGTAGATCGTGATATCGTCGAGCCACAGTTCGTAAGGAGCGCCTTCCGTCACGCCACCACCGAAGAAGTTCAGGTTCGTCACATGATCCTTCACGGCATCCCAACCGATATTGCCACCGATATTGTGTTCATCGGGTTCAATCAAGTCTTTCGGGGTCACCACGAAACGCTGCCAGGTCGTATCAAGTTCCAAATGCACCCAAGCCTTACCGTTTTCGTAGCCAGTGGTATCGAGAGCGATGGAATCGAGAAGCACATCGAACGAGACGCTGATCCACTGGGAAGAATCACTGAGGCCCGAGCGAGCCCAGAACACCACTGAATCAAGCTCACTCATATCAGTCATTTCGTTCAAGGCGCGTCCCATCAAGGCCCAGTTGGCATTGGAATCATTCTGGTACACGAAATGAGCAGACATGCCCTTACGGCCAGCCACGTTCCTTTCGGCATCCAGTTCCGCATCAGCATACCTAGACCTAGAAATATACCAGCCATAAGTGCTGTCTTCGAAATCTTCGAACAAGGTTACGGGGTAAACCGGAGTCGTATCTTCCGGAGTTGTATCCGGCTGGACAATCACGATCTTCTTCTGACCGATTTTCACGTTCTCCGACGTCCTGTCAGATTCAACTCTCGTATTGCGGGCACCCACCGACATGAAATTGCTAATCGTCGATGTTTCGCCGTCCATATCGGTAACCTGATATGTGCGGTACACAAATCCCACCACGCTCAAGACACCTTCAGGAACACTGGGGAATTCAAATTTACCGGCAGAGTCAGTTTCAACAAAGTAATCGAGACCCTTGATAGCCACCGTCACGGACGACACGTTCTCAGGCATGTAAACCTGGCCCGAAATCGAACCCGTAGGAGCCATCTTGATAGACACGGTGTCGCGAGTACTGTCACCAACAACCACAGGCTTAAATGCCTTAAAGGAATCATCGCGGGCTTCCACGGTATAGTTACCGGGTTTAAGCTTCGGAAGGTTCAACTGGCCCTGGTCGTCGGTTTCCAGGTTCAAGACGCCAACAGAAGAATCAGATTCGACAACCGGCGATCCCGGTCCGTCGTAATCCTTACTATATGCCATATCGTTTGCACCCGCCAAAAATTCGGACGGACGCACATAAACCTTGGTACGGGCCGCGGGCAAGCCATCGTCCTTCTGCACTGCAAGTACAACAGCAACAGAGTTCTCCGTTTCAAGCGAAGTACCCGCGCCGTTCGTCTCGCCGCTAGTGCATGCCGCAATGAGCGAACCCATCGCTGCCAAACCTATATGCCACACCCATTTCTTCATTTGGACTCCCTTTTGTCGCCCTCCACAGAATCAACGGTACGGACACCGCCCTTGCGCGCAATCGGATAAAAAGCCATCGAAAGCTGCATTACCCGGTCGGGGTTCTTGGCACTGTCCACCCTCTTTTGGACAAGCCGCCTAAATTCTCTAAGCATATCACCCAAATCATCAAAGCAAGACTGGTCCACGGACAATGTAAGAGTAGAAATATTTCTTTCGTCAACAGGAATATTGTCAAGCGCATCGCTAGCCAAAGAGAGCACTTCTTTTTGAAAATGACGCACTGCAAGTTTCTTTTCAGGG
Organism: Fibrobacter sp.; assembly: GCA_017530965.1. Lineage (GTDB taxonomy): Bacteria > Fibrobacterota > Fibrobacteria > Fibrobacterales > Fibrobacteraceae > Fibrobacter. The sequence continues at coordinate 13,931 of JAFXLS010000053.1, forward strand.
CCGCCCGCCGTCAAATGGGCGTCCGTCACGGCAAGTTTACCCGAAGCCATCTTCTTTACCAAGCCAACTTCCAGCAAGGTATCGATTGCTTCTTGAGCCTGGGCCTCGGTAATCGGGGGGCACAGGTCCCGGGAAATCTGCTTCACATTTACAACGCCACCGTTCAGTTCCAGGTAAGCACGCACGGCCGGGATCCACCAATTTTGGAGCAACTTGAGCTCGGCGGCCTGCAGACTGTGGCGATCCACGTCACGAAGATCAAGGGCCTTGGCCATCAATTCTTCGCGTTTGCCCTTGTCCTTGGTTACTGCAGCGGAGAAGAGCAGGTCAAAGTATTCGGCCTCGCGACCGGACAGATTCAGGATTTCTTTCGCGGCAGGGAGCGCATGAGCCGGAAGGTGCTGCTTTTTCTGCAGCACGCGATAAAGGTAGCTGGAATCCAACCCCAGCTTATCCCCCATCATACGGTACGAATAGAAAGGCATCTCAGCCTTTCTGCGATCGTAGTACTCCTTCAGGAAGTCGCGATAATCCGATATGTCAGAAAACGTAACCATAATTTTTTACCCGTATATTTACAATAATAAAATAGACTTTGCAGGTAAAGAAACATATACCGAGGGTAAAATTCGCATGGACGTTTTATCCAAGTGCATTGTGACATTGGTCACAAAATGACCCAAATGGGGCAAATTCCCCCAAAAAAAGGAATCGAGGGTTCTTGCCAAGCGTAAATTGCAAATCATTCGCAATTTTACTATATTTGCGAATCGTTCGCAAATTCAACATTTTGAGAAATGGAATATAAAACTCAAACTCGACAGATGATCATGGACTACATGGCTGAAAATCCCGACCGGATTTTCAAGGCCTCCGAACTAGCCCAAAGCCTGTCTGAAGTTTCATTGAGTACTATATATAGGAACCTTTCCAGGCTCGAAAAAGCCGGAATGATCCAGATTGTCGGTGCCGCCGAGAACAACGAGTTGCAGTACCGCTATACGGGTCCCGGCCGCTGCGAAGAAAAAATGCATCTCGTCTGCAAGGAATGCGGCAAGTTCTTTCACCTGGAAGGACCCGCCCTCAAGGTGCTGCAGCTTTCGGTACAGCGCAGCGGATTCGAACTGGACCAGCAACAGTCCGTGTTGCTCGGCCGCTGCTCCGGCTGTTCGCGGAGGCGTCATGGTTAAAGCTCTCTTCGACAAGTTGCTGGTATTTTTAGCATCGCTCTACGTGGCCAAGCATCTGGAACACCATTGCCACGGCGAACATTGCCACGTGTGCCACCACATTCACCGCTGTCTGGAACTGATTTCAGTCTGCATGGAACTGGTAGTGGCGTCTTTCGAACTTGCTTTACGGTTTTTCTATTTCAAATTAGTTTGCTTTAAGGCGGCGGTTTCGTCGTCGACAACTCTTGTTTCACAGAAAGTCCTGCTGCTGAATTGATGGTTGCCCTCGGCACGGCAAGTGCCACGGAGAATAAAGCATCAATTCAAATTTTGGCCCGATTGGGTAAAGGACTTATAATGAAGAAAATTGCAGCATTTGCAATGTTGGTTTTGACAGCAGCCTTAGCGCTTGTTGCCTGTAGTGCGGAATCGAACGAGAAAGCTCCTGCACAAAAGAAGGTTTCCATTGTCGCGACGATTTATCCGCAGTATGACTGGCTGAAGAACGTTCTCGGAAGCCGCCTGGATTCCGTGAACCTGAATCTGCTTATCAAGAACGGCACCGACTTGCACAGCTACAAGCCCTCGGCACAGGATATCGCAGCGATTGCAAGCGCCGACATGGTAGTGTACGTAGGTGGTGAATCCGACGAATGGATCGAGAAAGCGCTGAAAGCAACGCCGAAGGAAGGCCGCGTTCAGGTGAACCTGATGGAAGCTTTGGGTGACCGCGTCAAAGAAGAAGAAGTCGTAGAAGGCATGCAGGCCGAAGAGGAACACCACCATGAACATGGTGAAGAAGCCGAAGAACACGAACATGAGCACCATGAGCATGCCGAAGAACATGAGCACGAGCACCATGAACATGCAGAAGAAGCCGAAAATGACGAACATATTTGGCTCTCGCTGAAAAACGCAGAAATACTGGTGAGAACTCTTGCAGACGCCATCGCTAAAGTGGATACGGCACACGCCACTGAATACCACATGAATGCAGCCCTTTACGTTGCAAAGATTAGCGCACTGGACGCCCAATACCGCGCCGCAACGGACAGCGCCGCTCTCAAGACAATTCTCTTTGGCGACCGTTTCCCGTTTCGTTATCTGGTGGATGATTACGGCATTAAGTATTTTGCCGCGTTTGTTGGCTGTTCCGCCGAAAGCGAAGCAAGCTTCGAGACGGTAGCCTTCTTGGCAGGCAAAATGGATTCGCTCGCGCTCCCCGCGATTTTTACGATTGACGGAAGCAACGGGAAGATTGCGCGCGCGATTCTTGACGCCAGCAAGAAGTCGAAGGACACCCCGGTACTCTCGTTGAATTCGATGCAGTCGGTGACAGATGCACAGATGCAATCCGGCACAGACTATCTGAGCATTATGCAGTCGAACCTGGAAGTGCTGAAGAAAGCTATTAAATAATGTGGAATGTGTGATGAGTAATGCGAAGACCCTTATCAAATGTCGCCAGCTGACTCTCGGTTACGGGAGCAAGGACCTGGTACGCGATTTGGACTACGATGTAAATGCAGGTGACTACCTGTGCATCGTGGGCCGCAACGGTTCCGGAAAGACGACTTTCTTAAGGGGAATCGCGGGACTGTTGAAGCCGAAATCGGGAGTCATCGAACTTTGCGATGGTTTAAGCCGAAATCAAATCGGCTACCTGCCGCAAATGACGATCGTGCAAAAGGATTTCCCTGCCTCGGTGGAAGAAATCGTACTGTCGGCATTCCAGGGAAAGCATCGCCTGTTGCCCTTCTACAGAAAGGCGCACCGGGATCGCGCCATGGAATGCATGGCGCTAACCCGTACCGAAAGCCTCGCAAAATCTTGCTTCCGCGAGCTTTCGGGGGGCCAGAAGCAGCGCGTGCTTTTAGCGAGGGCCCTGTGCGCCGCCGAACGCCTGCTGCTTCTCGATGAACCGGTAACAGGCCTCGATCCAGAATCTACAGAAACGATGTACCGCATCATCGAAAACTTGCACCAGCAAGGGATGACCGTCGTCATGGTCACCCACGACGTGGATACCGCTCTCGATGACGCCACCCGCGTACTGGACTTCAACACCATTTCGGTGAAGGGAAAATAATCATGCCGGAACTTCTTGAAAAACTTTCGTTCTACCTGGATTTCCCTTTTGTACGCTACGCGATTATCGTAGGCGTTCTCGTGTCGCTTTGTTCGTCGCTGTTGGGCGTGACCCTGGTACTCAAGCGTTACTCCTACATCGGTGATGGTCTTTCCCATGTCGCCTTCGGCGCGCTCTCTATTGCAGCCGTACTCAAGATTACGAACAATATGCTGCTGATTTTGCCGGTAACAGTGGCGGTAGCCGTACTCTTGCTCTGCACGGGCAAAAACGCACGCATCAAGGGCGACGCAGCCATCGCAATGGTTTCGGTCGGAGCCCTTGCCATCGGTTATCTATTGATGAACGTTTTCTCGACTTCGGCGAATATTTCAGGTGACGTTTGCACGACGCTTTTCGGTTCCACCTCTATTCTGACGCTTCGGGTAGAAGAAGTCTACCTGTGCGCCGCACTCTCGATTGCTGTCCTCGCCGTATTCATTCTTTTCTACCACAAGATTTTTGCCATCACTTTCGACGAGAATTTTGCGCAGGCGACTGGTGTCAACACGACGATTTTCAACTTGCTGATCGCTGTCATCGTGGCCGTCATCATCGTTCTCGCCATGAACTTGGTAGGCGCCCTCTTGGTGTCGGCCCTGGTGGTGTTCCCGTCGCTTTCGGCCATGCGCGTTTTCAAGAGTTTCTTCGCGGTAACGGTTGCATCGGCCATCATCTCGGTCGTGTGCTCGCTTATCGGAATCGTCGTCGCGATTCTTGCCGGGACTCCTGTAGGTTCGACTATCGTGGCGGCAGACATTGTGGCATTCGGTCTCTTCTATTCGATCAGCCTGATTCAAGGCAGAGGTGTTTAAATTGTTCAAAGTAGTTCTTGCCGTTCTGCTAGCCTTTGCGGCCTTGTTTGCAAAGGAGCCCGGCGGTAAAGAGAAATACGACATTGACATTTCCCGCATGAGCGGGACCATGGTCTATGGGCAAGTTTACCAAATGGTCACGTACCCAAGCAAGTATCTCGGAAAGCATATCAAAATGAAGGGCTTCTTTTCGAGCTATTACGACGAAGAACTAGAACGGCGTTTTTACGGTTGCGTCATTCAAGACGCTCTCGCCTGTTGTTCGCAAGGGCTCGCCTTCGAACTTGCAAAGCCGCGCGAATTTCCGAAGGAATACCCCGCCGAAGGGGACGTGATTACGATTACAGGCGACTTCGATTTTGAAAGCGACGAAGGGGGAGGAGGCTTCCCCATCATCCGCAACGCCGAAATGCAGACCGAAAAGTAAATTCATTGTTTTTTACTGGAATTTTTAAGTGAAGTTTTGGAAGACCATAATCGTTGCATTGGTGGTGGCGGGGTTACTCTCGATTGCCCAGCACCATCATGACGACTTTGACGAGCATGACGATTGCCTAGTCTGTGCGCTGGTGCAGAATGGTCTTGACGTGGCAAGCGGTACCACGGACGTCGCCGTAATTCTAGTAGTTATCGGCGAACTGGTAAGTGAAATCCGCATTTTCAGGACAAACCCGCGTTTTCACTTTTCAAGACCGCGCGCCCCTCCCGCTCTCTCCACATAATCCGTTAAAACCTTAACCGCAATATCCTGCTTTTTGCCTTGCGAAAAATCGCCAGGTGTTTTGGAGTATTGTCCGCAAAATTTTTCGCGGATAGGATTGTTGTACACAAAAGCCGTCCATTATGACGGCCGATTAAACGAGAGAAACATGAAACTGATCCAAACCCTTTCCTTTGCCATTTTTGGCATCATCCTCAGCGTATTCTTTGCCGCCTGCGGCGACAGCAACAGCGCCTCGACCGACCAGCACGAACATTTTGAAGCCGAAGGCTGGAACCTTTATTGGGGCGACTGGCAGCTTGCCTACAGCGTTTACCGCGGCAAGGCCGATTCTTCCATCGAAGTGATGCACGTGAACGCAAACTGCATGAGCGAACATATCCACGTGAAATTCCTTGACGACAACAAGAAAGAAGTGGAACCCCCGACAGACGATGAACATTCCCTCGCCTGGGAAATCGCCGACGAAAAAATTCTTGACGTACACTCCTGCGGCAGCTGGGGTTTCCATCTGAAGGGTGTCAAGGAAGGCGAAACGACTTTGATTCTGAAGGTGAACCATCACGACCATGCCGACGCTCGCACGCCTGCCATCCGCGTTGTCGTAGACAAGGCTTTGGACGCCGAGGAATGCCCGTTCCATGAACATCATCACGACGATGACGATGAAGACGAAGATCATGATCACGACCACGAACACCACGATCATGAACATGAGCACGAACATGAAGATTAGCCTCATTAGGGCTGCCATGGGGAGCCTCCTTCTGGGAGGCTTCCTTCACTCTTCTTTTGCCCAAATTGCAGGGCCGGATTCAGCCCAAGATTTTGTACAGGATTTAGGAAGTTCGGTAGTGCAGGCGGAAAGCCCCGCGCATGCGATTTTAGAAGGCCTCCGCGAAGATGACGATTTAAAAGGCGACAAACTCGAACGCGCTATCTCTACAACTATTGCCGAAACCATCAAAAACGAGCCCGACGTAGCCATCCGTTCCATGGGTCCTGCCGCCGCACGCCCCGTTATCAAGGGCCTTTCGGGGAGCCATGTCGAATTGACCGAAGACGGCGCCTTTTGTGGAGACATGAGCGCCACCTCGCCCGATCACGCCGTCGCATCGGAAGTTTTAACCGCACACCGATTGCGAGTATTGCGCGGACCGCATATTTTGGCGCATTCATTTTCAGCCGCGGGCGGCGTAGTGCAAGTAGAACGCAACGACATTCCCTTTGGCGATACCCTTTTTCACGGTTATGTCACGGGGTATTCTGAAAGTGCTCAGTCGGGATACGCAACAGCGGTAGGCGTCAACACGCAAGTTACAGGCGCATCACTCAAAGGAGAACTTTCAGCCCGCCGCATGGGCGACATGGAAACGCCCGATGGCACGCTGAAAAATACAGATATCGAAAACGGGAGCGGCGCCGTGGGCGCCGCGCACGCCTTGGGGCGTTTCCGTTTCGGAGCCTCTTACCGCTGGTTCAATAGCGACTACGGCATTCCCGGCGGCTTCATTGGCGGGCACCCGAACGGCGTGGACATTGAAATGTGGAAACGCGACTTAACGCTGCGGGGGCTTTACGTGCCGGCCAATGACGCCCGCGACACGCTAGATGTCACGCTTCGCATCAATCGTTATCACCATAAGGAATTTGAAGGAAAGAAGGGGGCGGTGGGGGCCGAGTTTGCTGTTAATCAGGAGAACTTGCGCTTAGAAAAACTCCTGGCAAGTCTCGGTCCCCTTTTTGGAATTCGCCTAGGAACAGAATTGGAACGCCGCTGGATTGAAATGGGCGGCTACGTATTCACGCCACCGACTCAGTCGTATGCAGGTTCCGCGTTTGCGGTCGCGAGCGCGAGTGGGTGGCGTGGGCTTGAAATTACAGTGGCCCTGCGACTCGGCGGAGCGATCTTTCGCCCGCATGAAAGCGTCGTCGCCGACAAGGGAACAATCGAAGATCGCAATTTTGCATTGTGGGCATTTGACGTGGAATTTTCGCAGCGCGTCGGTGTGGGCAAATTCTTGACGCTCGATTTGTTCAGGACCACACGGGCGCCCACCATCGAAGAATTATACAACCAAGGGCCGCATCTCGCCGCTTACACCTACGAGCGTGGCAACCACAAGCTGGACGCCGAAAGCGGCTACGGCAGCGAACTGGAATACCGCTCTTACGGCGATTTATTCAACTGGCGCGCGGCCGCTCACGCTACCTATTTCTTGAACTATCTCGCGCCCCGCGCTACAGGTGACACCAACTGGTCGCAGCTGCTCCCTATCTATCAAGTCAGCGGAGACGAGGCATTCCTTTTTGGCGGGAGCGTCTCCGTCGAAACCGCGGCAGAACGCGGCATACACGCGACAGCCTCCGCAAGCTATGTGCGTGGCATGTACCGCAACGGCAACGATGCCAAAAACAAGTGGAGCGACATGCCGCAAATTCCGCCCCTCAAGTTCCACGGAGAATTCGCCTACCTCTGGGAACATGTGCGACCATCCATCTACACGGATTTCGCCCTCGCCCAGCACAAAGTCGATAAATACGAAGAACGCACCCCCGGCTACATCACCTTCGGCCTATCAGCAGAAATCCGCTGGGAACTCGCACTCGCGCATTACAGTCTCGTTTTCCGCGCCGACAACCTGCTAGACGCCGATGTTCGCAATCACCTTTCCCGCCTGAAATCGGTGATGCCCGAAAAGGGCCGCAATTTTAGCGCACTCGCAAAAATTGAATGGTAACACAAATCAAACCACAAAGGAGAACCATGAAAAAGAACAAGAAACCCGTCATCCTCATTACCGGATATTTGGGCTCCGGCAAGACCACGCTCTTGAACAATATTCTCAAGCAAGAGAAACGAAAAGTCGCCCTTATCGTCAACGACATGGGAAGCATCAACGTCGATGCCGAAATTCTGAAAAAGAACGGCTCGAACGTGGCCGAATGTCCGATGTTCGAACTGCAAAACGGTTGCATTTGCTGCACGCTGCGCGACGAATTTATCGAACAAGTCGAAAAGATTTCCAAACTGGATTCTATCGAAGTCGTATTCGTCGAGGCCTCCGGCATCAGCGATCCCGGCGCCGTCAGCGCAAGCTTTTTGGCCTACGAAGAAGACAATCCCGACACAAACGTTTACCTGACCTCCATCGTGACCGTCGTCGATGCCGACCGCATCTACCGCGAATTCCTCAGCGACTTGAAACATAAAAAAGAACAGCGGGACCACCTCGCCGACCAATACGATCTTTCCCAAGAAGAAATTTCCACATTGATCGTAGACCAAATCGAATTCTGCAACTTCATCGTCTTGAACAAGTGCGATTTGCTCAGCGAAGACCAACTCAAAGAAGTCGAATCCATCGTGCGGGATTTCCAGCCCCGGGCACCGATTATCCATTCGGTAAACGGAGACATCGATATCGACAAAATCATGACGACCAAGCCCTTCAACTACAGCCAAATCGAATCGTCTTCGGCCATACAAAAAGCCACTGCAAGCCTGCTGCAATCCGGACGTCGGCGCGACAGCTGCGTAGACGAATACGGGATTTCATCCTTCGTTTTCGAGACCAGGCAACCGTTCAACAGGACCCGCTTCATGGATTTCGTCAATAACCGCTACCCAGCAGAACTAATCCGCTCCAAAGGTTACATCTGGTTCTCGGACGCGAGCAGGGACGTTCAACTGTTCGAACAGGCCGGCCGGAATTCCTCGGTCATGCCCGTATCCTTTTGGATAGATGCCCTTCGTGAAGATCAAAAGCAAGCCTACCTTGCCGAAAATCCAGAAGTCCGGGAAAACTGGGATTCCCGCTACGGCGATCGCGAAAACCAAGTTGTCTTTATTGGCAAAGGTTACAATAAAGATACCATTCGAATGGAGCTTGAAAAATGCCTTGACTAACCACAAATAAAAGCACTCTCCCGGTCATGTGACCTTGGGAGTGCTACTTTTTACACTTCATCATGGTTTACTACTTCCCAATAGCCGGTTTTATCACTACCAACACGTTTCAAAATTCCCATTTTTTGAAGTTTTGACACATTATCAGTAATTGTTGTACGACCTAATCCCAATAATTTGGAAAGTTCCGCCAATGTGACATTGGAATTCTCAGACATTTTTTCCAAGATATTCATTTGGTTCTTTGATAATTTTACAGTCCGGTTTACAGTCCGATTTACAGTCCGATTTACAGTCCGATTTTCTGCATCCTTCCCCTCATTCAGCTCAAAAGGCGTCACATTTATCCGGTTAAAGGGAATCGTCACCACAATAAAATTTCGTTCAATTCGAATAGATTCTCGGCCATACGCCCCGACAATTTTGGGTACCCCACGCCCCGATCGTTCGCTAAGGCGAAGCTGAAGGAATATGGAAGCAAGGACCTCGTTGACTGGGATGCTTATCCCGTTGAAAAAGCCGTCTACATCCTGCTCAAGCGCCAACCCGCCATGCGAAATAATCTCGATGCGATCCGTAAAAACGCTTATCATGGGGGCGTTCAAACCCAGCCATTTGTTGTGAATGAACGCATTCAGAATGGCTTCGTGAAAAGCCTCGTAATCGAAAAGCGGAATATCCTTTCTCTCGGAAATGCGGCCGCGTTCATCCGCCTGGATTATGTTGATAGCGTCTCCGTATTCCAGAATTTTATCCATCGCGTACAGAATGCAGGAATTGCCGTATTCCTTAACCGAGAACAAGGTGTCAGCCTTGCTCCGGCCGCTGAAAACAGAGACACGAATCGGAATGTCATTCTTATCCGAGAGAAGCAACGCCATAATGTTATAGCGGCCATCGACAGTCAAAAGCTTGAGCGATTTCTTGAAAGTATCCTTTCGGAGTTCGATTCCCTTCGCCCCATAATACATGAACAGCTTTTCGAACGTCAGTTCCTGCGCATAATCAGGGGCCGCCGCATTGACAATGGTTGGAATGCCGTTAGAAAGAACATTCAAAAGACGAATTTCCCATTCAGGGAATTTCGAAAGTTTCTCTTTGCTGGAGCCAATCCGGATAAAAGCCTGAGACGAAAATTTCGTCGGAACGGATTTTGCCGCAGGGACACTCAACAGAACAATTCGCTTTCCATCAACCTGCACTTCCTCGACTTCAAACGCGACACTCGGTTTCAGGTTACGGGCCAGATAGTGCTTATAGGGCTCGTGATCAATGTCTTTGTCGAAATTAACGGCTGTACCGATAATTTCATGCGAAGCATCGTCTACACCCCAAACGACATAACCGTATTCACGCCCACATAGGGCCGCCCCGTTGGAGATTGCAGAAATATACTCTCCGATTTCATCTTTCGAGAACCAGTTACCTTTAATGTCTAGCCACTCGTATTCATGGGGAAGAGAAACCAAGTTCCTAACAAGGTCTTCAGATTTTGCCATATAGCCTCCAAGTAGTCACAATAAGTGACGTCACAGATTGCGACCGGTTGATGTTTAGAGGCGCCTTTCGCATTCCGCAATCGCAGAAAAAAAAGGCGCATTTCTCCATTGGACAGAGAAACACGCCGCGCATTAATGTACCTATTATCCGAAAAACTGGCAAGGGGCGCAGAAAAATTTTACATAGGCGTTCCCCGGCACAAAAGGCCGGGTCGGGCTATACTCGCTTCGCTCACGGAGCCTTGCTTATGCAAGTCTCCGCCCTTACGGGTAACTATCCCTAACGCGGATGAACAAAAATCATCCGCATAATTCTAAAAGGAATCTGCCCTCTCTAAGTTTTATCTTCAATTCTTTTTCAACACCTGTAAAATTATCCGCACTTATTGTCAACTTAAATTCTTTTTCAACCAAACCAAAAGATGTGTACCCATCATAATTATTTATCGCGTTGCCTTAAATACTCTTTTGAACCAATTTCAAAATTCTTTTTTCAAAAGGTTGCAAATCTACTGTATCTGCAGAGAAATTTTTGATAGTTAACATCAAGTCATCTATCTCTGCATCTTTCTCCACTTCCACAGGCAATCTAGAATAGATTTGAATAGGCAACCCAAGTTCTTCAAACGCACTAGCAAAAGTTTTGTCAAAATAATTCCGTATTTTTTGAATGTAAAAGGAATAATCACCAGATTTTAATTCGTATGACGAAAACACACTATTTTGAATGTCGTTTAAAGCATTAAGACACATTGGTAAGATGTAATCGCACCAATTTCTCACAAATTTTAAGCAATCCTCTATTCCCTCATCAATATTATCCAAAGTTGCATTTTTTATTTGATCCTTTATAAATAAGGCAAAATTTGATGAGTTTTGTAAAGCCTTTAATCTATATGCTAATTGCTTGCTTGAAACAACACCGTTTCCCCTTTTTGCTGGGCATAAAAATGAAAAAATCAGTTCGGAAATACAATCAACTTGATCTTTATTTGGCAAATTATTCCAACTTAACAAGTCATAATAATTGAGAGAATTTATTCGTATTTTATCCGCACAGTCTAATAATTGCTGAGGCTGGATGCCATTATGTTTTTTTATTATTTCATAGGGCAATATTTGCTGGGCGTGCAAGTATTTTAACCTTTCTTTAGCAGCTTCTGAAAGATCCGATTCTTCCATTCCTAAAAGCAATGTTTCGGGCATATCTTTTTGTTCACCCAAAACAGGGATATCTACAATCGGTAAAGATTCTTGAAAAACGTAATCATCCTTTAAATAAATATTGCCCACAAAATGCTTGAACATTCGTCCGGCTCTGCCACGAATGTTATTAAAAGTAAATAAATCAAATTTTTTTGAAGCAATTTTATTGTCATAGATTATCATATTTTTAGCAGAGGTATTTACACCTTCGATAATCGTGTTTGTAGATAACAAAAATTTTATTTTAGAACAATTAAAAAGGTGCAATATATACTGAGAAATTGCTCTTGGAAGTCCTGCATGGTGATAGCCAATTCCATATCTCAATAAATCTACAATAATCCAGTCTTTCGAATAATTGATTTCAAGCCATTCGATAAAATCCTTTAACTCTAAGTTATCCTCTTGCAAAGGCAATTCAGCTTTGATTTCTTTTGCCAACTGGTTAATACTATTGCTTGATTTGCAAAAGATTAATGTTTGACCTTCTAAATTTTTGCACAGAGTCGGCACATCAGAGGGGCAACCATGAATTCCCATCTGATAAACGTTCACTGCAACCGTTTTAAAGTCTGTTTTTATGAATTTGTATTCTATTTGCTGCTCATTTGTTTTTTTTATCGACTCTATGTTGGGTCCAATCATAAAGAATTGGCATTTTTCTTTTAACAATTTATAAAAGGCTTCGTTTAGAGCAATAGATCTATTCTCACCGGCCGCATTTAATTTATAAAACTCATCTATTACAAAAAAATCTATTTTCTTGTCAAAACTTGTTTCAAGAAAACGTTCTTGTGTAAAAATGCATATGTTCTTTTCCTCAAATTTCTGGGATGGAAACGATATAACTTTGTAATATTGAGAAAAATTCTTTGCTATCCGTTCTCTAGTTTCTTCAATTAGAGCAATTGACGGAACGATTATGACTATGTTGGAATACTTCTGAGAAGCAATAACAGCGTCAATTAAAAAACTTTTGCCGAAACTTGTGGGAGCACTTAATATTACGTTTTCGCCATCAAGAAGTAATCTGTACACTTCGCCTTGTTTACCATGAAGAACACAGTTCTCCATTCCTATAGGTTTATGCAATTCCAACAAAATCTTTTGATGTAAATCGCAAGATTCCTCATCCGTCATATATAGATACAGCCCAGCCTTTTCAAGCAAGCTATTAACAACAGGGGTCAATTGAGAGGCAAAAGGTTGATCTATAAATTTAATTAAGTCCTCTCGACCTTTATCTATATCGGTTAAGAGTTTTTGGCTTATATTTTTCAAATCATCAAAAGCAGACATTATTCCTGAAGTCCTTTTAATTTTTTATCAGCAAAAGAGATGAGTTCTTGTTTATCTGCTAAAGGAACTAAAAAAACATGGAGCTTTATATTTAACCCTTGGCATTTTTGTTCAAGGAAGCGAAACGCAGCATTGCATTCATTTGCAATATCTTTTTCGAATGATTCATTAAATTCTGTATGTTTGCTATACACATCCGTGTTATAGGTGATTAAAATGGGAATGCATATTCGTTTTCTTATTTCATCCAATGACACCCTGTCAGAAATAAGCTCCTTGAATTTAGGAGACAATTCCCAAGCATTGTCTATTTTCCCCTCAACAAACATAAACTCATTTCTTAAGAATCCAGCTTCCAAATGCTGATGGATTTCCGCTACAACATCGCTAATAGCACTTTTATAATCTGAATAAAACTTTGCCTCACCTAACCATATTTCATAGTCATCATCAATTTCAACTAAATGGACCGCATCAAATCCTTTCACAGTATCATTGGCTGATGTTTTATAAAAAACTTTACTTACCGCTGGCTTTGAATCAAAAAATTCCCTTATCAATGCATGCAATAGGATTTCGCCAAACTCGCCTCTATTTTCTTTCTTAATAGTTGTATATACATGATTGGCTGCTTTTTTCAACAACCTTTTTCCTGTCGCACCATTAAAATTTGCGTATTCTGAAAACTTTAATGCGAATTCAGGAAGCCACTCTATTAAATATTCCGCAAAGTCTTTTACACGCCATTTACCACTTTCGTAATCAGAGCACGATAAAGTTTTACCAGGAACGCTTTCACTGGCTAGTTTGTGGAATATAACCCTTAAGAAGCTTTCTGGCTTATCCTCAAAGCTCATAATACTTTAACCTAAATGTCGTTACTTTTTAACGAATATAATAAACCATACAGCCTAGAACTTCAACTTTGGCAGGTTCTTGACTATTTTCATGGTTTCAAGGCTTACGGTGATGATGCGTAAGACAAGATTGAAGATGTATTTGGGGTCATTGTGTTCCAAAGCCCAGTCGTTGGGGTCGTTTACGATGCCGCTCGCCTTGTCGGTGGTGATGGCGTAGCGTTCCATTATCCACTCAATGGCAGATTTGCCGTTCACTACATATTCGTAGGCTTCGAGCGGAATGTTTGCAATGGCAACCTTTTCGTTATAAATGATGCGGCTCTTGTCATCGACATTTTTGGCTTTGCCCTTGCTGTCGTAGCCGGATTTCTTGGCAAATCGCATCTGGCGCACCTTATACAGGGATTCAGGGGCTTCGGCGCTATAAAAGCTCTTGATGTCTGCCGCCATACCACTAAACATCGGGAGATCGGAGGAAACCTGGTTCGATGAGACGATGATCGCCTTGTAGGGTTCGGCGGTTTCGTAGTTCAGGTGGATTTCGGCGAGCTTGCGGCCTGCTTTGCTGAATGCCCAAAATTCATCGGCGGTATCGACAAGCGGGATGCGCGGGAGCATCTTTTTGAGGTCGGCTGCGAACTCGGTGCGGTATTCCTCAGAATGAAGGAAACCGTATACATAGTAGAAGATGTCTTCCTTCTTGATTTTGGGCTCGCCGTATTGGGTGCGTGCTTGCTTCAGAATGTAATCGCTGACGGCATCCTTACGGACGTAATCACCTGAAGCAAATAAATCATTTCCTTCGGGCTTCTCATAATAATAGAGTGGGAAGCACTGAGCTTTATCGACAACTTGCAAATCGGTTATATTATTTAAGATAAAAACGGAAAAGGGCTTTTGTTGTCCGACGCCTGAAACCGCAATCGCTATATTTGACATGTCTGATTTCGGGAATAATCTTGGCAACATATATTGCATAGCATTAAAGTCTTTGTGGAAGCAAAGGTTTTGCTTGCAAAAAGGCCTGTACGTGGAAACGTAATAAACATCAGAAGGAATGTTCATTAAACGTTTTTTTTCAAGCAGTTGCTTCAAATTTCTATTCCACGAAATATGTGTTGGATTTGAATCTACCCAACTATCAATTGTATTTGCTTTTGGGGTTTCTTTTATATATCGTTCAACTTCGCCGTTATATGCATGTTGCATTTTCTCAACATTTTGCTTCAATGCATTTTTTGAGAAGTTATACGCCCATGCATCTCGTCCTGTTGCCAATCCAAGAGAATTTGTCAAAAACCAGCTTTTACATGCTGCATCATATTTTTTCTCAGGCTCAATAGAGATCCATTTCCCGAATGCGGCATTACGCTGATTAATCCAGTCTCCATGTTCATTGGGATGTAATACATCCATCTGCAAATGAGTTATGCTCTCAGTTTCCTTGATTATCCGCAGTTTGTCTTCGCGGGTCAGATAGTCGCCAATATCATAGTATTTGATAACAGCTTTATTTGGGGCCGCATCGTTACTGGCAGGGTGTTTTACAAGGATTGTGATAGATACGGGGGTGCGACTACCACTGCCGAAGATTTTGCCCCCCTCTTTTCGAGAGAGTTCGCCACTGGTGCGCTGATTTCCGCGTAGGTTAAACACATATATCTTGTTAAATTCTTTTTCCAAACTTTTGCGGAAACCGTCCATTCCATTGGAATCTATCCAACTGCCATTGGTGATAAAACCTATTACGCCGCCATTTTTTGAGTCAATGCGGTCCGTAGCCCAGCGGAATGCTTTTATATAGCTATCGTACAAGGCTTTGACTGATGTCGCAGAGCTACTTTGAGCGTATAATCTTTCAATACGACTATCTAAATCAGGATATTTTTGATTTTGAGCGTCATCGTTTCCTGATTTCTGCCCCACAGAATACGGCGGATTCCCAATCACCACCTGGATGGGCACTTTCTTTTGGGCTCTTGCGCGGGGGCCGTTTACCGGGAATATATCTTCGCCAAAGTCTTCTTGGTGGGATTTTTCGCCCAACTGGAAACTGTCTGTCAAGCAAATCCCTTCAAACGGGGTGTAGTCGCAGGCGCCCATGACATCGTGATAGGCGTTTTCGATGTTCACGCTTGCAATGTAATAGGCCAACAGCACGATTTCGTTAGTTTTAAGTTCCTTCTTGAACTTGCGTTCCAAATCCTTCTTGTTGATAAGACCGCTCTGAATTAGGCGCGTCATGAAGGTGCCCGTCCCCGCAAACGGGTCGATAATGTTCACGTTCTCGTCGGTGAGTTTGCGGTTAAATTCCTGCCGCAATACATCGTCTACGCTATGGAGGATAAAATCGACGCATTCCACCGGAGTATAGACAATACCTAGCTTTTCGACGGTCTTGGGGAGCGCACTCTTGAAGAACTTGTCATAGAGTTCGATAATAATTTTCTGCTTGCCATCGGCGCTTTCTACACCCTCGGCGCGGAGCTTTACGCTCTGATAGAACTTTTCAAGGCTGCTCTTATCCACATCGTCGGTGGTGCTTTCCACGGCATTGATGACGCGCTGCAATGCCCTAGAAACGGGGTTATTCTTTGCGAAGTCGTAGTCCTCAAATAGCGCCTCAAAAACGGGTCTTGTTATCAGGTGTTGCGAAAGCATTTCTATCGCCTGTTCCTCGTTTACGCCGGGGTTCAGGTTCTTTTTCAACGCCGTCAGGAACTTGTCAAACTGCTTTTTGGGGTTGCCATCGACGGCGATAAGCCTGCGAATGCGGTCTTCGTGGCGCTTGGCAATGTCTGCCACGTCCTTTGCCCAGTCTTCCCAATAGCGGCGACTGCCGACCTTTTCCACCATCTTGGCATAAATGGCGCCCTGCAATTCCTTGAATTTTAGCTCCAGCTGGTCTTGGAGTTCCTGTTGTTGCATCCGTTTTGCGGGGTCTATGGTTTCCGTTTCTGTTTGTCTGTGATTGATGCCGTCCGAAATCCCGATTCGCCTACTTGGGTTCGTTCCTGGAGTGCTGAACTGGATTTTGTTTACCATCGCATTGAAACGGTCATCATGAGCACGCAGGGCGTTCAGGATCTTCCAGACCACCTTGAAACGATCATTGTTGTTCAGGGCGTCTTCGGCTTTTTCGCTTGCGGGGACAATTACCGGAATAATGATGTAGCCGTATTTTTTGCCGGGAGCCGTTCGCATGACACGGCCCACGCTCTGCACCACGTCCACTTCGGAGTCGCGGGCGCTCAGGAACAGGACTGCATCGAGGCTCGGAACGTCCACGCCTTCGCTCAAACAGCGGACATTGTTCAAGATACGGCATTCGCCGTCTTCGATGTCAGCCTTGAGCCACGCCAGTCGCTCATCACGGGCTGAGGCGCCCATACCGCCATCAATGTGCATGGCCTTGGCGCGGACCGTCTGCTTTTGGGCTTCGGGTTTAAGCGCTTCATAATAGGAGTCTTCCAGGTCGTTGATAAGGGTCGTGACTTCTTTGGATATCTTGATGTTCTGTGAGAACGCCACGGCGCGTTTCATCGGTTGTGGGTCCGTTTCCCTTAACTGGTGGTCATCTACCAGCGTAATCTTGGAAAGCGCGTTAAAACACCCGATGAGCTTCGCCTCGTCATCAGAAAGGACCTCGCCCGAGTCGGTTGCAAGCGACATCTGTAAACTATCGGTCATTGCCAAAGGGTCGATGGTAAGTACAAGCACCTTGTAATCGGAGAGAAGCTGTTTTTCGACGGCTTCACCAAAGCCGATGCGGAACATTTCGTCGCCGTAGAGCTTCGTATCGTCCATGGAACAGATTTCCACAGATCCTTCTTCGGCCTTCTTTTTGCTCGATTCGCTGAAAAGGCGCGGGGTCGCGGTCATATACATGCGTTTTTTCGCACGTAGAAACTTATTGTCGTGAACCTTGACGAAGTTCGACGCCTCGGTGCCTAATTGGGTGGCGCCCGTGGTACGGTGGGCTTCATCGCAAATAATCATGTCGAACACAAACTGTTCGCCCATTTTCTTTTGCGCCTTGGAAATCACGTCAATGGATTGATAGGTGCTGAACACCACCGTCATGCCGCCTTTTTTGTATTTGGCGACTTCCAGCTGTTGGACTATCGTAGAGACGTTTGTAGATGCAGGGAGGGCCAAATCCGTGATGCTGTAGCCATCGCCCTCGTTTTCGTTCTTGTGCGCGGTCCTAGAAACGCCGGAGTCGCTGCAAATACAGATAGGCTTGATGGGGTCGCTTGCATCGGCGGTCCATTCGCGGAGGGTCTGCCCCAAGAGCGCAATGGAGGGAACTAGGAACAGGATAGTACCTTTACTGTCGGTTTCCTTTTCGGCAATGCAGAGCGAAGTGTAGGTCTTACCCGTACCGCACGCCATAATGAGTTTGCCGCGTTCGTGGGACTCGTCCTTGAAGTATTCGTGGACCTTTGCAATGGCCTCTTTTTGGTGATCGCGGGGCGCCTTTTTCTTGACTTGGGCTTTCTCGCCGCTCGCGCCCTTATCCAGGCGTTCCCAGTCCACCATGGCGTTTTCAAGTTCCAGGAGGCCCACGCGGTGAAACTCCGGATCCTGGTTTTCGAGGGAGTTCAAAGCCTCCCTGTTGAACCCCTGTTCGGTGGTGTCTAGCCACAGGCGGAACGCAAAGCGCACCTTGTTCCCGTCTTTGTCGTGGAAAGTCTTGCCCGAAGTCGCAAGGAACGTGTCGACGGCGGGTTTGTCGATTTTAGCGTCTGCTTTATAGCACTTGCACTGGATTGCCCAATAACTTCCACCCGTCGTTTCAGCCACCAGGTCGATGCCTACGTCCTTGCCGCCGAACTGGTCCTTTGCAAAGAACTCGTTCCATAGCCACACATTCGTGAGGCTGTTCGCGTAAACGGGATCTGTCTGCAAGTAGCGCTTCATCAGCATTTCGAACTTGTTGCCCTTTTCGCGTTCTGAAACGCTTTCGGCGCGATACTTGTCGAGAATACGGGTGAATGTGGACTTATAGGCGCCTCTGAAATCTATCTTAGGTTCGTTCTGCCCCAGGTGCTCCGAACCTGGCATATAACGCAGGCCAAGACCGCCCGGAGAGTTGAGCCATTCCGATTCGGGCCACAGCTTAAACTCTATGATGTGGACCCCGTACTCGCCATCAAACACGTCCATATCGCCAGTTAGGACTTCTCCGATAATTTTCCCGCTGCCGTTTGTCTTGGCGAATAGCTTACGGGCTTTTTTGCAGGCGCCTTCAAACTCATTACGGGCGGCTTCCTGTTCAGATGCTGATTTCTTTTTGATGGACTTGTTTAGCTGTTTTTCCCAGTAGACGATTTGGCTTTCGAGGTCTTTTTCTGATCCAGCGGATTTGGAAACAGCGAGGGCAAGTCGCTTGTTTGCGAACGTCTTCGCGTTGGTTCGAAATTCGAAGGTCTTGACACCAGTGAGCAAAAGCTCCACAAACGGAGAGCGAACAACGAAGTATTGGAGCGGCTTATCCTGCTGCATGAAAAATCCTTTTTAAAAGGATCCTTCTCTTAAGCGCACAGCATGTCTTCGCGTAAAAAAAGGCGTGGAGTCGCAGTGCCTATCTAGTCTGCGGGCTACCACACCCTTCTACACAATAAGCACAAACGACCCACGCCCCAATAGGGACGTGAGCGCTCGTCTTATCCTCGTGTAGATTGAAAGTGGTAGTTTCAGACTAGAGAATAAGAGACGAATCTCGAAATTTTCCTGTCGCCCAATGCAGTGAAGCAAGGGGCTATGTCTATGGAGAAATGTAGTATAATCGCTATAATGGATTGCTTCGCCTTCGGCTCGCAATGACGTAAAAAAGGTGATTCCGGCACGGGGGTCTTAGTAAACAATTTTTTTATTCCTGGGGTTCTCGCAGGGGCCTAAAAAAAGATATATTGTGTCCCGTGAAAAAGTTTTCGGCTAAATTGATGACGTTGCTCATTTTTGCAGGAGTTGCGTTATCCCATGCAATTACGGCAGTTCCCATTAGCGGCATCAAGGCTTCCGCCACCCTGCCGGATTATGGTCAGAACACCTTCCGGCCCGAAAACATGGTCATGAAAAAGTACGTGCACCCCTTTTATCAGGTCTGGGGAGCCAAATACAATGACAAGTCGATTACCCTGGAATTCCTGGTAGAAGCCCAGCGTCTGGATCAGATTACCCTATACAATGGGTTCATGCGAGATTCTGCCTCTTACGTGAACAACAGCCTTGCCAAAAGCATCAAGATTTACCTGAACACCTCGGACAATCTTGTAAAGGTGGCCACCCTCGCAAAGCCCAAATGGCACGGGTACAAAAATCCCCACGCCGACATCATCGTTTTTGACAGGCCTTTGAAGAATGTCTTCAAGATTATCATCGAAATCGAAGACATTTATCCGGGAAAGCTTTACCCCAACGTGTGTATCGCCCTGATCAAGTTCTGGGGATTCCCCAAGATGCCCCGTAAATTCCAGACAGGGCAGATGACGGACCCCCGCGATGGCCAAGTCTACAGAACCATTACCATAGGCGACCAGACTTGGATGGCTCAGGACATGCGATACAAGACTCCTGGAAGCCGCACTTTTATAGGGGATTCTCCCAAAATCAAGCAGCCTTCCGATGCCGGCCTCGAATACCCTGAATCGGACATCGAAGGAATTTGCCCCGAAGGTTGGCGCTTGCCGAAGGCCGCCGAGCTGGAAGACCTGAAAACGAATCTTCCCGAAAACGCCTCTTACGACGACCTATTCTCGGCTGCCTACCGGAGACCTTTCTATTCCATCCAGGAAGTTGAAAAACAGAGCGGATCCCAGGCCTACTCCACGGATGCCGAATTATTCTTCTTCCCGACGAATGCCACCGGGCTGAATTTCTCCACTCTGACACGCCACTATTACGATGGCGAATGCACCGAAGAAGCCGGCGAAACCTACGCATTTTCTTCATATTGGACCAAAGACGCAAAAGATATTCCCCTTTGGCCTGACGAAAACGGCAACGTGGAAGTCAAGCACCTGAGACACTACCGCTTTGGTGGTACTGATTACTGCGAAGCCATGCTTTGCCACGAAGACTACCATTTCGTACGCTGCCTGGAAGGCTCCGATACTCTGGAAGAATCCACCAGCGAGAGCTCCGACAGCGGCGAGAGCGTCGAAAGCAATGAAAGCGGCGAAAACGGCATCACAGGCGAAAGCCAGGAATAATCCCTCTAAAAAACACAAGCCATCAAAAAGAGACTCTTGGAAGAGCCATCAAATTTTTCTATTTTTATGCATAAAACTAAATAAATGCAT
Organism: Fibrobacter sp.; assembly: GCA_017530965.1. Classification (GTDB taxonomy): domain Bacteria; phylum Fibrobacterota; class Fibrobacteria; order Fibrobacterales; family Fibrobacteraceae; genus Fibrobacter. Next base: position 34,848 of record JAFXLS010000053.1, read on the forward strand.
AAAAACGTAAAAACACGGCGGTTCGTGCCATGGAAAAGAAAATGACTCTACGCGAAGCTTTTGAAAGCAAGATGATGCTGCTCGATGGCGGTATGGGTTCTGTCATTCAGACTTACGGCATCAAGGGCGCGAACAACGACATGCTCTCCATCGAAAAGCCGGATATCATTCTCGATATCCAGCGCCGCTATGTCGATGCGGGCGTGGATTGTCTAACCACGAATACGTTCTCTAGCCAGCGCGTCAGCCAGCACGAATACCACCAGGAACATCGCATTGCCGAAATGAACCGCGCCGCCGTGAAAATCGCGAAGCAGGCCGCGGCAGAGGCCATGGAAAAGTATGGCCGCCAGGTGTACATTCTGGGCGACGTAGGCCCCACAAGCAAGATGCTCTCCATGAGCGAAGACGTGAACGACCCCGCGAGCCGTAGCATTACTTTTGACGAACTCGAAGACGCCTACCTGGAACAGATTCAGGTGCTGATTGAAGAAGACGTCGATGCGATTCTGATCGAAACAATTTTTGATACGCTGAACGCAAAGGCCGCTGCAAGCGCATTTGTGAAGGTGATGGAAGCGCGAGAAAAAGCTGCGGGCGACAAAGCCGCGGACCTCAAGCCTGTGGAAGTCATGTTCTCCATGACGGTGAGCGACGCCTCGGGCCGTACACTTTCGGGTCAGACGGTGGAAGCATTCGCCGTGAGCGTGATGCACATGCACCCGCTTTCGATTGGCCTGAACTGCGGTCTCGGTGCCGACGGCATGGTGCCGTACTTGCGCCGCATGGGCAAGGTCGCGCCCTGCTACATTAGCTGTCACCCGAATGCGGGGCTGCCGAACCAGTTCGGCGGTTACGATGACACGCCCGAAGACATGGTGCGCCTCATGGGCGTTTACCTGGACGACAAGCTGGTGAACATGATCGGCGGTTGCTGCGGAACGACGCCGGAACACATCGCCGCGATGCGCAAAATGCTCGACGCCCTGCCGGCCGATTACGAACGCCGCAAGCCCGCGCCCAAGTATGCGACGAGCCCGCTGCTCCGCCTCGCCGGTTTGGAGCCGCTGTTCAAGGAACAGGTGCGCCCGAGCAACGGCGCCGACAGTTGCAACGCCGAAGATTTTGTAAAGGTGGGCGAACGCTGCAATGTGGCAGGCTCCAAGAAGTTCCTCCGCCTCATCAACGAAAAGAATTACGAAGAAGCGCTCGACATCGCCCGTAAGCAAGTGGAAGACGGCGCCGACGTGATCGACGTGAACATGGACGACGGCCTCTTGGACGCCACCGCCGAAATGCAGACCTTCTTGAACTTGCTCGCATCAGACCCGGCCATCAGCCGCGTGCCGATTATGGTGGACTCTTCCCGTTTCGAAGTCATCGAGGCTGGCCTCAAGTGCGCCCAGGGCAAGTGCATCGTGAACTCCATCTCACTCAAGATGGGTGAACAGGCATTTATCGATCACGCGCGCACCATCAAGCGCCTCGGCGGTGCCGTCATCGTGATGCTCTTTGACGAAGAAGGTCAGGCCACCAACTACGAGCGCCGTGTGGAGATTGCCGCCCGCGCTTACGACATCATGGTCAAAAAGCTCGGCTTCGACCCCTCCGACATCATTTACGATCCGAACGTTTTGACAGTCGCTACGGGCATGGCAGAACACAATGCCTACGCCATTGACTTTATCCGCGCGGTCCGCTGGATTATGGACAACCTGCCCGGCGTGCGCATTTCAGGCGGTCTCTCGAACCTTTCCTTCGCTTTCCGTGGCAACAACTACCTGCGCGAAGCAATGCACACCACGTTCCTGCATTACGCGATTCCGAACGGCATGGGCATGGCCATCATGAACCCGAGCGCAATTATCGAATACAAGACGATTCCGCTCGAACTCCGCATGGCCATTACCGAAGTCATCTACAATACGGAACCGGATGCCAGCGAAGCGCTCATCGAAATTGCAAGCCGCATGACCGCAGCAGCCGCTGCCGCCAAGGAAGCGGGCACCAAGTACGACCCGAAGGCGATTTTCGCCATGAGCACAGGTGCAAGCTCCTCTGACGACAACGCCAGCGCTGCCGCCGAAGCAAAACCCACCACCCCCGAAGAACGTTTACAAGAAGCGCTCCTCAAGGGAACATCCACGACGCTTCAGCCCGACTTGATGGAACTCATCAACCGTGGCGACAGCCCCGTGAGAATCATCTCTGGCCCGCTCATGGACGGTATGAACGAAGTCGGCCGCCGATTCGGCGAAGGCAAGATGTTCTTGCCGCAGGTGGTGAAAACTGCACGCACCATGAAGAAAGCGGTGGAAATTTTGCAGCCCTATATTGAAGCGGGCAAAGACGCGAACGCATCGAGCCGCGGCAAAATCGTGATTGCGACAGTGAAGGGCGATGTGCACGATATCGGCAAGAACATCGTCTCCGTGATTATGGCCTGTAACGGCTACGAAATGGTGGACCTCGGCGTGATGGTTCCCGAAGATGTGATTGTGAAGGCGGTCATCGAAAACAAGGCCGACATTTTGAGTCTCTCCGGACTGATTACGCCGTCGCTCGAAGAAATGTGTACTGTCGCGAAGGCCATGCAGGATGCAGGCCAGCGCATTCCGATTATCGTGGGTGGTGCTACAACCTCGCCCACGCACACCGCCGTAAAGATTGCTCCATGCTACGACGGCCCCGTATTCCACGTGCGCGACGCCGCGAGTAACCCGGGTCTCGCCCAGAAACTTTTGGATCCGGCAACTAGCGAGACTACGATTCGCGAAAACCGTGAAGAACAACAGCGTATCCGCGACAAGCAAAACGGCATTCAGACCGAAGCCGCAAGCGCCATGGCCGCAGCCGAAAAGACTCCCGAAGAACGCCGCTATCAATGCGACTGGAGCAAGTACCAGCCTGTGGAACCGCCGTTCATGGGCGAAAGCAAGCTCCCGCCGATTCCGCTCGAAAAAGTCATCCCGCTTATCAGCTGGGAATACTTCTTCTTCACTTGGAAAATCAAGCCCGAAGAGGAAGAAGCCAAGAAGCTCAAGGCCGACGCCGAAGCGCTCATCAAGTCGCTCACGAAGCCCGAATATGCACTGCGTGCCATGCAGGCGTTCTACCCTGCTGCCGGTACGGCAAGTTCAGTCATCTTCAACACGGGCCGTACCGGCACCGACTCCGACCTAGTCGAAGTCGCCACGGCACGCCAGCAGAATCCCGAAGGCACTTGCCTCGCCCTCTGCGACTACGTTGCACCCGCGAATGCGAACACCGCAAGCGTCTTCGCCGCTCCCGCCGGTAAAGATGTATTCCGCGACATCGTGGGCGCCTTCGCCGTCACCGTGAGCGACGCCTTCGTCAAGCGCCTCGAAAAGCTGAAAGCCGAACAGGGCGGCAGCGACTACGACGTGCTCCTGATGCAGACTGTCGCCGACCGCCTGGCCGAAGCCGGCGCCGAATACTTGAGCAAGGAACTCGAACGCACCAACAACTGGAAGGGCATCCGCCCGGCCGTCGGCTACCCCGTGCTCCCGAACATCAAGGAAATCTTCAACGTCGCGAAACTCATCGATTTCAACAGCGTGGGCATCAGCCTCACCGAAAACGGCGCCATGTACCCGCAGGCCTCCGTAAGCGGCCTCTACATCAGCCACCCCGAAATCGACTACTTCCACGTGAAAGTGTAAAATAGCGCTCATTCCCTTTTCAACTCAACCCGCATTCGTTGCGGGTTTTTCAACGTAAATGAGCTCAAACACCCCCGGCGACACAGCCGTTTTTTCTAAAAAGAGATTATTTTAAAAACAGGTTGTTTTTAAAAGGGTGTTTTATGAAAAGTATTCTGACCGCGTTCTCCACGAAGGCAAGTCTCGCCACCGTGCTCATCGCAAGTGCAGCGACATTGTCCTCCGCCGCCATCGACATCACCATCGACACGCAAAAAGGCATCAAAAAAATTTCACCGTATCTATACGGGCGCAACATTGATAAAATCAGCGATGGCGACCCCGAAGTGAATGAAGAAGAAACCGCTTTCATCAACCAGATGCTCGAAGCGGGCATTCACTTTTTACGCGCAAACAACGGCAACAACGCCACACGCTACAACTGGCGCCACAAAATGACCGTTCACCCCGACTGGTACAACAACGTTTACTCTCACGACTGGGCAATTACCGCACAAAAAGTCCTTGACAAAATGCCGGGTATCGACGCCATGTACGCCTTCCAACTCACTGGTTTCGCCGCCAGCTCCACCGACTACAACTTTGGCGACTGGAACTGGAAACAAGAGCACGGATTCTACGCGACCTCGACACTCGACCTTGCAGGTGGCGGCGAAGTTTCCGACGATGGCGAAATACTCATCAAGGCGGGCGACGCCTCGCTCTACAACATGGAATGGCCCGCCGACTCCACCGTCGCCATCATCCCGTACTGGCGTGACGAACTCAAGTTCGACATGAGCCGCTTTAAATACTGGAGCATGGACAACGAAATGGAAATCTGGCGCGGCACGCACTCCGACCTCGACTTACCCGTAACCGGAGATTTTCTTGTAGAACACTACATCGAAGTCGCAAAAAAAGCTCGTGCGCAATGGAAAGACATCAAGCTCACCGGACCTGTTGCCGCAAACGAATGGCAATGGTGTTCCGTCGCCTCGTATAACGAACAGGACCGTCCCAAAGGCCCCGATCGCAATTACTGCTGGCTCGAATACTTTATCATGAAGGTCGCCGAAGAACAAAAGAAATCGAATGCACGCCTTCTCGATGTTTTCGACATTCACTGGTATCCGAGTGAAAAAGATTACGAATCGCGCGTGAACTGGCATCGAGTTCTATTCGACACCACCTATAACTATCCCGGAGCAAACGGGATCAAGATGGTAAACGGCGGCTGGGACAACGACAACCAAAAGGAATACATTTTCAAGCGCATTAACGACTGGCTCGACAAATACTTCGGCAAGAATCACGGCATTACGCTCGGCATTACCGAAACCGACCTGAACGATTCTGATCCTATGGTGACAGCGCTCATCTATGCGTCTTTCCTCGGAACCATGCAGGACAACGGTGTCGAGATTTTCACCCCGTGGACATGGGGCGACGGCATGTACGAAACGGTGCACCTGTTCAGCCGCTACGGCCATCCGAACCGCGTGCAGTCCACCTCCAGCAATGACTCGCTGGTGTCCGCCTACAGTTCCATCAGCAACAAGGGCGACTCGCTCACGGTCATCTTCGTGAACCGCGCAGAAAAGGACGCACAAGAAATCAACCTCGATCTTGCGAACTTCGCCTCCGACGGAACAGTCAAAACACTCACCTTGCAAAATCTCCAAGGCGAAACGTTCGTTTCGCATACAGAAAACGCTCTACAGGCAGGATCCGCGACAGCCACCGGCAACAAGGTTGCGCTCAAGCTCCCCGCAAAGTCAATTACCGCAGTACTGCTCACTACGTCAACGCCGACCGTCGTTGACGGCATTAGGCCAAAAGTCACGATTCGACCTGCGCCCCAATACGGAACCACAAGGCGCTTCGACACCAAGGGCCGAAACGTAACCCACACCCGCACAAGCCCCGGCTACTACATTCTGCGATAATTTTTATATATTCCCTTTAAGTGCATACAACTTAAAGGGTTTTATATGGAAAACAAGGAAGAGATTCAAGTCGAAGAAAACAACACCGATGTTTTTGAAGACCGCGAAGAAGCAATGGCAACATCAGCTGCAGAAATCAGAGCTTATGCCCGCGAGGCATTACACGGCAAATGGGGCTACGGCATTATCGTCTGGCTCTTGGCGCTGCTACTTAACACACTAATTTCCCTACCAGAATATCTCGTAGACGATGGAAACTCCTTTGGCGACATTTGGAGCATTATTTCAACAGCCTTTAGTTGGTGCATGTGGTTTGGCGTCATGGCATGTTTCCTCGATGTCGCTCGCAAACTACCCAAATCCTACAATCGTCTTTTCACGGGTTTCCGTAGTCTCAAATTCTTTTTCAAGCTTGTCATTACAGAGGCATTGCAGCTTATATTCCTTATCTGCTGGTACCTTCTCCTTATTGTCCCAGGCATCATTAAATATTATTCTTACGCAATGACCGAATTCATCCTTTTGGATCACCCGGAATACGGCCCCTTGCAGGCAATCACCGAAAGCCGAAAGATGATGGACGGCCACCGCATGCAACTTTTCATTCTCGGCCTTTCTTTCATTGGTTGGTTTTTCCTCTGCTTCGTCACGCTCGGCATCGCCACTTTATGGGTAATCCCCTACTACAACGCGGCTAGAGCAAAGTTCTATTTAGATGTCAAGGCAAAGTACGAACAGAAACTCACCACCTCGCCCATTCAAGAAGCGGAAACGGTTCCTGCCGAACCTGTCGAAGAAGAAAAAAGCTTCGAAGTCGAAGAATAAAGTTTATAACTACTTCTCGACCACAATCAGCTCAGGCACGCCACGGCCCGGAAGCGGCTTGAAGATTTTCACGTTGGTCTGCACCGCCGGGCCGCCAAAGGCCTTCATTTCGCACACGAACAAGTAATTCGTACCGGCCACCACCTGGGTCGACACACTCAGCGGTTTGAGTCCCAGGTAAGCGTAATCCTTGGTCGCCTCGGCAAACACGGCAGAATCTTCTGCAGCAAGCGGGCGCTGTTCCGAGTAGCCTCCCAGAAGCATTTCGTCAGTCTTACCCGTTTCAAGATCCGCAAAGAAAGTTTCCACTTCGGCGCGAGCCACGGAATCACCGTTCTCCGCCGTGATTCGCTTGTTCGAAATCCCAAAAGCGAGAGTCACGTTCGCATTCGGCTCAAGCGTCTTGAGTTCTTCGGCAGAAGCCTTGCGGCCACCGCTACCGTATGTGCAGAAAGGCACCACCACCTTGCCGCTCAAATCGTTGGAATCCAGGAAGGTGAAAATGGGCGGAGTAAAAGTTCCAAACATAATCGGGTAGCCCAAGTACACCGTATCGTACTTGTCCAGTTCCACTTTCGCATTTTCAAGGGCGGGCCACTGCCTGGTATCGCGCTGAGCCTTCACCGCAGCAATCGTGCTGTCGTAGGTCGACGGGTAAGCCGTCACGAGTTTGAGTTCCACGGCATCGGCGTTCTTTGCCTTCTGGAAAATTTCGGCAAGCTTTTTAGTTGCACCATTCTGCGAAAAATACACCACCACAGACTTGGTAGCGGGCGCCACCACTTCGGCGGATTCCGTCTTAGGCGCCGGTTTGGATTCCTGCTCATTGCAGGCGGTAAACACCATCGAGGCCGCAAATACAGACATTGCGGCAGTCAACTTCATCTTATTAAGCATAGTGTTCTCCTATTTAGCTTTTAGCCTGTTCCGGTGCTGCACCGTTATTACCGCTCGGAGCAGAGGCATTTGCGGCCACATTCGTTGCAGAGGCATCGGCTGCACCATCTTCCGGCTGCGGCGGCAGTTTGGTTCTTGCGCCGTAAAGTTTTTCCGAAATGTGCGTAAACGCTTCCACGATATCCGGGTCAAAATGTTTGCCCGCACCTTCGGTAATAATCGCCATCGCCTTCTCGTAGGTAAAGGGCTTCTTGTACACACGTTCTGCCACAAGAGCGTCGAACACGTCGGCCACAGCCATGATTCTTGCTGACAGCGGAATTTCTTCGCCCTTGATATGGGTCGGATATCCCGAGCCGTCCCACTTTTCGTGGTGGTAATGGGCCATGTCAATAGATTCGACCATGTAGTCCGCATCGATCGTATCGCCAGCATCTTCCACCATCTTGGTCAGGATCTTCCAGCCTTCGGTGGTATGGCTCTTCATGATAGTGAATTCTTCGTCGGTGAGCTTGCCCGGCTTATTCAAAATCAAGTCAGACACGGCAATCTTGCCAATGTCATGTAACGGAGCGGCGCGCTTAAGCTTTTCGATGTAGGCATCCGTGAGCACATCCGCAAACTTGCCTTCGGCCTTGAGCTGGCGGGCAATCGCTTCCACATATTCGGCCGTCTTCTTGATGTGGTTACCCGTGCTCTTGTCGCGGGCTTCAACCACTTCAGCGAATTCCATAATGATGATTTCCTGCATGCGCCGGATACGTTCGTTCTGCTCCTGCACACGCTGGATAAAGTTATAGGTATCGCTGGCCATCGTGTAGATAGACTCATAAAGATGCTCAATTTCGTCATTGGTATTAACCCCGATTTTTCCGAGGCGTTCCACGCTGTCCCTAATGCTTTCCAGATCTACCGTTTCGGTATCCAGCATGCTTGCGCGAGTGGTGTTGGCAGCAATCTTCATGGCGGCAACGGACATCTGGTTCATGGGAATCACTACACCGCGTTTCACCAGTTCCAGCACAATGCTCATGATGATAATGGAAAGGCCGAAGAACAGCGAAAGCATCTTGATGAAGAATACCGCTTCTTCGCGAACAATTTTCTCCATCGAAATATCAGCAGCAACATAGGCGACCGTCTTGTTCGAAGAATTGCGGATAGGCCTATAGACCGTCAACAACCAGCCATACTTGTCGTCAGAAATAATCGGTTCAATTTCGCCACCCGCCAAGAGCGTCGGCAAGTACGGTTCAAAACTCGGATCGAATTCCACCACATCGCCCGGTTTACCCCCCGGTTCACCATCGGTATCCAGGTCGAACACCACATGGCAACCATCTTCTCGAATCTGGTACACGTACAGGTACTTGGTCTGGGGGAAGCTTTCCCTAATAGAGTACAATATTTTACTGATAAAGGCGTAATCTTCGACTTCATAGCCTCGATTCATATAATCGTCAATCTTGTCAGGATTGATAGCCGTAGATGCAGCCCTGGTCACACCGTTTGCCACATTGATGAAGCTATTGATGGAGTTTTCACGGTACAGGAAAAAGCCGATTGTACTGGCAAGGCCGCCCAAAAGCACTTCGGCGACAATCACCATGTACACCACCTTGCGCAGCAAGGAATAGCGGACCATCTTCTTCACGACTTCGTTACTGTTCACTCGGAGGAACACACGATTCAAGTGGTTCTTGATGACACGAGGAATAAAGCGGAACAGGAACACCGCCGCAACAACCACGACACCCTTGTCAAAGAAGTCCAGCACAATGTCGGCACAAAGTTGCGAACTAAACGTGCTCCAACCGAAAACTTCGTGGAAGGCAATGGCGAAGGGCGCCGAAACGCCTTCGCCAAAATTGAACCCGAACAAGAAATAGGTAAAGATCGAACCGATACCGCCACCGATCAAGGCAAACGATACAATCACCACAAACAGTCGCGGAATATTCTTGAAGAACCGCTGATGGTAAAAGAAGGTTGCCAGGGCCGCAATGAAAATGCTAATGACCCCATAGAACATGGTCACCGGGTCCGAAATCCCGTTGATGGCGTTGGAGGCAAAACCGACTATAACCGCAGGAAGGTTGCCGCCGAGCATGGCGGTAAGAATTGTCCCCAGGCAATCCAGGTAAAGAGGCAATTCCAGGGTCAATGCAATTTTTGCCGGCAAAACGTTAAGCAGCAAACCCGCAATGATTAGCAGAATTACACTTTTTAAGCTAGACCCTTTTTCAAAATCAATCTTTCTCATACGGTCCAATACATCCTTCTTAGCACTCTTAAAATAATTAAAAATAGGACCCTTGCCGGTCCTATTTTATAATTTCCACTATTTTTTTGTTGTTTGTAGCCCCCGAAACCACCGAAACATCCCGTTTATGCACATGAAAGTGTTCTGCCAGGAGTTCGCAGATGGCCTCGTTCGCCGCTCCATCCACAGGTGGGGCCTTGACTTCCACCTTGTAACTGCCGTCGGGGAGTTCTACCACGCTTTCGCGTTTGCTCCGGGCGTGCACCTTGATATTTATTTTCATAGGCTAGGCCTTAGGCAAGCACATTTCCCGGGGCAGCCGGGCGAGTCCTAAGCTCTTCTTGCATGCGCTGGTCATTTTCCATGGCAGAAAGCAGGTCTTCCTGGCCCTTGATAAGCGCACGGCAGCGGATAAAGTAGTTTGTACGCAACTGCTTCAGCTGTTCGATTTCCATGCGGAGTTCTTCGGCCTCTTTCTTGGTGGACTCCACCTCGCGGACCGCTCTGGCCTTCGCTTCGGCAACGATGATTTCTGCTTCTTTTTCGGCGGTCGCCTTGACTTCGTCAACCGTCCTCTGCATGGTCACCACGGCATCCTGGATCGTCTTTTCGATTTGGCGGTAATAATTTACGCGTTCTTCGGCAACCTTCAAACGTTCGGTAAGGTCGGTCTTGTCTCTGGACATCTGTTCGAATGCGTTAGCAGCAGTTTCCAAAAAAGCCTTGACTTCTTCGGGATCAATTCCACCGAAATTTTTCTTGTGGAAGTTCTGGTTTCGGATATCCAAAGGTGTAAGTTCCATACTAAAACCTGCAAAAAATTTGATATTTGCCGCCTTTAACGACACCCGAAATATAACAACTTGCAAAGAACGCTGTCAATGTCACAAAAAAATAAGATACAAAATGGAGAATACCCTGCACCCGTTTTCCAAGAATCATGTTATATTTTATTAACAGCGTTTATGATCAAGTTTCTAACAAACTTCTGGGGGGCGCAGGACACACTAGAACGTAAAATGTTCTGGTCTATTTTGGTGGTCGTTACCGTGGTAGCCACCTGTTCTGCCGTCTTTACCATTTACGAGGGCATCAATGCCTCCGCATCTTTGGCCAGCCTCGGATGCGCGTTGCTTTGTTTTATCATCGCCTTTGTAGCCGTAAAGACCTCGCTGTACAACCAATGCTACCTAGTCATGTGCTGTGCGCTCACCTGTTTCTTGATGCCCCTCCTGTTCCTTTTCTGCGGAGGCATCACCAGCGGCATGCCGCTGTACTGCATCACCTCCATTGCACTGATTGCCTTTGCAGTCCAGGGTCGCGCCAAGAACATTTCCTTCATCATCTCACTGGCAATCCAGGCAGCCACCATCTACTGGTCCTGGAAAAATCCGAATATTGTATACACCACGCTTGACCGCGACGGTTCTTTCCTTGACATCCTGGTCACCCATATCCTGACAAGCATCACGCTCTTCGCCGTAGGATCCTTCTCCCTGATGGCGTACGTGCAGGAACGCGAAAAAAGGGAAAAGCTGGTGGCGCGGCTAGACTACCTGGCAGTCAGGGATTCCCTTACGGGACTCTACAATCGCAGGTACTTGCTCAAGTTCTTAGAAGAAACAGTCTGGAAACACCGCAACGATTACTTTATCGCCATGTTCGACCTGGACAACTTCAAACAAGTTAACAACAAGTACGACCACACCTTCGGCGACAAGGTGATTTGCGCCGTAGGCGAACTGATTCAGAACGTCGGAGATGAATCCGCTGGCGAATGCGTCGCCCGCTATGGTTGCGAAAAATTCATCTACCTCATTAACGCCGACTCCGAAGTAGAAGCGTACTCGAAGGTCGAATCTATCCGCAAGGCCGTACGCCAGATATCCTTTGAAGAACACCAGGAACTGCAACTCACCATCAGCGGCGGGCTGCTCCCCTGCAGCACCAAATCGGTTGCCGACGTGAACCAGCTCCTTTTCCGAGTCGACGAGCTCGTGGTTTCTGCCAAAAACCAAGGCAAGAACCAGATTCGCAACACGGTGGAAAACTAAGTTTTTCTATCTTTACCTCTGAAAAAAATTAAAGAGGTCCATTATGACATTCGAAGAAATGTACGCACTGGCCTGCCAGCGCAAGAAAGACATGCCCGAAGGTAAGGGCACCACGGAACTTTTCAAGAAAGGTCCCCACGGCATTGGCAAGAAGCTTGTCGAAGAAGCCGCCGAAAGCTGGATGGCCGCTCGCTTTGAAAGCCGCGACGCCCAGTGCCTGGAGCTTTCTCAGGTGCTTTACTATGTGGCCGTAATGATGGCCGAAAAAGGTCTCACCCTCGAAGAAGTGTACGCTAAACTATGATTAAGGTAGCTCTTCCCAACAAGGGCATGCTCTTTGAGCCTACCCAGGAACTTCTGAAGGCTTGCGGTTACAAGGCCTCCAAGCCCTACAAGACTTTGACCCAGCTCGACACCAAGAACGGAATCGAATTCTTCTTCTTGCGTCCGAGCGACATTCCCATGTACGTGGGCCGCGGCATTATCGATGCCGGCATCACGGGTATCGACTTTAACGCCGAAGCCAAGAGCCCGGCAGTCAAGGTTCTCGACTTGCCCTATGGCGCATCCAAGATGTGCGCCGCCGTGCCCAACGATAGCCCGGTGCAGTCCCTTGACGAACTCAAGAATTCTACGATTGCTACAAGCTTCCCGAACATTGTGGAAGGTTTCTACAAGAAGCCGATGGACTTCGTGGTGCTAGAAGGCGCCGTCGAAATCTCCGTTAGCCTCGGCGTAGCAGACGCCATTGTCGACGTGGTGGAAACCGGCACGACCTTGAAGCAGGCTGGACTCCGCATCGTGGGCGAACCGCTCTTCCGTAGCAACGCAGCCCTCTTCTGCAACCCGCAAAAGACCGAACTGGAAGAAGTCAACACGCTGATCCGCCGCATCGAGGGCAAGCTGGTTGCCCAGTCGTACATGATGATCGAGTACGACTGCCCGGCAGAACTCCTCCAGAAGGCATGCGAACTCACGCCGGGCCTCGATGCCCCGACAGTGACCAAGCTCCACGGCCGCGAATGGTACTCCGTAAAGGCCATGGTCCCGCAAGAAGAAGCAAACGCCATCATGGACAAGCTTTGGGACGCCGGTGCACGCAGCATCCTCCTGTTCGGTATCAAGAGCGCCCGAATCTAAGACATGCAAACACTTGCTTACTTAGCACGCCAGCCTATCCTCGACCGCGAGGGTAAGATTTACGCCTATGAGCTCCTGTTTCGCGATTCGCCCGAAAGCGATATCGCGATTATCGCAAGCGATGTGCTCGCCACGGCGCAAGTGCTCGAAAACGTGCTGAACAACATCGGTATCGAACGCCTGATCGGAAAGAACAAGGCGTTCGTGAACTGCAGCCGCAACATGCTGCTGGACAACCTGTTCGGTCTCTTGAACCCCAAGTACTTTGTATTGGAAGTCCTCGAAGATGTCGAAGTGGACGAGGCCATCGTCAAGGCCGTCCAGCGCTACAGGGCCCTGGGCTTTGAACTGGCGCTCGACGACTTCATCTTCAACGATGAATTCATCACCCGCTTCAAGCCGCTATTCCCCTACATTTCTTACGTCAAGATGGACGTGGTGGACAACTCGCAAGAATCCATGAACGCGGCCGCCACCTTCTTCAAGACCATGGGAGTCAAGCTCCTGGCCGAAAAGGTGGAAGACGAGTCCACCTTCAAGCGTTGCGAAGAAGCTGGCTACGACTACTTCCAGGGTTTCTTCTTTGCAAAGCCCGAACTGGTGACCGGTCGTAAAATCGACGCCACCTCGGCAACACTATTGCAGCTCTTGCTCCGCATCAAGTCCCGCCCGAGCCTCGAAGACATGGTCGAAAGCCTTTCCAGGCACGAAGACATCGCCCAGAACCTGTTGCGATTTGTGAACTCCGACTCCGAGGCCAAACACAGCCGCATCGACAACGTCAAGGACGCCATCGTGTGGGTCGGCATGCGCCGCATCCAGGAATGGCTAATGCTCATGCTGTACGCCCGTCCGGAACTGGGAATGACTCCGCAGGCATCGCCCCTGTTCCAAAATGCAAGCCACCGTGCGAAGTTCATGGAAAGCCTCGCCCGCACCATCGACGAAAACGACGATGACTTCTGCGCCAAGGCCTTCATGGTGGGGCTCATCAGCCGCATGGACGCTCTCGTACGCGCCCCGCTCGAAACCATCTTGCCGGACGCCCCTACCGACGACGAAATGCAGGACGCCCTCTTGAACCGCACGGGCCGCCTCGGCACACTGCTTCGCCTGGCCGACGCCGTGGAACTCGACGACCGCGATTCCATTCAGACTTGTCTCAAGGAAGAAGGCATCCACTTCGCCCAGCTGAAACTCTGCATCAACGAATCCTACAGTTTTGCCAATGAACATTGAACCGCAAAGCCTTGAAGCGTTAATCGGGGAATTTTCATCGCTCCCTGGAATCGGGCAAAAGACCGCCCGAAGGCTTGCGTATCATATTCTTTCTAAAAACGAAGGGGACGTGGAACGGTTTTCGGAAAACCTGCTGAACGCCAAGAGAAACGTTCACCCCTGCCCGCGCTGCTATGCCTTTACCGACGAGGACCTTTGCCCTGTGTGCAAGGCCCGCGAAGGCGCCAAGTGCATTTGCGTGGTAGAAAAAAGCTCCGACATCGTACCCTTCGAACGTTCGGGAATCTACAAGGGCACCTACTTTGTACTGGGCGGAGTCATCTCGCCCCTGGACGGCGTCGGCCCCGAGCACCTGCATCTACCCGAACTGGTGAAGCGCATCAAGGACGAGGGTATCGAAGAACTTATATTTGCATTAGGTTCTAGCCCCGAAGCCGACAGCACCGCACTCATGCTTGACCACATGCTGGCAGGCGTAAATGTCAAGCGCACGCGACTGGCCCGCGGAATCCCCATGGGTTCGGACCTTGAATTTGTAGACGAAGTCACCATGCTCCGCGCATTCGAAGGGAGAGTCAGCTTATGATCGAAAACGCTCCGAAAGGGACAAAGGCGAATTTACCGCCAAAGACGGTCCACCACAGCCCTGTTATGGTGGGAGACTACAAGATTGTCTCTGCCGAATTCGTCAAGGGTTCTACCAGCATCAAGCACCTCCCCGAAGAACGCTTACCGCAAATAGCCTTCCTCGGACGCTCCAACGTGGGCAAATCTTCGCTCATGAACGCCCTGATGGGTCGAAAAGACCTTGTAAAAGTGGGCAGAACCCCCGGAAAAACCCGCGAATTGAATTTTTTCAAAGTCAACGGGAAGTTTTTTCTAGTAGATTTACCAGGTGTAGGCTTTGCAAAAGTCAGCAACAGCAAACGCGACCAGATGGCAGACTTTATCCGCGAATACGTGGAAAAGTGTAAGGACCTGAAAGGACTCGTTTACCTGGTAGACGTGCGCCACGGCGGCCACGCTATCGATATCGAGACGGTCGAAGCCATTCGGGCTACCGGTTGCCCCGTACTGATTGTTGCCAGCAAACGCGACAAGGCCAACCAGTCGGAACTTGCCAAAGGACTCCGCAGCATCAAGGAAAAATTCGGGCTAGACCAGAATCCCCTGAGCGTAAGTTCTTTAAAGAAATTCGGGCTGGGGGAATTGTGGCACAACATTTTGGAAGCGATCGAACAAAACGATGAAAATAAGGATTCGTAGAAACTGGCAGAGGTTCACGCTCCCCGCAAGGGCGTTTCATTTGCTGGGCTTGTTCTTGTTGCGCCGCCCCTTCGGCCAACAAATTGCCTTGTTCTGCAGGGCTGTCGCTAGTGTATTTTCTAAAAATCGCAATCTCAAGACCGACTCCCGTAACATCATCATGCAGACGTTCTTTACGGCAGTCGAAATTTTCCCTATTCTCTTTATAGTGGCCACCTTATTCGGAACCATCGTCATCATCGAAGTGATTTCAATGATGAGCAAGATCGGTTTTGCCGACTTTGTGGGTAGCATGATCGTGGTGGTGATTATCCGAGAACTGGGTCCCATTCTCACTGCATTCTTGATTGCCGGCCGAAGCGGGTCTTCCCTCACCACCTATATCGGAAGCATGGTCATCAATTCCGAAGTAGACGCCCTGGCCACCATGGGTGTCAACCCCATCCGTTTCCTGGTCATGCCCAGCCTGATTGGCGGTTGCATCGCCATGTTCATCATGAACATTTTCTTTAGTGCCAGCGCCATTTTTGCAGGCTACCTCGTTACCAAAGGCGCCATCATCATTACAGGCAACATGATGAACATTCAGCTCACCTGGTCTTACCTGAGCACCGAAATCCTGAACGCCATTACGCTGACCGACTTTATTTTCACTATTCTAAAGCCCCTTGCATTCGGAGCAATCATTACCACCAATGCCTGCTACCAGGCTCTGAACATCCAGCGCGATGTGCGCCAGGTGCCCAAGGCGGTATCCCGTTCCGTAATCAAATCGTTCCTGTACGTTGTCGTCGCCGATGTGATTCTTTCCATATTCTATTTTGTTGACTACATGAACAACCTTTCGACGCTGATCTAATGTTTGACGAAGCCCTAAGAATGGAAGATATCCACCTCGCCTACAATGACCTTGTAGGAGCCATGTTCTCCAAGCCGAGAATCTTGGGGTATTTCAGAGGTGTCGAAATGGACCCGCAAAAGGAGCTGATTTCCAACGTCAACCTTTCGGTGATGCGTGGCGAAACAGTTTGCATCGGCGGGCCATCTGGTCAGGGAAAGAGCGCCCTTCTAAGAATCATCGCAGGGCTGACTCGCCCCACCCGCGGAAACATCTACTACTTCGGTGAATACATCCCGCCCGAAAAGCTGACAGCCTTGGAAGTGGCCAAGCGCCAGGTGGGAATGGTATTCCAGAACGGGGCACTGATTTCTAACCTCAAGGTCCGTGACAACATTGCCCTGCCGCTCCGTTACCACAAAATGGGAACGGCCTCCGAAATCGAAGACAAAATCAACATGGCCATGGACCTGATGCGTGTGCGCGACGAAGCGGACCTGTACCCCCATATGCTCAGTACAGGCATGCAAAAACGTGTAGCCATCGCCCGCAGCTGGGCCATGGACCCTAAGCTTTTGTTGATGGACGAACCTACTGCAGGCCTCGATAACTACAACCGCCGCAATCTGCTGCCGCTGATCGACAACATGCGTACGTTGTTCAAAACCACGATCCTCATCGTGACCCACGACTTGATGATTTCCAAGGAACTGGACTGCAACATTTGCTTTTTGCACCGCAAGACCTTGACCGAGCCCAAGCCCTTTGAATACTGGCTCAACTCCGACACCGACATTTCCAAAGAACTATTCCGAGATCTGCGCACTAGCGGGTAAAGCCGCTTCGCGGCAATGAGCAGTGTATAGTGAGTAATGTGTAGTGAGTAATTATATACACTTTACACTTCACACCTCACACTTTACACCTCACACTTCACACTTTTCTATATTTTCTCACATGCTTCTCCCTTTACCAGACGATTTTCATGCACACTTGAGACAGGGCGAATTGATGCCCGGTTACGTTCGCGACTTGGTCCAGCAATTCGGCCGTGCCATCATTATGCCCAACACCGTGCCCGCCATGACTTCTGCCAAGGCTATCGCCGAATACAAGGCCCAGATTCTGGATGCGGCAAAGGCTGTGCGTCCGGACTTTATCCCCCTCATGACTTTCAAGCTGAATCCGAACTATACTGAACAGGATTTGAAGGACATGATGGCCGTGGGCGTAGTGGCAGGCAAGTACTACCCCGCCGGAGTCACCACCAACAGCGCCGACGGCATCAGCGATTTCGAAGGAATCTTCCCCGTGGTCGCCATGATGGAAAAGCTCGGCCTTGTGCTGTGCGTGCACGGCGAAGAACCGGGTGAATTCTGCCTGGACCGCGAGCCCGCCTTTATCAAGCGCGTCGAGACTCTAGCCGCAAAGTTCCCGAAGCTCAAAATCGTCTTTGAACACTTGAGTTCGGCGAAGTCGGTCGAGGCAGTCAAGCGACTCCCCGCGAACGTGGCCGCCACCTTCACGGTACATCACCTGATGATGACTCTCGACGATATCGTCGGGGACGCCCTCAGGCCGCACCATTTCTGCAAGCCGCTGCCGAAGCGGCCTGAAGACCGTGCCGCCATCCGCGAAGCCGCCTTCAGCGGCAACCCCAAGTTTTTCCTCGGCACGGACTCTGCCCCGCACCAGCTGGGCAAAAAAGAATGTCCGTGCGGGGCAGCGGGCGTCTACAGCGCCCCGGTCGCCATCCCGCTCTTGGTTCAAGAATTCGAAAGGGCTGGCCACCTCGACAAGCTCCCGAATTTCATCGCCGGATTCGGCGCCGACTTCTACGGACTTTCGCGCACGACCAAGCAGATTGAAGTCGTCCACGAAAAATGGACCGTCCCCGCTATCGTAAACGGAGTGGTTCCCCTCGCTGCCGGCCAGACGCTGGAATGGAAGCTCGTTTAATTTTTATATTTGCGCCATGCCAGCCGTTTCTCGCAAATACCTTGTAGGCCTCGTGGGCCCTGACGTTCTCGAAGCCGCCGAAAAGGACCTGTTCCATCCGGTTCGCCTGGATTTGGACTGCTGCGACGCCATCGAAATCCGTTACGATTTCTTTGACGAATCGGTTTGGGATTCCCTTTCGGAAAGAGTCCGGCACGTCGTGCCCGACAAGTTGCAAATCGGCACCATCCGCCTTAAACGAGACGGAGGCAAATTCGCCGACGAACGCGTCGTGGAACGCATGGACCTGTGGAAGAAAATCCTTTCGGGCAAGCAGGTTCCCGAATGGCTGGACCTGGAACGGGACTGCCTTAGCGACTTCAAGACCCTGAACGACATGGCCTTCCCCATCGGCGTGGGCCTGATTATTTCGGAACACAACTTCGAGCGCATCCCCAACGACATTGAGCTGGAAACCTTCGCCGACGACGTAAAGCGCGTAGGTGCCCAGGGCTTGAAGATTGCCGCCATGAGCAATTCCGATGTTGACTGCGACCGCCTGTATAAGTTTGCAAAGAAATTCGGCAAGAAATTCCAGATGTTCGCCGCCTTCGGCATGGGCGAAACTGGCAAGGTCAGCCGCCTTTGGTCTCTGAACCAAGGAGCGAACCTCACCTACGGTTCTATCGGCCATTCCGAAGCTCCCGGACAAATCGAAGTCTCCATTATGCGCCGGGCCCTGGATCAAGCCGAAAATATGCACTCCGAGATGGAAATTTTGGCCTTTTTGAATCAGTTTTAGCCTTTTTTGATATTTTTTCGTTCCAATAAGGCTTTTTTCGTCCAAACGGCGTTTATTTTTGCTAAATATCCATATTGAAAACATCAAAAGGAATTCATTATGCGTCTTTCCGAAAGGTTTGTCGACAATTGCATTCTGATCAATTCCAAGAGCACGTCCAAGGAAGAAATCTTGAACGAACTCGTGGATACGCTCTGCAGTGCCTACAAATTGGAACACCGCAACGAAATTTTCGATGCCGTCTGGACTCGCGAACAAAGCCGTTCTACCGGTATCGGTTGCGGACTGGCAGTCCCCCACGCCAAGATTGACTGCGTGGACCGCATGTGCATGGCAGCCGCCACTATCGAAGGCGGGCTGGATTTCGCCTCTTTTGACGGAGAACCGGTTTACCTGATCATCTTGATTGTAAGCCCCGGCAACACCGTAGGCCCCCACCTGAAGGCTCTCTCCTCCGTAAGCCGTCTTCTGGCCGACGGCGGTGTCCGCAAGGACCTGATTGCCTCCAAGGACCCGGCAGAATTCCTGACCATTCTCCGCGCCGCCGAGGACAAATACCTCTAATCCCCTTGACAGGCTAGAAAAAGTTTTCTATAATTGCGCCTACCTCGGACGGTTAGCTCAGTTGGTTTAGAGCGCTGCTTTCACACGGCAGAGGTCACTGGTTCAAATCCAGTACCGTCCACGAAAAAAGATCCCATTCAACGGGGTCTTTTTTGTTATCTTGTCACCATTCAACGCAACGTTTCAAGGTCCACGAGCATCTAAAAGGCATGATCAATACCAAAGTCCTCATTTCTGCATTCCTTACGACAGCCGCCCTCGCAACGGCGACTTTTGCCGAAAGCACCTGGACATTGGAGGACTGCCTCAAGCAAGCCAAGAAGGCCAGCCTCAAATTGGAATCCGCAAAGCTCCGGGAACAATCTGCCGACATTTCTATCAAGCAGGCCAAGACGGGAAACTACCCCACCGTGAGCGCAAGCATCCAGAACACGCTCTACGACCATCCCTTTGTCTATAACGAGGACCATTACCGCCTGAACCTCGGTATTTCCGGTTCCTACACCCTTTGGGACGGCGGCGCCACCAGCCTGAACGTGGAGTCCAAGACCCTTACCAAAGAAGCGACGGCCCTTGCCACCCAGCAGACCGAACGCAGCGTGCAAGAAAGCGTCCTGAACGCCTACATGAGCCTCTTGGCCGCCAGCGAAAACCTGCGCACCGCCGACGCCTCGGTGGAACTGGCCCAGGCAGAATTCGAGCATTACAGCAAGCTTTACGAAGCAGGCTCCATTACCAAGAAGGACCTGACCCAGTCCCAGTCCAACGTACTGCAAAAGCAGACATCGCAGCTCACGGCCCAGCTCTCGGTAAGTACAGCCAAAACGACCCTCAGGCAGCTTCTGGAACTGGAAGACAACGCCGAATTCCAGGTGGTCGCTCCCGAAGCCAATATTGAAAGCCCCGATTCCCTTGAACCGCTGCCGACCTATGAACAGCTCAAGGCCGACGCCCAGAACGCCCACCCCGGATTGAAATCCGACAGCGTCTCCGTTCGCGCCGCCCAAAAGAACACGCAGGTCGCCGGCAAGGGAAGCTCCATCACCGTGACCCTGGGAGCCAATTCCAGCACAGGATTGCAGGCCTGGCAGTCCAAGGCATACAAGGACCAGCTCAAGTACGGCTGGCAGAATTCCATTACCTTGGGCATCAACATTCCCATTATCGATGGCGGCGCCACCACAAGTAAAGTCCTGCAGGCACAGGTCAACGAAACCGAATCCCAGGTGAGCCTCAAGGAAGACTTGAAGACCCTCGAAAACAATCTGGAAAAACTTTACCTGAACGCCGTCAGCGCCGACATGCAGTGGAAGGCGGCCATTCTCCAGGTGCAGGCCGAAGCCGAAGCCCTCACCGTGGCCGAAGAACAACGCAACGCCGGTGCACTCACCTATACGGATTTCCTGGCCCAGAAGAACAACCTGGAAAAAGCCAAGATCACTCTCACCAACGCCAAGTACACCAGCCTGCTTTCCCGCAAACTGCTGGATCTTTATCAAGGCAAGCTGGATTAATTTTAGTTCCGGTCAAAACGGAATACGTGACGGTTATAGCTGGAAGTCAGCAAATAGCATTTGTCTTCTTGCACCGTCATGAACATGTTCACAAGGTACATGCGCAAGTCTGTCACCCGCTGTTCGAAGTCAGTCAAGTCCATCAGGACTCCGTCATCTTTAATGACCACCGTCAAGTTATCGGGTTTCAGGTTCACGTCGATTTCCACAAAAATCTTCTTGCCCTTGTTCCGTTCGTAAATCACCATTCCCAATTCTTCCAGAATCAGCATGGCCTTGATTCGAACGTCCGAGCTGACGCTGCGGCGAGTCAACAGTTTGCTGAACTTGTTACGGTAGGCAATCAGGTTCCCGGGAGTAAGCTCCATGTCATGCATGTGCCAATAATTGCCGATAGAAAATTCCTTCAGTTCCAGCGGGAAATGTTCCCTGCCATGAATCAGCAGATGGATACAGATGCTTAGGGCCAGCGCCGCAAAGGGAGCCACCCCGAAACCGATCCACAGGGCGCCATCGCCAAAGAGGACATGGAGACCGACCACACTGAAAAAGGGACAAACGAACATCACCAAAGAAATAAAGAGGAACGAAAGCAAGGGCAGTTCATGTACGTGGTAACAGGCGTAAGTCTTGACCACGGCCAGCGGGAAAAGGCCCACGGCGCAAGCCCTGATTGCAAACGTAGCCTCACCGGCCAGGGGTTCGGAATGGATACCGAAAAGCCGGGTCAAGGCGGGTGCAAAAATCAAGAGGAACGCCGTAACCAGCAAGCCTTCCTTAAGAATCGACCAGTTGACAAACCTCATGGTCTGCAAGATTCCCTTGCCGTTCCTTTCGCCACGGTAAATGTTGATGAGGGGTTCAGCGGCAAGCCAAATGCCGTTGAAGATAACGCTCACCTCCACAATTTCGTACACAATGGAAAGCACGGTCAGCTTGTCCGTACCGAAATGCTGGACGAAGTAGAAATTCAACAGGGCCGCAAGCAACGAGAAATAAAGGTACTCGCAGGCTTCCGCCATGCTAAAGCGGAAAGTCCGCGCCGCATCGGCAATCTTGAAATGCCATACAAACCGGAGGCTGTTGTTCTTCCTGAAAAAATGCATGCAGAGCACGGCAATACTAAGCACCACCGAAAGCAGGGTGCCAAGCGCAATCCCCGACATGCCCATGCGGGTACAGAGCAGGCAAGAAAGCACGATGTTTCCGCCAAGGAGCACGGCGTAAGACGCATTGCAAATCCTGGTATCGCCATCGGCAAAGATCATCTCTTGCAAGACATTGCAAAAGGGCATGAAAAAGGCTATTCCCAGGAACCAGCCGTAGAATTCGTCTACATATTGCAACAGCTCCGGATCCACGTTCATAAAGCGGAACATGACGCCCTTTCCAAAAGCGAAGAGAATCACCATCAACGTTCCCACCAGGAACGACAACAGGATGCTCTGACCGAAGAACCTGTTCGCGCGGTCCCTGTTCATGCGGCCAAGCTCTATGGAATAGCAAGCCAGGCTCCCCACGGCCACAAGGGCGTTCAGGAAAAAGATAAAGGAGAACAGGGGCGAAAAGAAGGAGATGGAAGCCAGCGCCTTTTCACCAAGGAACTGGGCAGCGACAATCTTATCCACAAAGACATTGGCGATTTCGGCACAAACCGAAATCGATGCCGTCATGAGCATGGCGCGAAACCGCTTCCCGGAGAAAGTCTTTTTAATAAGCATCTTCATCTAATTTAACAAAAAAAGGGCAAATTCCAAAAATAAACACCGGATGTTGCGCCCCTGAAACAGCGGGCGTTTCTTTTTGCATTGCCTTGGCGGAAACAACCCGTTTTGGCATCAAGGCACCCAAATTCAAAAGTTGGCACGCCTTTTGCTGTTAAGGGGGTGTAAACAAAAACAGGGTGCCAAGCCAAGGCAAACTACCAAAGCTCGGGCCCACAACCAAAAGAGGTTAAAATTATGACACAGCTTTTCCCGAACACTTTCTACGGCATCCAGAACTTCCTTGACAACTTGAACGCGGCCAACGCCCAGAACGAATGCTGCTACACCCCCAAGGCCGACTACTACGAAGTCGAAAACGGCTTCATGCTCGAAGTCGAAATCCCGGGCGTCAAGAAGGAAGATTTGGACGTCCAGGTCGAAAAGAACATCATCACCGTCAAGGCAACCCGTGCCCGCAAGGATGGCAAGTTCACCTACGAACGTAGCTTCCGCCTGGCCGACGACATTGACACCGAAAACATCAAGGTCAGCCTCGAAAACGGCGTTTTGTCCTTCGCCTTGTCAAAAAAGCAGGCCGCAGCCGCCCGTAAATTGACAATCGACTAAGCCCCAAAAGGAGCAAAAAACACACGAAAAACGCCTCCAAAAAGGCAAAAAACGTGTAAAAATTAATTTTCTCATCATACTCCTTCCCCCCAAAAGGCCCCGAAAGGGGCCTTTTCTTGTGTAAATTTTTTGTTATGGACAATTTGTCAATGCGCCCCAGAAATTTTCAAAAACAAATTATCCAGCTAAAACTATTTTTAGGGATCAAAGGCTAAAGAGTATTTTGGGCCAAAAGGAGTAAGTATGGGAAAACAGTTCTCTACGCTGTTGTCTGCAGCACTTGTCGCTGCATTGTGCGGCAGCGCTTCAGCATACACATTGAACGGCACTGTCTTGACTAAAGACAACAAGGCCATCCAAGGCGCAGATGTCAAGCTTCTCAAGAGGAACAAGGCAACTACGACCGACGAACAGGGAAAATTCACCTTCGAGGAAACGTCAACGCATTTGAACACTGCCCGTAGCGCAGGAAGTTTCAGCATGAGCAACGGCGTCCTAAATTTTGCCCAGAACGGGAACTCCCCCGTACAGGTCAAGATTTTCGACATGGTCGGTAACCAGGTCTTCGCGCAGACCTTCCAGGGAGCAGGTTCCGTGGACCTGAATTCCGTTATCGAAGCTAAGGGCACCTACATGGCACGCGTCAAGCTGGGTTCCACCCAGGAAACCTTCCGCTTCAACGCCTCCGGCAATTTCTCGGGCTATGTCAAGCAGAACCGCCAGGCCCTCATGAAACTGGACGACGATGCCGATACATTGAGCATTGCAAAAGAAGGCTACGACAGTCTCAGAATCTACCTCCCGACTCTGGACACATCGCTGAACATCAAGCTTAACGAAGTTTCTTCTGAACAGACGTATGCTTTCGGTTACGCCCTCGGCAACACCCCGCGCCCGAGTAAGGGCTGCGGCACGACGTCAAAGTTGCAGAAGACCAAGAGCGTCGAAAACGGCGACCATTTCGAAATGAACGTCAACGGCGAAACACGTGATTACTTCATCACCCTGCCCAAGAACTACGACAACAAGAAACCTTACAAGTTGCTCTTCGCCATGCACTGCATGGGCTCTAACGCC
This sequence comes from Fibrobacter sp., assembly GCA_017530965.1. GTDB lineage: Bacteria > Fibrobacterota > Fibrobacteria > Fibrobacterales > Fibrobacteraceae > Fibrobacter. Next base: position 59,209 of record JAFXLS010000053.1, read on the forward strand.
GAAGACTTCGTCCACCACTATGCGGACCAGGACCATCCGTCTCCGTACTACGGCCAGCAGAAACTCGACACCGAAGGCAACTACATCTTCGTTTCTCCGCATGGCGATACCGACGGTATGCCGTGGAGCGTATCTAGCGACAAGGACCACAAGTTCATCAACCAGTTGCTTACGACTCTCGAAGAAAACTACTGCATTGACACCAGCCGCGTGTTCATGACGGGCTTTAGCTTCGGCGCCATGGTCACGAACTCCATGGCCCAGGACATGCAAGACCGCCTGCGCGCAGTCGCTGTCTATGCAACCGCCGACTACAACATCTACTTGCCGAAGAACAAGGGTTTGCCCATCGCTTGGATGGCAGTCCACGGCAAGAACGACGGTACCTGCCAATATAACCGCGCTCGTGACAGCGCACTCAAGCGCATCCTCAAAAACAACGGCAAGGCCGATGCAGATGGCAACTTCACCGATGCCAGCGCAGAAAAGCCGAAGGAAGTCGGAGGCAGCGGACACCTCTGCTATGATTTCACTACCGTCGACGAACGCTTCCCGGTCAAGTTCTGCAGCTGGAATGGTCAGCACCAGTGGACCGCTTACGACAACGGCAACTGGCAGAACACTTGGGTTCCTGAAGAAGTTCACAAGTTCTTCGAACAGTTCTAAAATTCCTACACACACACTCCAACCTCAAGGGTTCGCCAACAACGGCGAACCCTTTTGTTATAAGACCGCTCGGCTCTATCGCCAAAAAAGCTCGCTTAAAAAGCGAGCTCAAAATGAACAAAGAAAAAATCAAATAGTCGAACTAGATGAGTTTTTCAACACGAGTACAAAGCGACTCTGCTTCTTCTGCGGAAGGAGCTTCGGCAATCACGCGGATGACGGGCTCGGTGTTGCTGGCGCGCACATGCACCCAGGACTTTTCCTTACCGAGCCACAGGCCGTCGCGTTCGTCCATTTCCCAGCCGGCGAATTCAGCCTTCACCTTCGGCAAGATTTCAGCCACGGACTTGTTGCCAAGTTCGAACTTCTTCTTGGGCATGGCATAGGACGGATTTTCGGCCACGAACTTTTCGGGACCACCATTGTGATGGGCCATCCAGCTGAGCACGAGAGCGGCTGCCACCAGGGAATCGCGGCCATAGTGCAGGGCCGGGAGAATCACGCCTCCGTTTCCTTCGCCACCGATGACGCAACCCTTTTCGATCATTTGCAGGCTCACGTTAATTTCGCCCACCTTGGCACGGCTAAATTCGCAGCCGTACTTTTCGGCCACATCCTGGTTCATGCGGCTGGTAGAAAGGTTCACGCAGACGCCACCCTTCTTCTGGCTAAGCACTTCTTCGGTGGCAATGGCCAGCGTATATTCTTCACCGATACTTTGTCCTAAACCATCGACGAGGGCGCAGCGGTCCGCATCGGGATCCACAGCAAAGCCCACTGCACAGCCGTTTTCCTTCACGGCCTTGCGAAGGTCACCCAAGTTTTCGGGAATGGGTTCGGCGCCGCGGGGGAAGGTGCCATCGGGTTCGCAATGCACACGTACCACACTACAACCAAGTTGTTCTAACAAACGAGGTACAATGTAAGACCCTGCACCGTTCACGGCATCTACAGCCACCCTGAAATGCTTGGACTTGATGGCTTCCACGTCTACAAAAGGAATCTTGAGGGTGCCATCCACATGCACGCCATCGGCATCCTTCATGAACTCGTACTTGCCCATGTTACGGTAATCGGGGTAATCAAAGTTGTCGGCATCGGCGAGTTCAAAAAGTTTCTTCACGTCGGCGGGACCAAGGAACAAGCCCTTGTTATTCAAGAACTTGAGGGCGTTCCATTCAAGGGGATTATGGCTTGCCGTAATGATAATGCCGGCATCGGCCTTCAATTCGGTGGTGAGGATTTCCACAGAGGGCGTCGTGGAAAGGCCCACTTCTACGACATCTACGCCAGAGAGACGGCAAATGCCCGCCACGAACTGGCTAATGGCATCACCGGTAGGACGGCTGTCGCGACCGATCACCACACGCTTTGCGCCTGTAATCTGCAAAAAGGCGCTCACATGACTCTTTAGGACCTGGGGGGTAAGGGTATCGCCCACGATTCCGCGGATACCCGAAATAGAACGCATAAGCTTGGACATTGGAAACTCCGTTTTTTACCCCTAATTATAAAAAAATTTAGACCCCCTCCTCCTTTTTTTGTACACAAATTATAAACTTTTTGCATTTTTTTAATTATATTAATAATGGGGTTTTCTATGGAACAAACATTCGAACTGACAGCAGTCTATGCGACTAATCTTTTCGGCATTGTCTTACTAGGGGTTCTGCTAGCTGGCAATGTCTGGCGTTTTCACGAAAGGGGAGCTGAAAACGCCTTTCTCCAGTTGTTGCTGCTTTTCACGTTCTGCACCTGCGTTCTCGATCCCATTGCCTACACTGCCGACGGTCGCCCCGGAACCATCGCCCGAATTTTCGTTTACGGCAGCAATGGCCTTCTGTACCTCACCAACATGTTCAGTTGTTTTTTCTGGCTTCTGTTCCTCGCCGAACACATGAACTTCCGCTTTTCCTCCATCCACCGAAATATCCTGGGGTTTACAGTCGTTACGGGACTCGTCCTTGTAATCCTGAATAACTTCGTCCCCATCATCTTCGACATTTCCGCAAACAACGTTTACGTCCGCAAGTACTTCTGGATCTACACTATCATCGATTACGGCTTCCTGCTGGACAGCCTTATCATCTATTTCATCTGCAAGCACAAAGGCGGCATTCTCAAGGCATTCCCCATCTGGATTTATTTTTTCCCCTTAATTGCAGGTACAATCGCCCAGTCCCTTTTCTACGGCATCTCGGCAATTTCTGCTTGCACCGCCATTTCTATCGCCGGCGTATTCGCATCCCTCCACAGCGAACGCGTGTTTAGGGACAGGCTTACCGGTGCCTACAACTACACCTACCTGGAAATCCTCGAACGGGATTACAAGAAGAAGCAGAAAAAACTGCAAGTCTCAGGCATCCTGGTCAACATCAACAACTTTAAAAAAATCAACCTGGATTATGGAAGGTTCACCGGCAACAAGGTTCTTGTCAAGATGACCAAGATCCTGAACCGGGCCGTGGGCGAATTGGGAATCATCGTTCGCTATTCCGGCGACGAGTTCATCGCCTTCATCAATACCACCAACGAAATGGCCGTTAGCATGTGCATTACGCGCATCAAGACGAGCCTTAACGAAATCAACACCTTCAGCAATTCCTACAAGCTTTCCACCTGCATTTGCAGCCAGAGCTACGACCCGTCCAAGAGCATGAACGATTTCGTAGACGAAATCACGCGGTCCATGCAAGAAGAAAAGACCAGCTATTACACGCAGCTGCAATACAGCCACCGCGAAGCCAATGGATAATTTCAGGGCTACTTCAGCGCAGCCTTGATTTCTTCAATAGAATTTACGACCGTCTGCTTGTTGTTCCAGATACGGGCGAAGCTCTTGCCGTAGTGTTCCACCACAATACGGTTGTCCAGAATCAACACCTTGCCTGAGTCTTCTTCCGAACGAATCAGGCGGCCAAGCCCCTGACGCAGTTCCATGTAGGCTTCGGGTACAAAGTATTCCTTAAAGGAGTTCTTGCCTTCGGCCTTCATCTTGTTGCTGATGCCAGCCACCAGCGGATCCACCGGATTGGGGAAAGGCAGTTTCGGAATCACCAGGAGCTTAAGGGCATCGCCCGGGAAGTCCACACCTTCCCACAGGCTCTGGCAACCCAACAGGCATGCACCACGGGACTTGCGGAACATGGCCACGAGACCATCCAGGGAGCCGTCCACGTGCTGGCACAGGAGCAGCTTGTTCTTTTCGGCAAAAAGCGGCGCCAAAGCCGTCTGGGCCTTCATCATCGCCGAAATACTGGTAAAGAGCACCATGGTGTTTTCTTCCACTTCCGGGAGCACTGCGCAAAGGGTCTCGTTCACCGCGTCGTTGTACTCAGGCAGCGAGGGCTTGGGCAGATACTTGGCCAAAATGACGGAGCGGCGATCGTCCTTGTTTGCAGCTTCGGTGTAGACGCGCAAGAAAGGAGTCTTTTTGCCGTTGAGGGAATCCATACCCATCTTCTGGACAAAGTAGTTCAAATCGCCCTGCACCGAAAGGGTTGCAGAAGTAAAGGTGGCCGACTTGATCCAGGGATAGAATTTTTCTTTCCAGGTGGCGCTGGCATCCAGCGGACTTGCATGGAGCTTGATCGTATGGGGATTGAAAGGTTCTTCCATATAGAAGGCCCAATCATCGCGGCCAGCCTTCACCACGAACTCAAAGTCCTGCAAGAAACGGGAAAGTTCTGTCATGCGGCCGTTAATGTCGCTCAAGAGGCCCGAAAGGTTCTTGTTGGCGGCAAGGGACGAAGCCAGGCTTTCTGCCTGCCTGATGGCGTTCAAGCCCTGTTCCATAAAGGCAGCAGGGTCGGCTTCGTATTCGGCCATAATGCCCGAAGTGTAGGTAAATCCGTTGCGGGTTTTCTGCTTGGCAAGCTTCTTGCCAATCTTCATGAAGAACCGGTGCAAGGCCTTTTCCGTTTCCGAAAGGGATTCGGTCAGGTTCACGCAACTTGCATGGAGTTCCGTTTCTTCTACAGGAATATGCTTTTCCAATTCGGCAACAAGGCCGTCGCGGTTTTCTACTTCGTGCCCCCTGGAAGGAACCAGAGTCTTGATAATGTTGCGCAGGGCGAAGAACGAAATGGTGCGGCCAAAGGCCTGGCGACTTACCTGTGGGAGCCTATGGGCTTCATCGAATACGATATGTTCGTACAGCGGGAGCAGCGCAAAGTCCAGAGCCATATCTGCGAGGAACAGCGAATGGTTCACCAGCACCAGGTTGGAATTCATGGCGCGGCGTTTGGCAGCCAATGCAGGGCACTTGTTGTAATGGGGGCACTTTTCGCCCAGGCAAGATTTTGCGGAGCTCGCCAACTTGGACCAAAGTACGCGATTGCGGCCCTGGCTAAAGGAATTGCACTCGTTCACGTCACCGGTTTCGGTAGCAAACACCCACGGTACAATGGCCATGAAGGAATCCCGCTCGTCGGCAAGCAGAAGGTTCTGCGGTGCATTCAGGATTTCTTCGAACTTGCGCAAGCACAGGTAATTTTCGCGCCCCTTGAGTACGGCAGATTTTAACTTGCCGTCAAACAGGCTTGCCACCAGCGGAATATCCTTGTTCCAGAGCTGTTCCTGCAGTGCCCGGGTCGCGGTGCTTATGACCACGCGCTCCCCCGACACCGCCTTACAGGCAGCCGATACCAGGTAAGCGAGGGACTTGCCCGAACCGGTAGGGGCTTCCAGAACGCAGAGGCCGCCCTTATGCATATTGCGTTCCGCCACCGAGGCAAAATCCTGCTGGTTGTGGCGGACCTGGAAATTTTCCACCTTCGTCGAAAGGAGTCCGTCTTCCTTAAAGAATTCGCTCACGCGGGGCGCCCTCTCCTTCACGGGAGCATTTTCAAGAGGAACGTCCGGCAGCCTGTAGGCTGGCAATTCGGAAGCAGTCTCCGACTCCTTCCACAGCAGCGACCAGTCCGAACCCCTGGCCACCTTGGCAAGGGCTTCCACAAGCCACGGGTCCGAACTTGCAATCTTGTCCAGCGCCATCACAAACAGCTCGCCACACGCAATGGCGTCAGGAAGCGCACGGTGCGCGCGGCTCCGTTCAATGCCCAGTTCCTGCACCAAGGTATCCAAGCGATGGTTAGGCACGTTCTGGTAGGCAATGCGAGAAACAGTCAGGGAATCCCATACCGGATGGTTTTCAAAGGAAACGCCCACCTTGGCAAAAGTCTGTTTCAGGAACTTGGAATCAAACATGGCATTGTGTGCCACAATGGGCAAGTCACCGATAAAGGAATAAATCTTCTGGGCCACGGCGGCAAAGGGTTCCGCAGTTTCCAAGTCAGCGTTGCTAATGCCCGTAAGGCTTTCGATAAAGGGACGTAGCGTTACACTCGTCGGCTTAACCAAGTAATCGACCGATTCCGACTCCACGCCGTTTTCGAAACGAACCAGCGCCACCTCGATGATTTCATCTTTTTCAAAATCGAGGCCCGTCGTTTCCAGGTCAATTGCAACGAATGATTTATTTTCCATTTGATTCCTCGTAAAACATTAACCGCTACAAAGCCGGGATTTCTTTTGCCAAGCTATCCAAGACATTTTCGCCATTCTTGACCTTGAGCGTATCGCTAATGGCACGCCAGGCTGATCCGTAACGCAGCGGTTCCACAGAGCCCGCATCGGGCAAGTCCTTGCCTTCTTCGGGGTAATAATAGTCCATCAAATAGGCGCCTTCCACAAGGTCGTCAAAATTAAAGCTGCCGTCTTCCTTGCAGTGTTCCAAGTAATACTGGTTCGTTTCGGCAGACAGCAAGCGCACCACAGCTGATGCCTTCGCATTGGGAATCTTCCCGCGAAGCTTCGCAAACTTGAGCTTGCTTACCGTTTCGAACTTCTGCAACTTCTGGTACTTGAGTTCCACCACCGTATCACGCTTTCCGGAACTATCGGCCACGGCAAGCGTCGTATCCAAATAGCCCATCAAGAAATTCACCGAAACGTCCGTATTCCAGGGAGCCGTCTTTTCTACAGCAAAGCGTACCGGATCAAGCTGCTTTACCTGTACCTGGGTCGTATCCTTGTTGATTGCCACATAGAACGTCTGGGTCAGCGAATCCAGCTTGGGCTTGTTGAAATACACAATCAAGGAATCGTCCGGGAAAAGGGTCTTCGCCTTGGAATTGGTTTTTACACCGGAAACCTTGGGGGCAAGCGTATCCCCTTCCATTTTTTTCCATTCCCATTCCACTTCGTTGCGGAGCGTATCCAGCGGGCGGAACATGGAATCTCTCGCCACGCCGCACATGAACTTGTACAGCACGTCGCCTTTAGGAGCCGGATCAAAATAGAACTGCGGCTTATTGGAGGTAGCGCTCATGTAAACAAGTTTCGGGTAAAGTTTCTTGCTTTCGGGTGAAGTCAAGTAGCAGTTTGCCGTATCCGCAAAGGCAGAATCAAAGAACACGCTGCGGGTGAAGCTTGCTTCCAGCACATTGGCGAAAGGCTGGCTCACCGATTCCAGTTCCAACTTGGTGGTATCCATGTCAGCCACCGCAATCCACAGAGTATCAGCGGACTCGGCAGTCAAATTCAAGTCAGCAGTCCAGAGGCCCACCTGTTCAGTGGAAAGTTCGATCTTCTGGTTTCCGTTTCCATCCACAAAGGCGACCACACGATAATGCCCCGCCTTCAGGCCCGTCAGCGTAAAGTGGCCGGCACTGTCAGCACGAGTCAAGTACAAGGGAGGTTCCTTCAACAGCTGCGGATCCTTGCTGATTTCCTTGGTGGTCGTGTCGCGGTACTTTTCAAGGTAATGCTTCGAAGAACGTTCTTCACCCAGCAAGAAAAGACCGATACTGGGATATTCCTTTTTGCGAGCCATGGCCTGGTTCACCAACACACGGCCAGAAACCGTCAAGGAATCGATAACGGAACCCGTCGAGAACACCACCTGGAAAGGCTTCGCCAAAGCATTGCCGTGCAAGTCCTTGATGCCGCCAGCAAACGTAACAGTATAAGTAGTACCCGTATCAAGTACCGCCCGGGAAGTCAGCACAAGGGACTTTCCGCTCACTTCAAAGCGCAGCTTCTTGTCGATAGGCGGCGAAATGGAAACTGCACTGCGGGGAATCGATGCGTTAATCCACTCGTCGAATTCCAGTTTCACCATGAGTTCGTTAGGATGGTTCGTCGTATTGGGTGCAGGGTAAACGCCCGCCACGCGAGGCGGCAGCTTATCTTCGGGGCCTCCACTAGGCGCCACCTGGGTGGCACAGGCCACCAACAGAGCAGACAGCAGGCTCCCAAAAGCAACACCGTATTTCAACAACGAGAACTTCATCAATCGATCATCTGGATAATCTTGCCGAGGCGCCCCCAGCGAATGCGGAACGGAAGCCTCCACCAAGTAAACGGATTCTTCAACGCAAAGGCTTCGTCGTCATTTTCAAAGGAGAAGTAAATCACGAAAGCCTTGGCACGAATGTTGCGGAGCGAAACAAAGCCCCAGTAGCGGCTATCAGCGGAATTGTCTCGGTTGTCGCCCATCATAAAGAACTGGGGCGTCTTTACCACGTAGCTTTCAATGGGCTTGCCACCTACCAGCAGCTGACGGCGGATTTCGAACTTGGACTTTGCCGGGGCATCCAGGGTATCGCCAGCGATACCTTCCACATTGGCGGCACCGTCTTGCGGCGCATCCACATCGACGAGTTCCACGGTTCCTGCATTGTCCTCTTCGGCCTGGTTCAACAAGGCCACATTACCTTCCAGGTCACGCAACAGGGAACCTTCAAAAGCCATGTAGCTCACCGGGCGCATCAAGCCACCCTGAAGATTCGGGTCGATCATGGGCAAATAAGCCATGCGAGAAAGTTCCTTGAAGTAGGCAAAGGACATCACGCCCGAAATGGTATCGCCCTGGGTAAGGCGCTGCTGCAGCACCGTGCGATTCCTGCGGAAAAATTCATTCAGTGCAAGGCCGCGATCGTTCTCCACCGGAATCTTGAATTCCTCGAAATCGTAATTATTGATTTCGACAGAGTCCTTCCACAGCGAAATATTCAGCTCCACCGTTTCGTCGGGATTTTCCTGCGCCACCAAGGAACGCAACCACCACAGCTTTTCCAGCGGCATATCGCTTACCGTAAAGCTGTCACCCACCGACGGCACCACGAAGGCATCCCGTTCATCGCGGGGCGAGAAGGTTCGTGCAGTCGCCGTGTACTTGCCGCGACCAGGCAAAGTGTCCTGCAGCACGCCATTCACATAGAGACGTCCCTTATGGACCGCTACCGTATCGCCGCTTACAGCCACACAACGCTTGATGTAATCCTTAGGACCGTCGGCATAATGAATCAAGTGGGGCTGACCGGCCTTAGGTTCATGATCCCAGTAGAGGTTCCCGAACATCAGTGCGTTAAACAAGTGGGTATAACGCCCCGGATTGCCATCAGGATATTCCGGCTCACCCGGGTAACGGAAAATCACCACATCGCCCTTGGCGGGGTAAGCATAGCCGGGGAATTTCTGATTGCTAAAGGGAATCGGAGAGCCGTAAGTGAACTTGAGGCCCAGCAAAAAGTCTCCCGTATGCAAGGTATCTTCCATAGACCCGCTGGGAATCTGGAATGCCTGAATCACATACTGAATCACAATCAAGGCGAGCGCCACCGGTACAATGATTTCCCGGAGCAGGCCTTTTACAAACTTTTTCCACGCAATCGGCTGTTTATCTTTTTCCATAAAATTCAACGTTAAAGAATGGCTACCGCAATTTAGAAAAATGCAAGTGGCTCTAGAGCGTTCTAATCTTCTTGACCAGCGAACGGCTCACCACCAGCTGGGTCGCAGCCTTATCGCGGAGCACCATGACCATGCGGCCGGCATCACCCTTGCGGCATTCCGCAATGTAGTCGATAGCCACAATGTGGGAACGGTGTACACGCGTAAAATGCTTCGGGTCCAGTTTCTTTTCAAGTTCCACAAGCGTCGTGTCTATTACATACTGGCCGTTCACGGTGTAAACAGTGGTGTACTTTTCTTCGCTATGGAAACGGATCACTTCATCGATATTCACAAACACAATGCGGTCGCCCACCTTGACCTGCAAACGCTGCAAGTAAAGGCCGCTCATGTCCACAAGGTTACGCAGCTTTTCCCAATTCAAGTCGGCAGGGATCGGCGTAGCGTCTACCTGCGGAATCGCCTTGCGAAGTTTTTCGATAGAAGCCGCCAAGCGTTCCGGAGCCACCGGTTTCAAAAGGTAGTCCACCGTATTTTCTTCGAAGGCCTTCAATGCAAAATTGTCAAAGGCCGTCGTGAAAATGACCAGGGGAACATCGTCACCTTGCAGGGAGTGCAACACTTCGAAAGCATCCATGTCAGGCATCTGGATATCCAGAAACACCACGTCGGGCATCGTCTCGTGAATCATCTTGACTGCCTGCGCACCGGAACCGGCCTCTCCCAAAATTTCGATTTCAGAAGAATAAGGTTCCAATAGCGAAATCATGCGCTTGCGGGCAAGCGGTTCATCGTCAATGACAAGAGCGGTACACTGCATAGTTACTCCTTGGGCTGTTCTTCCTTTTTCACCGTGTCTGCAGCAGTGGAATCCTTTTCGTTTGCGGAATCCTTTGCAGCAGCTTTCGGCGCCACCTTAAAAATGCGAATCATTTCGGCCTTCATTCCGTCCTTGTCTTCGTACACGGTACCGGCAGCCGTCATGTAATGCAAATTGCCAAACTTGGTACGCTTAAAGTTCCAATGGCCTTTACCCCCTTCGAGAGTCACAAGAATCGTGCTGTCCGAAGCAGAATAGGTTCCCTTCAGGGAATCGGTTTCCATGGTATCGCGCAAAATCAACTGGATCGCTTCTACCGAACTGTCTTCGCCAAGAGTCATGCGAACCATGCGGCTTGTACAATCGTCGCAAGGCAGGCTACCGGAATAAAGACCCGGAACTTCCTTGGGGATTTCGATAGACGGAAGATTCGGCAGCGGATCCGACTTTTCGTCTTCTTCGCAAGAAGCCATTACCAAAACGGCAAAAAGCGGGAGCACCACTCTCGCAATAGGGGAAACCATAGATTTAAGCATCATCATGGTTTACAATGTAGCAAAAATAACAGCGTTTATATCAAATGCCGCGAGAATAGACAATCCTAAAGCCAATCGTCTGGCTGCGATGTTTGGGGTCTTTCTTCTCGCGTTCACCCGAAGCCAAGGCAGGCGCCTTATCGGACCAGCCACCACCGCGAACTACCTTGTAGGTTCCCTCGGCAGGGCCACTATAGTTTTCCTGGGAAACCGTCGGGTAAGCATAATACCAGTCGTTCACCCATTCGGCCACATTACCGGCCATATCGTAAAGGCCCGCATCGTTAGGAATATATTCGGCCACCTTCGTAGGCCCATTATGTTGTCCGTAGTAAGCATACTTGGAAGCCACATCCGTATCCCAGTAATAGGTAGTCAAAGTCCCTGCACGGGCGGCAATTTCCCATTCCATTTCACTGGGGAGCCTTACAGACTCAGCGGCATAATCAATCGACAAGCCCGTCAGTTCACCGCCGGAGTTACGAGACTCATACACATAAGCCGTATCAAGGCCCACCTTTTTAGAAAGGGCATTACAGAACAAGGCTGCATCATACCAGCTTACGTTGAAAACCGGGTAATCGTCACCCAAGGAATCTTCTTTGGAAATAGAGCCCATGACCTTGCGGTATAGCCCCTGCGTCACTTCGGTAACACTGATGGAGTAGGCACTTACCGAGAAAGCAACTCCGTTACGGGTAATACCCATGGCAGAAACATTCACCATCTCTGCAAAATCAGAAAGTTCCACAGAATCTTGCGAATCGCCACCAGGATCCTTGTTGCCGTCACTCAAATTGCCCCCATTTATGCCCCCATTGAGTTCCGAAGGCTGCATATCCGCAGAATCACCGGTAGCCGTGCAAGCCACCAGAAAGAGGGCGAAAAGCGAAGTTGCGATCAAGCGGACAAACATATTATTTGATCACTCCCACGCGGTAAAGCTTTTGCTTGGTCTTGCCGCTTTCAAATTCCACCTTGAGTCGCGCCGTGTAAACGTCAGAACCCAGATGCTTCAGGTCGAGTTTTTCAAACTGGTTGCGGCCCTGTTTCACATCGCTCATCTTGGTCTTGAATACGCAAAGGCCGGTAATGTCATAGAGTTCAAGCGTAGCCTTCTTTGCGGCCGCACCGATTTCGAAGCGGGCCTTCGCATCGCCGCCACGCACCGGATTCGGGAACATGAAGAATTCCGAGATTTCATCCTTCGCGGTCACCTTCTTCACATCGCCCAGCTTAGAGGCATCAAAGTAGCCCGTACGTTCGTTTCCGCCAGCCGGCAAAGTCCACGCGGCAACAGAAGACGCAGCATCAACAGAGGCGCCCCGCAGGCGGAAAGCCGACAGATTGTCACGATGCAGTGCATAAAGTTCCGGGCCTGCAGACTTCTTGTCCGAAACGGCATTCGTAACAAATATGCTCATGGGCTGAATCACACTCGTAGAATCCATGTCCTCGTAGCTGCCTGCCGCAATCGGGAATCCGTCAGTCAGGAGTTTTCCCTTGCCGCTAACCGCATAAACCAGGCCATCGCTATTCGGCACCAGAATTTCAGGAATTTCATCGCCCGTCACATCCACAAGAACCGGGTCGCTAAAGAATCCGTAAACCGGAGCACCGCGAGAAATTTTCACCGGGAACCCTGCGATAGGCAGGCCCGAGCGGTCAAGCGCATACACCAGGTTATCGCCCAAGAATACGATTTCGGGGTAGCCATCGCCATTGACATCTCCGATAGCAATGCCGGAGGATTCGTCCTTCAAACCGCTCGTGCCACCGGCGCCGCGCTTGTAGTTTTTGGTCCATTTCAAGTCAGTCTTTTCATCTACAGCCGTCGAAACCGTCACCGTTCCGCGGCTACCGACCGCAATCATTTCTTCCTTGCCGTCACGATTCAAATCGGTACAGGAAAGGCGGAATTTTTCACCGCTGCGGCCTTTCAATTTCACTTCGGCTCCATGCAAATACGCAGAGCCTTCCGAAGCCACATAATAAGCAAAAGCAGGCTTGCCATCTTCGGTTCCACAGTAAACCAAATCGGCAATATCAGCGAGATCGCTATTCATGCCTACATTACGTTGGGCCGTAGCCTTGCCTTCTTTAATATTATAAGCAAAGATACCTTTTGTCGTCGTATAGTAAATTTTTCCGTCAACAATGACGGGCCCCACCACAGCAGAATCAATAGCAATCGCTTCCTGTGTCGGGAGTCCTCCCACAAAACTCGTCTTCACGAGCTTTGTCGTATGCAGGCTGTACACATCCTTGCCGTCGCTGGCCATGCCCACCAGCGGTCCGTAGCTTGCACCCACACGGTACAGCGGCACATCCTTTTCCGAGCCTTTACGGGTCAAAGTCTTCTGCTTGATGACCGTATCTGCCGGGAACAGGGTATCGCCCATGGCATTGAACACCTGCAACGTTCCGTCCATGGCACTGACCACCAAGAGCTTTTCGCCTTCCTTTTCGGGGTCGTCTACAAATACGCCGCCACGCACCGCCGAAGCGAGGCCCACATTGCGGGGGAACTGGGCGCCGTCAATGCTTCCGTCATCGATGCTGATGGTCACGCTAATCTTTTGCGCGCCAAAATTCACCACGCTGTCGCCCATAAAGGCATTGGCCGTCTTTTCGACACGGGCCTTTTTCGGGACATTCACCTTGATCTTAATACCGGTGTAACCGCCCTGGGTTGTCATGGTATTCGCATAACCCGTGGACCCGATGGTCGTCACCGTATCAAAAGTCAGCTTGGAATCCTTCGCAGGCTTGCGCAAGTGAGGCAACAAGTCCGTACCCGAGCCGTAATCATAAGTATCTTCGCCCAAGGCATTCTTGAAGGTCTTGCCGATGCTCAAAATCCCATCAGCCTCCACCATGGCAATGCCGAACTGGTGATCGCGCAGGGTATCGCCACCCCAGAAGTTTGCAATGCCATATTCCAAGGTTTGACGCAAGTACCAATCATTTACGCGCCATACGACAATGCCGCTAGCAGGAATTCCCGCATCAAAGCTGCTCATGTCAACAATAATGCCCTTTGCCTTCTTCTTGTTGACATTACACTTTTTCTCGCAATTCACGCTATCCTGAAAAACCAGATGCAAACTGTCTACCGGCACCGTCGTGATAGTGGTATCGGAGCTTTCATCGTCATCACTCAGCGATACACTCACCTCGCCATTCTTATTCCAACTGCGCTGGCGGTTTTCAATCAACAGGTATTCGCTAGCACTCAGGGGAACCTTCACGATTTCCACGCCACTGCCAGTTCCCGCCGCCGAAATTTCGACAGTCACGGGCTTGCCAGCCACAGGGCGGACTTCCTTCACGTTGTTCCAGCCCATGTAGGCACGTTCCCATGCAGCAGGCATAGAGGGCAAGAAACCGTTGCCCGCATTGTAGCCCGCAAAATCCATTACATCGTAATAACCCAGGCGGCTAATGCCCTTCACCACATCGTAGGTATTCGGGAGTCCGAGTTCACGGGCAACCTGATTCACCAGAATCCCGTTCACGCCCCAGTTCAATCCATCCTGGGAAGCTGTTTCACTGGTGACCATAATCGATCGCAGCGTGTCTATGGAAGCCCCTTCAAGCACCAGGCCCTCCACCACCGAAGAATCCTTACCTTCCGAGTTCTTGCCTACCTTGTGAATTGCCAACCCATCAAGGGAATCCGGCAAAAAACTCCAATAATCCTTCTCGATATAGGTATCCATGAAGTCGCCCGGCGTATCGGCGCCGCGAGTTCCCATGCTACCGCCATCTAGCAAGCGGCTGGCACCCGCATGAATAATCATATAGGCGCGTTTCGTATTCGGATTTTTCGACAGAGGTTCGCTAAAAGGCGATTCACCAGACTCATGAACAGTCGTCACGGCATCATAAATAAACTGCAGGTAATCACGCCAGCGGGCTTCATCGAATTCCGCCGTCTTTTCACCCGACATCTTGCTTGTACGGTTATAATCGATGATATGCTTTTTCAGCTTGTAGGCACTGGATGCCTTAGGGAAAATGTGTGCGTCGATGACCACATTCCCGTTACTGGCCTTGTTGAAGTAGGCATTCACAAAGTCAAAATGCTTTTTCCAGTAAGACACACTGTTGCGTCTGCCCGAGGGATCCAACTTGTAGTCACCCTTCTTGTCCGAATCGAAAAGTCCCGTTCCCGTGGTCAAGCTGTTATCGGGGCTTTCTTCGGCAAACTGCACGCGGATTGCATACACCTGGAGCGTGTCCGCCGCAAATAGCGACGTACAACAGAATAGCCCAAAAACCAATGCAAAAATCTTAGCATTCAAATTCATAGCCATAATTTACAAAAGTCGGACTTAAAAGGTATAGCTTAGAGTACCGAAAAAGGCAGGATATACTCGTTATTTAATATATTTGTCGCGGGTTATGAGAAATTGTTTTCCCAGGATTATTCTTATGCGAAACAGCTTGAACAAGATTGTTCTTGCGCTTACTCCCCTTTTGGCGGCAAGCGTTCTTACAAGTTGCTCCGACGACGAACAAGACTTTTACACACTGAAAGTCGGCCACCCGAACGACATCAGTGAAGCGACATTCAAGGACCTGAAATGCAATAGCTCTCTCGAAGGGGAGTATGTCTACGTCATCGAGACCGAGAAGATTTACAAATGCGACAACATGAAGTGGGTCGAGCTGTTCGTATCGTCGTCTTCCGAAACCTCTTCGAGCAGTTCCGACGAAGACGAAGAAAGTTCCTCCAGCGAAGAACCGGATATCATCGCCATACCTTCGAGTAGCTCCTACGAAGTCGAAGAAGAGAGTTCCTCTAGTGAAGAAGAAATTGAAGTCTCTTCGTCTAGCGAAGAGACCGTCGAAGAAAGTTCTTCCAGCGAAGAAGAGGAAGATAGTTCTTCGAGTGAAGAGGATGTTGAAGAAAGCTCTTCGAGCGTTCAACCTGCTTCTAGCAGCACAGGATACGAGCTGATTTCTAAAGTCAAGCCTTGCCGCAACGCCGATATCGACACCTGCCAATACGGCATCCTCGAAGATACGCGCGACGGAAAGACTTACAAGACCATTGTCATTGGCGAACAGACTTGGATGGCGCAGAACTTAAACTACGATCTAGATGATAACCGCCGGCAATGCTGCTATAGGAATCAAGATGATTTATGTTCTCGTTTCGGAAAACTCTACACCTGGGCAGGAGCCATGGACTACGACAAGAACCGTTGCCAAGATGCAGCCTATTGTTCACTTGCAAGCCATCAAGGCATCTGTCCCGACGGTTGGCGCGTTCCCGTCGTAGAAGATTGGGACACTCTTTGGATGAACGTAGGATACAATTCCGAAAATCTGGCAATAGATTCCAACTACAAATATAAGGTCATCCGAGCTCTGATAACCGACACATCCTACATTACATGGGACCGTTCCGGCAAAGGCGATTACTTTGGATTCTCGGCAACGGAACACGGATACAGAGAAAGCAACCAAGGTTCCTTCTGGAGTCTCTACACAACACCTTCCGCCTACTGGACTTCAGATCAAGTAGGTACCACGAGTTCTAAAGCCTATATAGCAAGCATGTACTCCAGCAGCGTCGATTTTGAGCAATACTCAAAAACGGGACAATTCGCCGTCCGTTGCATCAAGAATCGCGAGGAGAACGGAGATGAATAAGTATAAAGCAACATTGGCATTCTCCCTACTTTCCCTTTGCGCCTGTGGCGACGACGACATCAACGTCCACCTTACCGAAATCCAATCCGCAAAGGAACTGCAAGTCATCACCTGCAACAGTGGCAATAGGGGCGACTATGTCTACGTGAAAGACGAAAACATCGAATACGAATGCGACGGCTACGAATGGGTTGCAAAAGAAGAACCTTCATCGAGCAGCAAGGGCAAATCCTCGAGTGACTCCAAGTCCAACGAATCTTCTTCATCCGGAAAAACATCTTCCAGCGATTCCGACGAAGAGTCGTCTTCCAGCGAAACCCGTTATTCTTCGAGCAGCTATTACTACTACGAAGAAGATTACAGTTCGTCTTCCAGGCCCACCCGCGACGACTTTTTAAATCCAGACATTTCTTATGGGGAATTCACCGACAGCCGCGACGGACAAACCTACAAGACGGTCGTCATCGGTTACCAGAAATGGATGGCTCAGAACCTGAACTATGAAACGGATTCGTCTTATTGTCACTTCTGTAAAGATGTTGGCCGCTGCTACTCCTGGCAGGACGCCTTGACAGCTTGCCCCGCAGGTTATCACCTGCCCGACTCCGCGGAGTTCAAGGAACTTCTGGAAATGTCCATGGGCAAGCAATACGCGAAATACTATCTGCTTTCGAAGGTAGAATGGGGCTACAGCGACCTGTACGGATTTTCCCTCCCGACTGCCTACAGCTACCGAGACGGAGAATTTGGCGGAGCATCTGAATACGGCATAGAATTGTGGGGAAGTGATTCGAGCACATATGACGACCATACGACAGGTCTCACCCTCTATATCAGCAAGGACTCTGACTACGGTTCAAGAATCAGCCATGTCATAACAAGATACGCATTCCCTGTCCGCTGCATCAACGACACCATACAGCCTTACGGTTATCTAGGCGAATATGGCGAGCTCACCGACGAGCGAGACGGAAATGTTTACAAGACCGTCGACATCGGAGATCAAACCTGGATGGCAGAGAACTTAAGATACAACTTGTCGGACACCCCAAGAGAGACCGATTCTAAAATCGGTTTCTATTACGAATACTGGTACCAGGCAATCGATACTCTTGAAAACGTATGCAAAGGAGGTTACATTTGCGGACTCGCTCCCGACGCTTTCCCAAGACAAGGCGTCTGCCCCAAAGGTTGGCACCTTCCGACAAAGGATGAATTCGAGACCCTACTCAACTATGTTCAAGAAAATGGTGATATCTACAAGGACTTAAGATCTATCAAGGAGTGGCCCTATCGTCATTACGGCACCGACATTTTCGGTTTTGGAGCAAACGCCACTTATGAAAGAGCTAATAGAGATCAAAATGATGCCGTCAGTTACTGGAGCGTTTCGGAATACAACGAAAGCGACGCTTGGGCTCTAACACTTCACGCAGATACCACGATGATTGAACGCATGCCCAAAAATGGCAGATATGCAATGAACATCCGCTGCTTGATGGACAAATAATAATTTATAACGCGCTAATTTTTACTGCGGAATGTCGTAGGGGGACTTGTAAACATGTTCCCCTTCTTCGTCTTTAACGCAACGAATCACTTCGAAAGATTCCATTTTGTCAGTCGCAAATTCAACGAAATCTGTCGAAGTCTCATGATACATCGCATTGGACAAATGTAGAGACCCGGCAGTATAATCCTTGTACGCTTCGCCCCGCCACATGGCAGTGGTATGGCCAGAGTCGTTTTTCGCAACGTACCCGTTGGTACCCAATTTTGGAACCGGCTTAAACTGCATATTCATGCAATCCTTTCCCATAAAATAATTGCCCACGAACGACCTGTAGCCCGAGCCCAGATAGCATTCAGTCACCCGCGTTTCCCAATCAAAATGGTCCATCGCCATTCCATGAATTGCACTGGAGAGTTCCATGAAATTTCTACGTGTCGGCAAATGCCAACCATCCGGACATATTCCCTGAATGGGGGCCCTGACTTCAATCGGATTGTTCGTCCATTCCTTTTCAGACACATTTGCGGCCGTGTACCAATTGTATTGCGGTCCCTGTTTAACAGCATAGGTTCCATATTCCACCTCAGGAATGCCCTTAGTGAACATCAGGTTTTCCTGCATCCAGATATGGTCTCCGATTCCAACCGTCCTATACTCCTTTCCATCACGATTATCCACCATCGTTCCCATATACTGGTCATCGAGATACCATGAATATCCATGGCACGAAAACGAAGAATACTTCTTTTGCACAACCACATTTTGGTGGAAATCATCACATCTAGTTCCATCAAAGAATGTCAACACCGCCGAATAAGTATTTCCATACAAAGTAAGCGGTTCAAGCTCGCCGTCTTTGCAGGTATAAAAGTTCCGGTAAGGGTTCAAGGAATCCTTAAGGTCGTAGAAATCACGGATTCCCCAGATAGTATCGGCATCCGAAGTGCAGGACTTTCCAAATGTATCATACTCTATCAAATCCGAAGGCATCCAGCCAGCGGCCATGCACCGGTAGTAATAGGTCTTGTCATTATAAAGAAGTACAGCGAAACTGTCAATTGTCGATTCGTCGCACGTTTCTTCAACATGGTGGCAATACCAATCATCCGCACAAACAAAGGCCGACGAGCTGGACAAAACAACAGCAGAAGAGGACAAGGCTACAAACTCTTCGGAGCTTGACGAATCTTCATCCGTATCGGAAGTTGCTTTTCCAGAAGAAGACCCGTCCTTCGAAGATTGCGACGAACTGGATTTTCCACCGGACTTTTCCGAAGAACTGGACGATTCATCTTCATCGGAACCGCCTATATGCGGTTCATCGTATTCCTCGTAGACTTCCCAATTTTTCAGACTACAGACATAGGCTTTGTGCCTGTTGCGAACATAGACGATAGTGCCACTGTTGTTGTCTGTGCATTTTTTTAAGTCATCAAGGCTGTCTACAATTTCAGAAACCGCAGAACTCGGGTAGAAAACGGTCTTCTCATCGCCACAGGAATTCAACAGGATGAGCGTACCCAAGGCGGCAAAGGTTTTCAACACGATCTTCATTTATTCCTCCCCCGCCAAATTTTTGCGGCGCTCGATTTCATCGGGATCATCCTTGACACACCTCACCGGAATCGCCTCGTTACGCCCTATAGAAGTCAATCTTAAATTCTGAGAATAATAATCGACAAAATACACTGGATTCAATTTGCTAACAAATTCCGTCTCACTCACGAAATGCAGATAGCCTTTCGTGTAACCCGCATATTCATTTGACCAGCTCTTTTTTCCGTTGGCATAACTTTGGGAACCCGCCCCGATAAAGTTGAATCCAAAACTATGGGCATACAAGGTAGAGCCAGCAGCCCTCATTCCGCCGAACAATTCAATCAAGTCAGCCACTTCAATGGAATCGGGCAAATGCCAGCCTTTCGGGCAAACGCCACGATAGGGGTAACTGTACAATTCCGGGCAGCCGGCTTCACCACTGCATTCTTCGGGTCGGATATTCATCATGGCATACCACGTGTAGTACCTTCCAAATTTTTCGCAGTACAATGTATCGTTATACATAAAGCAGGCATCGACAGAATCTGCATATTCGGGAATATCGTAGTTCAGGTTTTCGGCAAACCAAGTCCGACCTTCAATCTCGATGGTCTTATACATATACCCATTGCGTTCGTCTACAAACTCTCCATAAGAGTAATGATTGTTCAAGTTCTCCCAGCTTGCTCTCCTCGAACTGGAAGACTCTTCCTCCTCAGAAGACGAGCTATATTCGACATCCTCTTCCGAAGAACTTGAGCGAATCTTTACCACACTTTCTTCAGAACTGGAGGACTCTTCATCGTCATCGGAACTTTCGATATCATCATCGGAGTCAGAGGATTCTTCATCGAAATCATCGCTACTGAAAAATGACCTGCTCGAAGACGAACGGAATTCTTCGATTTCGTTCCACGACTCTCCATCCCAGGAATAGAAGCAGTCTTCGTTGCGGACAAAGATACGCGTCCCGCGGGAATAATTGGAGGCGTCCAAGTTAGACAATTCCTTGTACGATTCCACCATGACGGGGTCGGCATCATATTCCACATACGTGGTATCGTCAGAACACGACAGAAGCAGCGCCATCGCGGCGAGCAAAAGCAAAATCTTTCTCATTAGTTCTCCTCATCAATTTCATTCCCCAACGCGTTTGAAGCTCTTGGGAATATTCAGGCGCCAGGTTCCCGAACTGAACGACTTATTGCGAGCAATCTTCTTAATCTTGATTTCCAGGAATTTTGCACCATCGAGCTCAAATTCAATCCTCGACGGGGTTTCAACCCCTTCGAATTCCTTGAAGTCGTAATAGCGAATGACTTCGGTCTTGCCACCGCGACCCAAGCGCGAAAGCCAAGAAACATGATTGCCTTCTTTAACAAAGTGGAACAGACGTCCCATTTTTTCACGGGCATAAATGGCGCCCTCGACCTTCGTCGAATCTTCAGGCGGCGTCACTTCTTCATAGCCTTCGGGCAACAGGCGACCATCGAAAATATCAGCCACCTGGTGAATATGCACCATCGGGAGCGCATCGTTGTTCAAAAGGCCTACCATGTAGCCCACGCCCTTCATATAGAGCTTTTCCGTCGGGAAGGTCATCTGCCAGCCATCTTCTTGCCACAAGAGAGAGGCCACGCCGATGCCCAGCGGCCCCGTGAGTTCCATACGGTAACGCTTGCCCGGTACCGAGAAGATGACGGCATCCAGTTCCTGCGTAGAGGCATTTCCAGTAACGCTGTCCTGCTGGATAATCGTAAGCAGGAATTTGGCACGGAGACTGTCGCGTGGAGCTTCTTGAACGCTATCGACCATGGCAGTTGCAGGTTCTACTACGGGCTTTTTGCCCGCACATCCGGCAAGAATGCAAAGAGAAAGTAGCAGCAATATGGAATATATAAACTTCAACAAAAGATCCTGCTCCTTCGAACCTAATTCAACTAACGCTCTAAAGAGCGAAGTTTCATATATCGACCTCGTTGCTCTCGCTCAGGATGACACATTCGAGTCACTTACTACCGTCTACTTCTTATAGAACTTTTTCACGGCAGGGTGATGCGGCTGCAGCTTTTTGAGTTTCTTGTATGCGGCCTTCGCCTCGGCCTTCATACCCAGCGCATCCTGGATTGCAGCCATATGTTCCCAGTAAACGTAATCATCGTCAAAGTGGGGGCTCTTGATAAGCTTCATCACCGTGAGTGCTTCGTTATAAAGCCCCTTGCGGTAAAAGCCCCAGGCTCTCGAATCCAAATAAGCTTCCGAAGGCTGGCCATTCTTTTCCATCAGGAGGGCCTGATCCACCAGAGCAATTCCCTTGTCCAGTTCTGCCGGGGTGCGATTCAAGTCAATCAGCGTATAGCCGTAATAATTCAACACTTCGGCGCGATCAATGGGAGCCTTCTTGTCGCTCAGGATTTTTTCAAACAAGGCGAACGCTTCTTCGTAACGTTCCATACGCTCCAGGTTCATGGCCATCAAAACGCGAACACCCATATCGGTCGTATCCCTTGCGGCCAAATCCTTATAGAAGCCGTCGGCACGTTCACGCAACGCCACCGCCTTCTTAATCCTGGCGGAATCGGCAATGTCCTTCTGCCAAATTTCCTGAGCTTCCACACACAAGATTCGAGCGTACACGCTGCGGAACTGACGCCTATTGCGTTCAACGTCTCCCTTCATCCGCTGTATAGAGGCAGAATCGGCAATGCCTTCCATGGGAGTCCACTTGTCCCACACCACGATTACCGAATCAAGCATCTTGTAGGCTTTGCCGTACTGCCCCGCCGTTCCGTAAGTCAAGGCGAGGGCGGCCTTGTCGCTGCCCAGAGCCACGGAATCGGCCTTTTCGGCATAGCGCACGGCATCTTTATTCTTCTTTTCTTTAAAAGCGATAGCCGAAAGGGCATGGTAGGCATTAGTCGCATAGACCCGCTGATCCACCAGCTGTTCTGCCGCAATTTTCAAGTGAACCTTTGCGCTGTCCAAATCGCCGAACATATGTTCATAATGGCCCAAGAAATTGGCGAGCATGGGAGTGCGCACCTGATCGGTATAATACTTTTTCTTGAGCATGGCGTAAGCGGAATCGCGGCTCTTTTCGGCAAGGGCGCTCATCAGGAGCACCACCATGGATTCATCTTCCGGAGTCGATTCCGTAAGGGTATCCACCACCGCGCCCACTTCTTTCAAACGCTGCTGGAACACAAGCCCCTGCACCATCTGCAAAAGCATCTTCTTGTCGCCGGTTGCCTCGTGGCCCTTCGCAAAGAGTTCCACGACGGCAGAATCCTTCCCCTGATCCAAAAGCAGCTTGAGCTGGCGCTGGAAAAGCGTGGGCATGTAGTTCACCTGGGGCAAGAGCAAGTCATAGACCCGGGTCAGTTCCTTGCCGTCCTGAATGGCTTCCAAGAACAGGCTGTAATCATACAGCAGCGTCATGTCCTGGTAACGGGAAGTATCCAACGCGGCATTGAAATACTTGCGGGCCGAATCGGCTCGGCCATCCTTCACGTACAAGTGGGCAAGCATGCCCAACTGGGAGGCAGTCGGTTTCCCTTTCAGGGTCTGGGCGCGTCGAGCCTGAATCAGGGCCAGGGAATCTGCCCCCTGAGCCATCATGATTTCGGCCAGCTTAAAAGCCAGGTATCGGCTATTGGGATCCGATTCCGCGGCATGCTGCCAGAACACATTGGCCAAAGACCTTTCACCACGCAATTCCATCTCTTGGGCGCGGATAAAGGATTCGTGGGCTGCGTCAATATTCTGAGGAAGCGCCTGATCTTCAGTCGCCTTCTTGATAGAATCCAATTTTGCATTCACCGCCATGGCAATCGCGGCAGAATCCGCCGCTGTCAGGGCTTCGCCCTTCTTAGAGGACGAGGCACACGCCGAGAGCGAAAGCGACATCGTTACAAGAGTCGCCGCCATTGCAAGTGAAACAAACAAAAACTTCATGTACATCCTAGTCCGCAATCACGAAATCAATCTTGGTATCGGGCGGCAAGTAATCACCATGTCTAGGAGAGGTTTCAATCACGGTTCCGGGTGCACGACCTTCGCCGTCTTTTTTACGCTTGATCTTTCCGACCTTGAAGCCGAGCTTTTCGATCTTTGCGTACACATTATCGATCTGTTCGCCAGCAAAATCAGGGAGCAACGTATTACCCATGGTCACGCCGGCAGAAATCACCACCTTCACCGTATCGCCAACGCGAACTTTCTGGCCAGCAAAGGGAATGGTACGAATCACGACGCCGCGGGGAATGCTCTGGTGAGCGCCCTTCACGATGGCGCCCTGTACAAGACCGGCTCGGCTCAAAGAAATTGCAGCCTGTTTCTGGCTCTTGCCGCGAAGATCGGGAATTTCCACTTCGCGAAGTCCCAGGCTCTTCGTAAGCTTTACTGTACGGCCAAGCTTCGCAGTGCGTCCGGCAGCAGGCATCTGCACAAGTACCAGTCCTTCCGGAATCTGGGCATTATAACGGCCTTCAGCAAGCCATTCGTACTTAAAGCCCGCTTCGTCCAAAGCCTTTTCGGCAGCTTCCTGGGTCATGCCTTCCAAATTCGGGACTTCACCCGTAGAAGCAAAATGTCCCGAGAAAATGGGCATTACAAGCTTATCGACCGCAAAAGCGAGTATAATCAGGAGTACGACCCAAATGCCAACAGCCTTCACGACCGGAGCTGCCTTGAGCCACGCTAACACTTTATTCAAAATCGACTTTACTTTATCCATAATACAAAAAGCAACTAACCCTTTGTGGCCTTTTCCTGCAAGGCTTCCTCATCAAAGATCACAATGTCCTTGCCAGTCATGGCAATCGCATTCGCCTTTACCAACAAGGAACAGATGCGGCTCACCGTTTCGCGGGTCGTACCCGACATGTCCGCCAACTGCTGCTGAGTGGGGCGGTTGTGAATCACCGTCACCATCTGGCCGTTGTCCGTATGGATACGCATGCCGCGTTCTTCCATCAGGTTCAGGAGAGTGCCCGCAACGCGGCCGCTCACCGACATGGTGGAAAGGGAACCGATCTGCTTATTGGCCTTGCGGAGTCGCTTGCTCATTTCAGAAAGGAGCGACATGGCGATTTCCGGAGTCTGGCGAATAAGGGTCAAGAAGGGTTCCCGGTGGATAATCATCAGCTGGGCATCGGTGACGGTGCGCACCGAGGCAGACCTCGGTTCGCCGTCGATGAGCGACATTTCACCAAAGAAGTCACCGCGTTCCAAGAAACTGAGAATCGTCTCGCGACCATCGACGCCGGTCATGTAGACCTGCACCGTCCCCGAAGCAATCAGGTACAGCGCCTTCATCGAGCAGTCGCCTTCGAGCACTACGGTTTCGTCGCGGTTGAAGTCCTGGACAACAACCAAATTGGCAAGCAAGCCAAGTTGTTCTTCCGTCAATTCAGAGAAAAGGTCAACCCCTTTCAAGAGTCCACATACATTGCTGTCCATTTCTTCTTTCTCCTTCGATTAGATTCCTAGTCCAAATCCACGATAATGCTCTGGTCGCGCTTAGCACCAATCGAGATCATGCCGATCTTCACGCCTACCAGTTCCGCCATGCGGTTCAGGTACTTGCGAGCATTTTCCGGCAATTCTTCGAGCTTGCGGCACTTGGTGGTATCGCACTTCCAGCCCGGCATTTCTTCGTAGACCGGCACGCAGCGGCCGACCTTGGAAAGCTGGTTCGGGAAGTTTTCAATCTTTTCACCATCGCATTCGTAGTGAGTGCAAATCTTGATAGTGTCGAACGTATCGAGCACGTCGAGCTTGGTAATGGCGAGGTGGGTAAGGCCATTCACCACGGCAGCCTTGCGGACCACCGGGGCATCGAACCAACCGCAGCGGCGGTTACGGCCCGTGGTTGCACCATATTCGTTACCAATCTTACGGAGCGTGTCGCCCGTTTCGTCCAAAAGTTCGGTCGGGAACGGACCGTTACCCACGCGGGTCGTGTATGCCTTGACGACACCGACCACCTGGTCGATAGCCGTGGGGCCAATGCCAGCGCCGCAGCTTGCATAGCCTGCGACCGTGTTGCTGGAGGTCACGAACGGGTAAGTACCCTGGTCCACGTCGAGGATGGTGCCCTGGGCGCCTTCGAACACCAGGCGCTTGCCGGCCTTCACGGCGGCATAGAGCATGGCGCTCACGTCGCGCACGAACGGCTTGATCTTCTGGCCGAGTTCCAAGTAGTCCTTGATGACCTTTTCCGGGTCGATTTCGGGCACGTCGTACATCACCTTGAATTCTTCGTTGTGAACCTTGGCCATGGCTTCGACACGGGGGCGCAGTTCGCGTTCGTCCATCAGGTCGCCCACGCGAACGCCGATACGGTTCACCTTGTCGCTATAGCAAGGGCCAATGCCACGACCCGTGGTACCGATAGCAGCCTTACCAGCCTTCTTTTCTTTTGCCTTGTCCAGAGTAGAGTGGTACGGGAGCACCACGTGAGCGTTGTCGGCAATGAACAGGCGGCCTTCCGGGTTGATACCCTTGGTGTGGAGGTCAGCAATTTCATCCAGCGTCTGAATCGGATCCAGCACCACGCCGTTACCGATTACGCAAATTTTGTCTTCGTGCATGATGCCCGAGGGAATCAAGTGGAACACGAACTTCTTGTCGCCCACTTCTACGGTATGGCCAGCATTAGCGCCGCCCTGGAAACGCACGATGTAGTCTGCGTCCAGAGTCAGAAAATCAACAACCTTGGCCTTGCCTTCGTCACCCCATTGGGAACCGATTACAACACGATTTGCCATATATCCTTCGTTTTTATTTCTAGTTAAACACGAAAATAAGCTACCCAGGGAATTTCCCTGAGCCCTTTTTCGCCATAAAGATAGTAAAGAGCGGCAAGTCGCGAACAGCGAAATCAAAGGAAGACCGCCCCAACAAGCCGAAAAAAGGGAGCCGAGGCATAAATTTCGCAAAACAGCACCGTTTATACGCCCCTTTTGGCAAAATACAAACAAATTAACGTTGTTTTCGGCCATTTTTTTGCCAAGGGGCCGTCCACCCTAATCCTCGCATTCGGATACCGCTTTTTCGGAGCAGACGATATCGGCAAGCAATGAATTCTCCGTCCTCCGCATACATTCCTCATATATGGAACTCTGACATGGGTCAGAATGCGAATAGCCGCACGAGCACAAAAACACCATGGCTAGCACGGCGCAATTCAGGATCAACAAAGTCAGCCAAGTCTTCACGATTTCTAAAATAGCAAAAGAACGCCTTTTCGGGGCGTTCTTTTTTCAAATGATTTCTGCGCGACACTCGCGCCCCGAAGTTCACTAAGGAACTTCAACGCTGTCGAGAATCTTCTGCACCACGGTCTCGGCGGAAACTTCTTCCGCTTCGGCCTCGTAACTGAGGATAATGCGGTGACGGAGCACTTCCATGGCGACCGCCTTCACGTCTTCCGGTGTCACATAGGCGCGGCCCTGGATGAACGCATGGGCCTTCGAAGCCTGGGCAAGGCCGATGGATGCACGCGGCGAGGCGCCCACTTCCACAAAGCCCACCAGGTCGCTACGCTTGATGCTGCCCGGATCGCGGGTCGCAAGCACCAGGTTCACGATGTATTCGCGCACGCGTTCGTCCACGTACACCTGCTTCACCAGCTGGCGGGCGGCAAGGATATCTTCCTTCGTGGCGACAGCCTGCGGCTGACGGAGTCCCGCACCGGCAACGGCATCGAGAATCTTCATTTCGTCGGCCTTGTTCGGGTAGCTGACCTTCACCTTCAACAGGAAACGGTCCACCTGGGCTTCGGGCAGCGGGTAGGTACCTTCCTGCTCGATGGGGTTCTGTGTGGCAAGCACCAGGAACGGTTCATCCAGCTTGAACGTCTCGTCGCCAATCGTGATGTGACGTTCCTGCATGGCTTCGAGCAATGCGCTCTGCACCTTCGACGGAGCACGGTTAATTTCGTCGGCGAGCACCAGGTTCGTAAACAGCGGGCCCTTGCGGGTCTCGAACTTCGCTTCCTTCGAGTTGTAAATCGTGGTACCCAGCAAGTCGGCCGGCAACAGGTCGGGAGTGAACTGAATGCGCTTGAAATCGAGCGAAACGGCATCGGCAAAAGCCTTCACCGCAGTCGTCTTGGCAAGACCCGGCAGGCCTTCCAGCAACACGTGGCCGTCCGCCAGAATACCCGTCAGAATGCTTTC
>JAFXLS010000054.1 GCA_017530965.1 Fibrobacter sp.
AAAAAGAGGTAAACAATGCAGATTTTATTTTTGTTGGCTGATGGTTTCGAAGAAACCGAATTCGTGACTCCTTTCGACTACCTGCAGCGGGCGGGTTTTGAAGTCGCTCTCGCAAGCGTTTCTGGCAGGGCCGAAGTGATTGGGTTGCGCGGCCTTAGAATTCAGACGGATTTTGCTCTTTCGGGTGCCGATACGGCTGCTTTTGACGGCGTTCTTTTGCCCGGCGGCGGCATTGGCGTCAAGAATCTGAAGGCCTCTGCCGAAGTGGAAAAAGTTATTCACGAATTCAACGACAACGGCAAGTGGATTTTTGCGATTTGCGCGGCTCCGCTGGTGCTCAGCAAGGCGGGAATCCTTGCCGATAAGACTGCGACCTGTTTCCCAGGCTGCGAAAGTGAACTTGTCTGTAAAAAGTTCGTCGAAGACCGCGTGGTTGTAGACGGGAACATCGTCACGAGCCGTGGCGCAGGCTCTGCCGAAGAATTTGCTTTTGAATGCATTGCGCAGCTTGGCGGTCGCGAACTTACGGAAAAAATCCGCAAGCAGGTCGTGGCGCGTTAACCGACGCTGTGTTCCAACTTAAGTGTCAGTAACTGACGGGCTTCCGTGGCGAATTCGCCGGGGAGTTCCTTGAACACGTCCTTGCAGAATCCGCCCACCATCGCTTGGATGGCGTCTTCGCGCTTGATGCCGCGGCTTTCGAAGTAGAAAAGCTGGTCTTCGCTGATGCGGCTGGTCGTCGCTTCGTGTTCGGTGGTGGAACTTGCGTTTGCGACGGTGATATACGGGAACGTGTGTGCCGCACTCTTGTCGCCCACGAGCATGCTGTCGCACTGGGTGTAGTTGCGGGCACCCGTGGCCGACTTGTGAATGTTCACTTCGCCGCGGTAGGCGTTGCTAGAATAGTCGGCACTGATGCCCTTGCTGATAATCGTGCTCTTGGTGTTCTTGCCGATGTGGATCATCTTGGTGCCGGTGTCGGCCTGCATGTGCCCGTTGGTGAGGGCCACGCTGTAGAATTCTCCGACGGAATTGTCGCCCAGCAGCACGCAGCTCGGATACTTCCACGTGATGGCGGAACCTGTTTCGACCTGCGTCCAGCTGATGCGGCTGTTCTTGCCCGCGCATTTGCCGCGTTTCGTGACAAAGTTGTACACGCCGCCGGCGCCCGTTTCGCGGTCGCCCGCGTACCAGTTCTGCACGGTGGAATACTTGATGCTGGCGTTGTCCTTCGCCACAAGTTCCACGATGGCGCTGTGCAACTGCTTGCTGCTGAATTCCGGCGCCGTGCAACCTTCGAGGTAGCTTACGCTCGCACCTTCATCAGCGATGATCAAGGTGCGTTCGAACTGGCCTGCTTCCTTGTTGTTAATGCGGAAGTAGGTGGAAAGATCCATGGGGCACTTGACTCCAGGCGGAATGTACACAAAACTTCCGTCGCCAAAGACTGCGCTGTTGAGGGCTGCAAAATAGTTGTCGCCTGCAGGCACCACAGAGCCCAGGTATTCCTCGATGAGTTCGGGGTATTCCTTGATGGCGTCGCTGATGCTGCAGAACAGAATGCCCATTTCCATGAGTTTGCGCTTATGGCTGGTGTAAATGCTCACCGAGTCAAAGACTGCGTCCACGGCCACGTTGGCCAGTCGCTTCTGTTCGTCCAGCGGGATGCCGAGCTTTTCGAAGGTGGCCAGGAGTTCCGGGTCCACGTCTTCAATCTTTTCGTGGCTTTTCTTAGTCTTCGGGGCGGAGTAGTAGACGATGTCTTGCAAATCGACCGGAGCAAAACTCAGTTCGCCCCAGTTCGGCTGCTCCATGGTCTTGAGCTTTTCATACGCTTTCAGTCGGAAATCGAGCATGAACTGCGGTTCACCACGGAGCTTGGACGCCCTGCGGATGACATCTTCGTTCAGACCTTTCTCGAAGGCCTCGTTCTCGATATCCGTTACAAAACCGTATTTGTAGTTTTCGCTCATTTTACACCTTTTTTGCGCGTGCAAATTTAGAAAATGATATGGAATATGCCAAATAAGGACCCGTTTTAATCTGATTCTTCTGAAACAAAATGTGACAAAAAACTTACGACGCTCTATATTTTTGTATATGAATAGTAATAGAGAATCCTTTGCGTCCCGTTTGGGGTTCATCCTCATCTCGGCAGGCTGCGCCATTGGCCTAGGTAACGTATGGCGTTTCCCCTTTATTACCGGTCAGTACGGTGGTGCCGCATTTGTGGTAATCTACCTGTTCTTCTTGCTCGTGTTCGGGCTCCCGATTCTTATGGCAGAATTTGCCGTGGGCCGTGCAACCCAACGAAGTGTGGGCCGAGCCTTTGAACGTTTGGAACCGAAGAAGTCCAAGTGGCATTTGGCAAAGTGGCCCATGATTGCGGGGAATTACCTGCTCATGATGTTCTATACCACGGTTTGCGGCTGGATGCTCTATTATTTCTACCGCATGGTGGTGGGTGATTTTTCGAATGTGACCCCTGCGCAGGTGGGGGCCATGTTCGGCGAAACCCTTGCAAGTCCTGCGATTCAGGTCGGCTGGATGGTGGCGACGACGATTATCGGTTTCGGCATTGTGTCGCTCGGTCTTCAGAAGGGCGTGGAGCGCATTACCAAGTGGATGATGTCGTTCCTGTTTATCATTATGATTGCGCTTGCTATTCGCGCGATTACGCTTCCTGGTGCAGAAGATGGTCTGCGTTTTTACTTGTTGCCCAATTTTGACCACCTTGTAAAAAACGGTATTGGTGAAGCGCTCTTTGCGGCGTTGGGCCAGAGTTTCTTTACGTTGAGCCTCGGTATCGGTGCCATGACGATTTTTGGAAGCTATATCAAAAAGGATCATTCGATTGCAAAAGAAGCGGCCAATATCTGCGCCTTAGATACCGCAGTTGCCTTGCTTGCGGGCCTGATTATTATTCCCAGTTGCTTTGCCTTTGGGCTTGAACCCAATGCGGGACCGGGCCTTATCTTTGTGACGCTTCCGAATGTGTTCTCGCAGATGCCTGCGGGTAGACTTTTCGGTGCTGCGTTCTTCCTGTTCCTTTCGTTTGCGGCCCTTTCGACGGTGGTGGCTGTGTTTGAAAACATTACCACTTTCTGGCGCGATGCCCGCCGTTTTGACCGCTGGGAAGTGGTTCGCGTGAATGCGGTGCTAATTGTGCTGCTGTCGCTCCCGTGTGCTCTCGGATTCAATATGATTTCCGGTTTCCAGCCCTTTGGCGAAGGCAGCTGCGTGCTGGATCTCGAAGATTTCTTGGTGTCCAATACACTATTGCCGATAGGTTCTCTGCTGTTTATCGTATTCTGCTGCTACAAACGTGGCTGGGGCGAAGAAAAATTCTATGCCGAAGTTAACACCGGTAAGGGCTTCAAGATTCCTACGTATAAAATTGTTCGTTTTTACGTTAAGTGGGTAATCCCTATCGTGATAGCGATTATCCTGATTCAGGGGTATTTCCAGAAGTTTGCCCCGGATCTTTATAATAGAATATTCGGATAAATAGAATTATACACTTGGTTTCATGGCGGGCGAGTCCCGCCTTTTTTTGTGTGTTTTGGAAGTGACAATTTTTGTCATTGTTTTAAAGGTATATTTGTATGCGTAAAAGAGAGGTAAATTATGAATCGCTTTAGCATTGCAAATAACAACATTCTGTTTTCTACGCTCCTGATGCTTGCTCCGGCTGTGTTTGGAGTCATGTTCTATGGTTCGGGTAGCGTTGTCGCGTCGGTATCGGCCGCGATTGCCTATTTGAGTCTAGTCATCGGCGAAAGGCTGGATTCTGCCCAGAATTCCTAAAAACCAGAAAGCTCCGCATTTTTGCGGAGCTTTTCTAGATTCGGTGGGGCGCCGATTAGCGCCTACGCTCGGCCATCTCTTTCTTCAAGATGTCCATGACGGCGCCGAGGTCTGCCGGAGCCTTGAACACGGGGTTCGCGAACTTGGAGCAGATATTCTCGAGCTTCTTTTCGTGGTAGCCGACCTTGAATTCGGTGAACTTGAGACCGTGTGCCGTGCTGATGACGACCACGTTCTCTTCCTTGTCGATCTTGCCTGCGGCTACGAGCTTTTCGAGAGCGCCGAGAGCCACGCCGGTGTGCGGGCAGCAGTAGAGACCGATGCGGTCGCCGCGGTGGGC
>JAFXLS010000055.1 GCA_017530965.1 Fibrobacter sp.
CTGAAGCCGGGTTCCGGCAAGCGCACTATCAATGGTCGTGATTTCAAGGATTACTTCCATTCTGAAGTGCAGAACATGATTGCTAACCTTCCGTTCGCCATCCTCGGCAACGCGGAAGAATGGGACGTCGAAGTCACCGCTCGTGGCGGTGGTATCGCTGGCCAGATGGGCGCTGTCCGTCTCGGCATTGCCCGCGCCCTGGTTGCTAACGACGCCGAAGTCAAGCCCGCCCTCAAGAAGGAAGGCCTCATGACTCGCGACTCTCGTGCCGTTGAACGTAAGAAGTTCGGCCGCAAGAAGGCTCGTAAGCACTTCCAGTTCAGCAAGCGCTAATCTGCGAAATTGCTATTACGAAAAACCCTGGCTATGCCAGGGTTTTTCTGTTATTACAAGACCGTTCGGCTCTGTTGCAAATCCAGGGATATGATATCACCTCACTTTCGCCTCCACGATTCGTTGATACGAATCGCTTGAGGCTCACAAGACCTCCGCTTTTGCGGAGGCCTTTTTTTACAAATAAATTTGCTTCTCGGACTTTTTTAGCTTATATTTATTTGTGATGAAAAAGTTAGCCCTTTTATTTTCAGTCTCTTTTTTGCTTGCGGCCTGTAGCTCAGGTGGTGATGTTCATTATATCACCATGGAAGAAAAGGAAAACGAGGTGCTCCTTACGGACTTTTCCTCTATTCACTTTGCATTGCGTTGCCGCGTTGATTCCAAGTCGAAAAATTGCGGAATCGTACTGGGCAATTTTTTGTTGAAAAAATCCGAACTGAGTGGCTGTAACCCTAATACGGGCTGTTCCTATTTTGATACCTACTATGGGTTTAAGGAAGCCTCGTTCCTTACGTTGCAAGTCAAGAACGAGAATACGGGAGAGACTAAATCCCTGATGTCGTATTTACAGGATGATATTCCTTACATGAAGGGAGATACATACGTGCCGTCCGTAATGAACCTGAACAAGTCGAAAGACTCTGTCAATACGGTTACGCTGACGGGCTATTATGTTGGAGATGAGTGGGTTAAGCATGACACGACCATCGTCATTAAAGACATTCTTTATGCCGACAAAAATGGAAAAATCAGCTTTTCTGTTTCGGATGCCAAGAAAAATCGTGCCGCACTTTCTATAGATATAAGTGCCGTCCTCGAAAAAAATAATGCGAATACTGTTCAGCAGAAATCCGTGACTCTGGTAGATACTTCGTATACCGAACATTACTGGGCTGTAGAACCGGGGGCAATTGCCGTGGAGCCCATGGACATCAATTTTGAAATGAAGGATTCTGTAACTGTTCCGCAGTTTTTGAACATGCCCGTTCAGAAAAATGTGTACTTGAATGTAGAGTCGCTTCCCGATTCGCTTATTCTGTCCGGCGGAGTGAATGATCGTGCCGTTGAAATCCCGGTGGATAATTATGCGAAATAGAATTGTCATCATTCTTCTGTCTTTGCTTCTCGCAACTCCTGCCTTGGCTGGTGTCGGGGCTTTCCAAAAATTCAGCATGGGCATCATGTTGGGCCTTGGACCGTCTTATATGACCGGGGAAGACGCTGACCTTTACGACGACAACAGGTCGGCTGGGGGTGGTGTTGCTTTCCGAATGGCGCTCCCTGTGGCAAGCAGAATGTCGGTGCTTGTGGATCTAGGTGTCGATGGTGCTTTCGGTTTTTCTAGCGAATATGAATACCAGCACCGCACGGTTAAGGATTCTGTCATGACGAATGCTTGGGAAATTACCGTGTTGTGGGACTATTTTGCGACGGACAATTTTTTCGTGGCGGTGGGCCCGTGTTTTCGGTTCCCGTTTGTCGAAGAAAAAGTCGAATTAGACGACGATGAAATCTACTCAGATGATGAAATAGACTATGCGAACGATTTTTGGCTTGATGCGATGTTTGCCTTTGGCTGGAAATATGACGGCTTTGAATTCGGCTTAAGAGCCGGCTACGAGTTCCTGGGAATGTTCAAGGAAACCGATAAATACAAGTCGACAGACATCAGCGAATTGCGCTTCCGTTTGTATATGACGTATTGGTTCGGGCAGACCCCATAGGAATCTGATTTAGAAGTTGTCGTCGCGGTCGAACATGTGCGTCACGAATTCCACGACGAGCGTCTCGTAGGCTTCGTCGCTAAAGATCGGCTTCTGCATCAGGTCGATTGCTTCTTGAGAAAGTTTACCGGTGGTGGCGAGTTCTGCGCCGCCTTTCTTGTACTTTTCGCGCAGCATGTTCAGTCGGCGGGGGCCGCCGCGATGGTCGAGTGCGCGCATCTGCGGACAGGCAATGAGCGTGTAGCCCTCATGCCCCAAGATAATGTCGAACTGCTTGCGGATAGGTTCGTAGACGACGTCCAGGTCCATCCAGGCGCAGCTAGAAAGCAGAATGATCTTCTGGCCTTCTTTCTGGAACTGCAGCCCGTGCAAGTGCGAGTTCATGGCCGTGGCGCCTTCCTTAAGCTTCTGGCCCATGTAGGGGTGAACCATACCTACGATGCGGTCCATCAGGAC
This sequence comes from Fibrobacter sp., assembly GCA_017530965.1. Classification (GTDB taxonomy): domain Bacteria; phylum Fibrobacterota; class Fibrobacteria; order Fibrobacterales; family Fibrobacteraceae; genus Fibrobacter. Next base: position 2,517 of record JAFXLS010000055.1, read on the forward strand.
TTTCATCTGTCCCGGAATGCTGAAAAGGAACAGCGGAAAACTCCAGATGACAATATCCGAATTGATGAGCTTTTCGCGTACCATAGGAATGTCATCATCCTTCATGAAGCAGCTGCCGTCTTCACGACCCCAGCAGCTCAGGCAACCGCGGCAGGGCTTGATATTCAATTTGTCGATAAAAAGGTATTCCGTTTCGTAGTCGCCGTTTTCTTCCAGGCCTTCTACGAACGCCTTGGTGGGAATCAGGGTTCCGCTGCGTTCCCTTTTGGGGCTTGCAACCATCACGAGAATCTTCTTTTTACTTGCCATGGGCGCAAATTTAGCTATATTTTGCGCCGCTCGGGTAATTACGCCCGGGTAAAACCAATCACCGGCTTGCGAGAGTCGCTTCGGTGGCGAGGTCCACACCCCTAGGTTCGGGCATCGCTTCGCGGCTTAATTGCAGTCCGGGTAGTAACAACCGAAAAGGAAATACATTATGGCAAATCTGCCTTCTGTCGAAGATCTGCTTGCTGCAGGCTCCCACTTTGGTCACCAGACTCAGCGCTGGAACCCGAAAATGAAAC
>JAFXLS010000056.1 GCA_017530965.1 Fibrobacter sp.
GCCGCTATCCGTAAGTATTTCGACGAACATCCGGAACACTTCGACCCGCGCCAGTACCTCAAGCCGGCTCGCGAAAACATGCAGAAGATGTACGAACACAAGATCGTCGACGTTCTTGGTTCTAACAACAAGCTGTAATCGCAACGAAGCAAAAAGCTTAAAGACCGTGCGGGTAAAACCGTGCGGTTTTTCTATTTTAAACAATAAAATCTGAATCTTTTCTCATTATACATCACACACCTCACATTCAACATCTCACATCACCATGCTCTGTCCTCATTGCCATTCAGAAATTAAAGACGACGCCACGTTCTGCCCGCACTGCGGGAGCGACGCCGACACCGGCTGGAAGGAAGGCGCAGAATTTACCGACCTCGAAACGCCGGATTACGATGAAATTTTGGAGAACGAATTCGGGACGGACGAATACGGCAACAAGAAGAAAAAGGCGAACCCGCTCGCCATAGCGGCAGCAGTGATTGTAGCACTCGCGTTTATCGCGGCAATGCTTTTCTAAACTTTGCAACTAAAGATTGCTTCGACTCTGCGAGTCTCGCAATGACGTTTTAGGAAAGAGTCTTTTCGAGAGATTCCAGGATTTCGGAAGCCTCGCTAAAGTCGTAGTCTTCCAAAAGTTCCTTCAACTTATGGAGCAGAACTTCCTGGTTCGGCTCAAACGCAATATTCTCGATACTATCCAGAATGCGCTTGCAACGGGTCGAAGAGCAGGTATCAACCGCCTCTTTCAACTCCTTGATTGCATCGGCCAACTTCTTGCCCGCTTCAGGATCCTGAGTCTTTTGTACAGGCGTGTTCTGCTCCGAAACAATGTCCGAAAGCACTATCTGCAAATCGCCAATGAGAGCCCGCAGACGTTCCTCGAACTTATTGTACACAGAGAAATCGCACTGTTTCTGTTCAAGTTCCGCTTCAAGATCGGCAGCCAGTTTCTGCACATTGTTAGAGCCGATTGTTCCACATAGCCCCTTAATTGTATGCACAATACGGGTCGCTTCTTCGTAATGGAACTGTTCAATAAGAGCCCGCAAATTAAAGGAATTTCCACCATAGTCGCGAACAAAGCCTTGCAATATCTTAAGGAACATATTGCGGTTGTTGTTCACGTGGTAAAGTCCCGATTCCGCATCAAAATCCTTGACCTTCTGGAAGTAGCCCAAGAAATCCTTGTCGTCTTGAGAAAGGTCCGGAGCTTCGGACTTACCCACATTGGGCGTTTCGGCGGCCACCGGCAAGAACTTCGCCATTTCCTCGTACAAAACCGTCGGATCAATGGGCTTTACAATATGCGCATTCATGCCCGCTTCGAGGCATTCTTCCGTATCTTTCTGGAAGGCGCGGGCACTCATGGCCAAAATCGGCACCTTCTTGAAGTATTCATCTTCACGGGCGCGGATTTCCTTGGTAGCGGTAAGGCCGTCCATAATGGGCATCTGGATATCCATAAGCACCATGTCAAAGGCATCCTTCTTAAGCATATCCAGGGCTTCTTTACCGTTATTCGCAATCATCGCGGTAAGACCAACACTGTTCAGGAGCGACACCGCCAATTCCTGGTTCATCTGGTTGTCTTCCACCAGCAAGATTTTCGCTTCCTTAAAGTAAATCTTGCCCTTTTCCTTCTTTTCGACCTTCTTGTAGGTCAGCGGGTAACCATAAGCTTCCTGCAAGGCGCTCAAGAGCGTACTAATCTGGAGCGGTTTAGACACGCTGCTGTTGAAGCCCAAAGTCTTAGCCATATTCATTTCTTTTTCATCGAAATGAATAGGATGCATAAGCACCTTGGGAATCGACCGCATATTTTCATTTAGACCATGCACAAAGTCAAAGCCATTCAAAATGGGCATGCCGTAATCCACCAGGAACAGGTCGTAGGGATCTTCGCCCGCCTCTTCGTGCGCCTGAATCAATTCCAGAGCCTCGTCTACAGAACAGGCTTCTTCAACCACACAGTGCAACTTGTTCAGGTAATGCCTCAAAATAGTCCGCAAATTGGCGCAGTCATCAACCAAGAGCACATTCTTGTTTGCAAAGCGCTCTTCGTTTTTCCACTTGGGCTCGCCCACCTGGGCCGCCACCGGAAGAGAAATAGTAAAGAAGAACTGCGAGCCCACACCCGATTCACTCGTAACCTGCAACTGACCACCCATGAGTTCCACGAGGGACTTTGAAATCACAAGCCCGAGTCCCGTACCGCCATACTTGCGAGTCGTCGAACCGTCCGCCTGCGTAAAGGCGTTAAACAAGCGGGAAAGCTGTTCTGGAGTCATGCCGATGCCTGTATCCTTGACACAGAAATACAGTTTGGCCATGTTGTTCGCCTGCTGCAACAGCTTGACGCTCAGGGTAATATCGCCCTTTTCGGTAAACTTGGTCGCATTATTGATCAGGTTCGTGAAAATCTGTGAAAGCCTGAGGGGGTCACCCATCAAAACTTCAGGAATATCCGGATCCACATCAACAATAAGTTCTATGGGGCGGCCGGCAATACGCACCTCGGCTAGCGCAGCCACATCGCCAATCACGTCTTGCAGAACAAGCTGGGTAATTTCCAAATCCTGCTTTTTCGCCTCGATTTTCGAGAAATCCAGAATATTGTTGATAATTCCAAGCAACGACTTTGCCGCATGGCTAATGCGGTCTACAAATCCGCGCTGGTGGTTATCCAAATTGGTTTCCGAAATCAAGTGTGCCATACCGATAATGGCATTCATAGGCGTACGGATTTCGTGGCTCATGTTGGCCAGGAACTCGCTCTTGGCCTGGGTCGCCTGTTCCGCAATTTCACGGGCAGCCACCACTTCCGAAATATCGATCATCGAAAGCATGTAGCCAACGACAGTCTCCTGCACCTTCAAGGTACAACCTTCGCCACGGAACCAAGTTTCCACGCCACCGTTTTCGAGTTTCAACATCAAGGAATCTTTCCAGACTTCGTCTTTTTTGTACGACTCGATCATCGACTTGATCATGGATTCGGGGAGCCCCATCTCCACCAGTTCGTTGATGGAAAGCCCCACAAAAGACCGCCATTCCTTACCCAAGAATTCGGCAAGCTGACGCGACATATATTTAATATGGAGATTCTTGTCAAAAATGACCAGAATGGAATGATCGCCCGAAAGCATAATCGTATCCAGAATCGTATCCTTCTGGATTCCGCTGGTTTCATCGTTGATCATGATCAGGAATCGGGTCGCGCCGTTATCTTCGACCAGGGCCTGGAAAGACATGCCCCACCATGCCACTTCCCCATCGGCATTCTGAACCCGCACAATGGTCTTGCGTTCGCTGGCAAGCATCTGCCCGCCCATGGCCACACGGTGGGCAAATTTCTTAAAGGCATCCGAAGTAAAGAACTTGAACAGGCTTTCTTCTTTCATGTCTTCGCCACCGTTCAAGAAATCTACAACATAAGCGCTGGCATGCAAAATATCGAAGTTTTCGTTGGTAAGAATAATCGTAAAGTTGTCGCCTTTCCACAACAGCGTATCAAAAAGCGTACTGGAATTCACACTATCGTTCAAGTCCCGCTGGATATAGCGACGGAAAAGGATATGGGAAATCAGGGCTGCAAGCCCCATAAGCACAAATACGAAGAAGCCCACCACGCCCAGCATAGTATTGGTATGGTTATCGATGCTGGCCGCAATCTTGTTATGCTGGCTTACGTGCACAATGTAAAAGGGCAACTGCTTTAGCGGCGTCACCATGAAAATCAGCTGCTGGTGATGCTCATTGGTCTTTTCAAAACGCAAAATGCGCCCGTCCATCAAGGTGTCCGAGCTAAACTTGTCGGAAATCAGCAACAACAGGTTTTCGACGCTGTCCTGCAGAACCTTTCCGCGGTTGGTTTCATAGGGGAAATAGGTCAGCAAGTTATCGCTTTCGCTCCCCACCAGCATGGTAATGCCACCCTCTTCCTTAGCGAGGGCTCCCATGGCAAGCCTTACCTTGTGAAGATTAATGTCTTCGCCCAAGGCTCCCCTGAACTTATGATTTTTATCCCAAATCGGGTACGAAAGAGAAATGACCTGACGATTTATGCTTTTACGAATCGTAGGCCCCGTATAGGCAAGGCCCCTTTTACGAGATGCTTCCAGATACCAGCCCGTCGTGCGGAATTCCGTCTTTCCACTTTCCAGTTTCAAGCCCCTGCCCGAAACATAATCACCATCGGTGGTTCCAAAATAAACATCCACAATACCTTCGGCAGATTGAGTCTGTTTGTAAAGCAAAGGCCTAATGGCATTGTCCTTGGTCACCTGCTGCACGCGCTTCGCAGTCACCAAGAAGCTTTCTTCACGGACTTTCAGGAAGGCTTCGATTTCGGTCTGCACCCGTTCGCGCAAGGCCGTTTCGGTATTGGCGACGGCAGAATCCACCAACATGGAACGCACCGCCGAAGAAAAAATAAAGACCAAAGCAACCGCTGCCAAAAAAGTCGGCAACACATACACCATCGAGATGCGGTTTCTTAAACGACGACGTTGTGCATTCAGCGGGTTATGGGTCAAAACAGCTCCTTACGTGCTTTCCTTATAGTGCTCGTATATTTCGGGCAACTTGGATTCAAAGGACATAAAGGCATCCACCACATCGGGGTCAAACTGGGTTCCTTTGCCATTCAGGATTTCCTGGACAGCCACCTCATGGGGAAAAGCCTCTTTATAGGGGCGCTTTGAAACCAAGGCATCATACACATCGGCCACCGACATCAGGCGTGCCCCCACAGGGATATCGTCCCCCTTGAGACCATTCGGGTAGCCGTCACCATCAAAACGTTCATGGTGATTCAAAATGATGTCTGCAGAAATTCGTACCAGCGGATGGTCCTTCAGTTCATGGGTGGCATTCACCAACACATCGTAACCTTTCTGCGCATGGGTACTCATTACCGCCCATTCTTCTTCATTCAGGCGGGCGGGCTTACGCAAAATTTCATCGGGAATGCCCACCTTGCCAATATCGTGCAAGGGAGCTGCAGTTGCATAATAGTCGATATATTCGTTGTTGGGTATAGCAGCCTTAAATCGGGGGTGTTCACGCAGGGTTTCGGCAAGCATTTGCACCAGCACCTGGGTACGCTTGATATGGGCGCCTGTTTCGGGGTCGCGGTATTCGGCCAAGGCGCCAAGGCTGGTAAGCATCACCTTCAAGGTTTTACGCAAATCCAGGGTCTTTTCTTCAACCAGTTCCTGCAAATGGTCTCGCTGGTGCTTGAATTCCAGCTGATTTTTTATGCGCAACTGCACCAAATTAGGGTGAAACGGCTTGGTAATGTAATCCACCGCTCCAAGGTCAAGGCCCATCTGTTCACTCTTGGAATCCGCTTTTGCCGTCAGGAACAGCACCGGTGTATTTTCCACCAGTTTCTTTTCGTTCATCTGACGGAGCGTTTCGTAACCGTCCATTTCGGGCATCATCACATCGAGCAGAATAAGGTCCGGCTTGACCTTTTCTGTCAAAACAAGGCCTTTTTTGCCATCCAAGGCAACAAAAACGTCGTACTCGCTGGACAAAATCCCTTCGAGCACTTCAATATTCGTCTTCGTGTCGTCAATAACCAAAATCTTTGCGCGCTTCCGATCCATATACCCTTAATTTAATGTTTCCAAACTGGAATAGAACAGCTTGTCTTATTCCAACTTGGAATAATATGCCTTATTTTTATTGAAAAAGCCCTTTTGCAACATAATTATATGTTTTCCACCTAACAACATGTGATATAAACTATATCTTAATTATGGAAAAAATATCAACAATCTTCATTTTTTTATAAAAAATCCCCTAAAATTATGAATTATATTTATCAAAAACAGGTTTTGACGGCTAGAGATTAGGAGAGTTTAACATGAAACAGGTATTATCGTTAGCTATTGCTTTGGCTGGGGCTACGATTGCCCAGGACGATGTCGCTCCGTTCTGGCGCGCAGTCGACAGCACAAGCAAGAGCTTAGGCAACTCCGCCAACGACCTGTATACCGACCTCACCCTCCTCGATACAATTAAAATCCTCGGAGAGACCTTCCCCGTCACGTGGAAAAGCAGCGACACTCTGTTCCTCACCCACAACGGGCGAATCAACGGAAGGCTTGTCGGCGAGAACAAAGATGTGACTCTCACGGCGACCGTCCACGATGGCTTGAGCCAAAAGACGCAGGACGTACCGCACAAGGTCTCCATTCACGGGTACGAGCCATACTCCAACTACCTTTTCGCGTATTTCCCGGCCAACGACAACGAGAATATCTACTACGCGCTGAGTAACGACGGCTACAGCTTTACCGCCATGAACAACGGAAAGCGCGTGGTGGCCGCCGACACGGTAAGCATCAAGAAGGGGCTCCGCGACCCGCACGTGCTGCGTGCTCCCGACGGCTGGTTCTACATGGTGAATACCGACATGAAGAGCGCCGAAGGCTGGGCTAGCAACCGCGGCATGGTGCTCATGAAGTCCCGCGATCTCATCAACTGGAAGCACGCCACCGTACATTTCCCCGACAAGTACAAGGGCAAGAACTTCGCGAACGTGACTCGCGTGTGGGCCCCCGAAACCTTCTGGGACGACACCTACGACAACGGCGACGGCACCAAGGGGCGCCCGCTCGTGTACTTCTCCCTGCTGACTAACGATGGCACCATCAGCTACGACAAGGTATTCTATGCCTACTCGAACAAGGACTTTACCGACCTGGAAGGCGAACCGCAGCACTTCTTTGACCGCGGAAAATCAACCATTGACATGGACATCGTCTATAACCCGGTCGACAAGAAGTATCATGCCTTCTACAAGAACGAAGGCGACGGCGGCATCTGCAAGGTGACCGCAAGTTCGCTCATGCCCAAGAGTGGAGCCGCCAGCGGTTCGCAGTGGAGCAAGCCGAGCAAAGCATTGCAGCAGACGACCGAGGCCGTAGAAGGTGCAGGCGTATTCAAGCTCATCAACCAGAATAGTTGGGTGCTCATGTACGATTGCTACATGAACGGACATTATCAATTTACGAGCAGCTCTGACCTCGAAAACTTCAAGTTCATTCAGGATACCAAGACGAGTGGCGCATTCACGCCCCGCCACGGAACCATTCTCCCGATTACCGCACAGGAAACGGCGGCCCTCATGAAGGCTTTCCCCACTCCGGATTTCGAGCCGAGAGTCATCGACATTCCCGATTCAATCGGCGTTTGCAATGGCAAGAAGGTCGTGGCCCCCTGCAGCGGCACGAAGATTATTCCCTACGTGAAAGTCGGTGATGAAGGCTGGAACGAGACCATCGACTTGAAAGTCGCGAAAGGCGCGACGGTACAGTTCGGTCCGCACCCGTGGGACGGCAAAACTTGGAGCTGGGAAGGACCGAACGGATTCAAATCCACCACCCGCGAAAACGCCCTCAAGAATGTGGACGGCGACTTTAGCGGTTACTATACCGTGACCTACACCAACGAAACTGGCTGCAAGAGCATCACCAAAATCAGAATGATCGTCAATGACCCGGACAAGCCCTACAAGGAACCGGATACCACGACAACCATCGTTTCTAAAAAACTTCGTGACAACAGCAAATCCATGCGTTTGAACCGTAACCCGGTTTACTTCGACTTGCTGGGCAATAGACTCAAGGCCAAGCCAAGAAACGCGGTTTATATCCAACGATAAAGCAATGTGAGGTGTGAAGTGTGAAATGAGTAATTAATAATTACACATCACACGCTACACATTCCATTTACGGACCTATTTAATTTAATAAAAGCATTTACCGGGTCGGCATAATTCCAGATGCCCCCGAGAACAGAGACTCCCTGCACGGGGAGTTTTTTGATTTCATCCAGCGTTTCGTGGTCAACGCCGCCAAAGGCGATCACCTGCGGAATATTAGACGCACCAACCAAGGAACTTAATTTATCTTGAATAGGTTCGATTCCGTGAAATTTGACTGGCTCATACACCGACTGCGGCTGGAATACCGGCCCCACGAGGGCCCCGGCCACCCACTGCGGCAACTGTTCCAGTTGATCCAGGCTACGACAAAAAGCGACCGTATTCACACGTTTCCAGCTTTCGGGAACATCACCCAGTAACGAACCCGCCTCGGCAACGCACCCGCGAACATCCAGGCGCTCAGCCAAATCCGGCGTGCCTCGCACCCAAATGCGGTCACGGCAATCCATCGGGAGTGACAAAAGCCAACGTTCGTAATCGCTTTCGGTCGCATAAGGGGCACCGGTACGGCTTCGCTTCTGCAAAATAAGGCGCGAAAGCCCGCGGGAAAACATTTGCTCAATATCGTCAAATTCCGAAGAAAAATCGTCAGGAGATGTTGTAAGCCACAATCGCATGGCCGAAATATAACATTTCCCGCCTTTTTTTGGCCAAGAAAAACATTTATCCTCTTTTTTACAGTTTTCGTCGAAAACTCCCTAAATTTTACTTACAAAAACAGCCCAAATTTCTAAATTTGAGCCCACTATGAGCAATTTGAAGAACGATTTATGGGTCGGCGTGGACGTTGGTTCCACCACCGTGAAGATCGCGGTTGTCGATCCAGAGACCAACAAGCTTTTGCATTACACTTACCAGCGCCACAACGCTATGCAGGCACAGAAGGTTTTCGAAGTGCTGCGCGAGGCGCATGGACTTTTCCCCGATAAGAATTTCAGGGTCGCTTTCTGCGGTAGCGGCGGTCAGCCGTTTGCCGAAGCCACTCACGCCTTCTTTGTACAAGAAGTGGTGGCAAATGCCCTTGCTGTACGTGCAACTTACCCGGAATCCAGGGTCGCCATCGAACTCGGTGGACAAGATGCAAAGGTGGTGTTCTTCGAAAAAGACAAGACCACCGGCAAACTCATTGCCTCTGACATGCGTATGAACGGTGTGTGCGCCGGCGGTACCGGTGCATTCATCGACCAGGTGGCCGAACTTTTGCGCATCAAGACCGAAGCTTTTGAAGGCTTTGCCAAGCGTGGTCAGAAGGTCTACGAAATTTCGGGCCGTTGCGGCGTGTTCGCCAAGACCGACATCCAGCCGATGCTGAACAACGGCATCGCCAAGGAAGACATCGCCCTTTCCAGCTTCCATGCCATCGCGAAACAGACCATCGGTGGCCTTGCCCAGGGTATGGAAATCAAACCGCCCGTGATCTTTGAAGGTGGCCCGCTCACGTTCAACCCGACGCTTGTCCGCGCCTTCAAGGAACGTCTGGGCATTAACGACGAACAGGCTATTGTGCCGGAACATTCCGAAGTGCTCGTGGCCATGGGTGCAGCCCTCTCCTTGGGCTCCATGTTCGCCGACCAGGAATGCTTCTACCGCAAGGAAGGCTCTCTCGACGCCCTCATCCACTTTAACGAAACCCGCCAGGCCGAAAACAAGGCCAAGGCTGCCGCCGACCTGTTCTTCAAGAACGAAGCCGAATACAAGATGTTCCTCGAAGAACACAAGATGGCCGGCAACCACTACCCGCAGCCCGTATCGGGCACCACGCTCAACGTGTATCTGGGTATCGACGCGGGCTCTACCACCACGAAGTTCGTGCTCATGGACGAGCAGGAAAATATCGTGGACGGTTTCTATGCCAGCAACAACGGCGAACCGCTGCAGGTGCTCAAGAACGCCCTCAACGAACTCAGCGACCGTTACGAAGAATACGGCTGCAAGCTCAACA
>JAFXLS010000057.1 GCA_017530965.1 Fibrobacter sp.
GCCTGGTACAGGTCCGGACGCTGCAGGTAGAAGCGCTTGTCAATCAGGAAGTATTCCTGTTCGGCACCGAGAGTGACGGTGACCTTCTGCTGGGCAACGCCGAAGAGGCCCATGAGGCGGTCGGCGGACTTCTGCAGGGCCTGAATGGAGCGGAGCAGCGGAGTCTTCTTGTCCAAGGCTTCGCCAGTATAGCTACAGAATGCAGTCGGAATGCAGAGCGTTGCGCCGTTGCCGTGACGCTTGATGAAGGCCGGAGAGGTCGGGTCCCAGGCGGTGTAGCCACGGGCTTCGAAAGTAGAACGGAGGCCGCCGCTCGGGAAAGAGGAGGCGTCCGGTTCACCAACGATCAGGTTCTTGCCGCTGAAGGCAAGGATAGCCTTGCCATCTTCGGGTTCGAGGAAGGAGTCGTGTTTTTCGGCGGTAGAACCGGTAAGAGGCTGGAACCAGTGAGTAAAGTGGGTGGCGCCGCGGTCGATAGCCCACTTTTTCATGGCGTGGGCGACTTCGCCTGCGATGCTCGGGTCAAGCGGTGCGCCGCCATCGATGGTGGCGAAAAGCTTCTTGCAAATGTCTTTCGGAAGGTAGGCGCGCATGGCTTCGGCGTTGAAGACGTCTTCGCCGTAGAAGTCGATGTTTGCGGGGGCTGCGGGGAGGTTGGCGCCGGCGTTTTCGCTAGCGATTTCCTTGATGGCTTTTAATCTGTATTCATTGCTCATGGCAATTATCTCCTAATTTGAATTTTTCGTTACCCCATATGCAAAACGCGTGCCAAAAACGAAAAAATGGCGAAATTTGTGAAAAAGCCTAAATGTCCGCTCTTACAAAACCTTGAAACTTTTCAAAAATTGGAAAATTATGCAAAAAATTACGATTTATGTAAAATCTTTAGATTCTGCGTTGAATCCGAATCTTCTATATAAATATATAGTATTTAGGTAATAAATTTAGTCTTGACTAATAAAGTTAGTTTAACTATATTAGCCCTGTCTAAAAGAATATTAGGTATTTCTAACTTGCCGAATCAGGATCGGAGGTTTCGTATGGAACACACAAAACTAAGCCAAAGTCTCGAAGACTACCTCGAAATGGTGCATATTTTACGCCTTGCGAATGGAATTGCCCGCGTAAAAGATATTGCGGCGGCCCTTTCCGTCAAGATGCCCTCTGTTGCGAAGGCGATGATTGAACTTAAGAAACTTGGCCTTGTGACGCAGGAACCTTACAGTGGTGTAGAACTCACTGAAGAAGGTGCGCGAGTAGCAGCTTTGATTTTGAACCGCCATATTTTGCTGAAGGGTTTCTTGATTAAGTTGGGCGTATCCGAGGCTATTGCCGATAAAGATGCCTGCTGCATGGAACATATCCTTTCTGCAGAAACTCTCAGCAAGATTGAAGACTTTATGAAGCCCGCGGATGTGAATCCCGCTGCCAAGAAAATAAAAGTGGTGAAGTGCTCGAAAAAATAGGTTGTAAGATGAGTTGTGTTGGTGGGCCGAAGTTTTCGGAACTAAAGCGTGGCGATAAGGTGAAGATTGTGGGATACCGTACGGGTGATTCTCAGTATAAGTCTAAACTCCTTTCCATGGGGCTTGTGCGCGGGGTGGAACTATCCGTGTTGCAGGTTGCCCCTCTTGGCGATCCGATTGAAGTCGCTGTGCTTTCTTACAGGCTTTCGCTCCGTAAACAAGAGGCGAATGTGTTGATGCTGGAGAGAATTTAATGGCTATCGACAAAGAAGTGTTTACGATTGCTATCGCAGGCAACCCGAACTGTGGAAAGACAGCCCTTTTTAATGCATTGACAGGCTCGAACCAGATTGTGGGTAACTGGCCTGGCGTAACAGTTGAAAAAAAGGAAGGCTCCTTCAAGCTCGACAACCACACCATCCGCGTGGTGGATTTGCCGGGTATCTATGCGCTTTTCGCAAACTCCGAAGACGAACGTGCCGCTCTCGATTACTTGCTCAAGGGCGAGGCGGACTTGGTGGTAAACATTCTGGATGCCGCGAATCTGGAGCGCAACCTGTTTCTAACGAGCCAGCTCATGGAAAAGGGCGTGCCCATGGTGCTCGCCGTAAATATGATGGATATTGCGGCTCAGCGTGGCGTTCATATCGACCTGAAAAAGCTGGAAGAAATTTTAGGCGTGACTGCGGTGGGCTTGACTGCAGTGTCGCCGAAAAGCTGCGAAGGTTTCGTGAATGATTTGCACAAGCTGCTGCATTCCAGCAATGAACTCCCGCTTCCGAAGGCTGTTAAACATTCCGAAGAACTTGAAAAATTGATTGCCGATATTTCGGGTACGCTTGAGCCTGTGGCAAAAGAATTGGGAGCAACTCCTCGCTGGACTGCGGTGCAGTATCTGGAACATAGCGGTCGCGTCTTGGAAGTGGCGGAACGACTGAATGTTTCTATTCCGCATGACAAAATCGAAGAAGACTTGGGCGAAGAAGTTGAATTCGCTCTAGCCGATTCACGCTACTCTTATGCGCGCAACATCGTGATGCAGGTGGTTCGCGACAATACGAACAAGAGTACCCGTACCGACAAACTCGATAAGCTCTTCTTGAACCGTATTTTGGGAATTCCGCTTTTCCTTATCGCCATGTATCTGGTGTTTTGGTTTGCGGTGAAGGTCGGCAGCGCGTTCATCGATTTCTTCGACATTTTGTTCGGCGGAATCTTTGTTGACGGAGTGACGGAACTTTTGACGAAGATTGGCGCTCCGGGCGTTGTCGTAGCGCTTTTGGCGAACGGCATCGGTACGGGTATCCAGACGGTATCGACGTTCATTCCGGTCATCTTCTTCATGTTCCTTTGCCTTTCGTTCCTCGAAGATTCCGGCTACATGTCGCGTGCGGCTTTTGTGGCAGATCGCTTCATGCGTTTCCTCGGGCTTCCGGGCAAGGCTTTCGTGCCGATGATTGTGGGTTTCGGCTGCTCGGTGCCGGCGCTCATGGGTACGCGCACGCTCGAAAACAAGCGCGAGCGCTTCCTGACTTTGTTTTTGGTGCCGTTCATGAGTTGCGGCGCACGCCTTCCGGTATATGCGCTGTTCGGTGCGGCGTTCTTTGGCGAAAGCGCAGGAATGCTCGTGTTCGGAATTTACCTGACGGGCATCGTGATTGCGCTGGTTTACGGTCTGCTTTTGCGCCATACGGTTTTCATGGGCAAGGAATCGACGTTCATCATGGAACTGCCTCCTTATCATTTGCCCAAGGTGCGCAACCTTTTCCGTCACGCATGGCTTCGCCTCAAGGAATTCGTTTTCCGTGCGGGCAAGATTGTGCTTATCATGGTGACGGTACTCGGTTTTATGGGTTCCATTGGAACTGACGGAAGTTTCGGCAACGACAACAACGAAAAGTCGGTGCTGAGTGCCGTGGGGACGGTGATTACGCCGGTGTTCGAACCCTTCGGTGTTGAACGCGATAACTGGCCCGCTTCTGTGGCTCTCTTTACGGGGCTTTTTGCGAAGGAAGCGATTGTGGGAACGCTCAACTCGCTGTATGCCATCGAGGGCACGGGCGACGCTGACGCTGCTAACGCGGCGGGGGAGGCGGGCACGCTTGCAACGGCCTCTGAGGCTGCGGCGGACGAAGGCTTTAGCTTGAAATCGATAGTGAAAGAGGCTTTAGTGAGTGTCCCGGCGAATCTGGTGGAAGTCTTTACATCCATTGCAAACCCGCTGGGTGTCAAAGCGGCGATTGAAGAAAGTGAAGGCGCCGGAAACGAAGGCGCGTACAAGACGATGCAGGCGCATTTCAACCTCGGACGTTTCCAAGTGCTGGCATACCTGCTATTTATATTGCTCTACGTGCCGTGCCTTGCCGCCATGGGAACCGCCTTCCGTGAACTTGGTCGCTTCTACGGAACGCTCATGATGGTGTTCCAGACGGTTATCGGCTGGAGCCTCTCGGTGCTGTTCTTCCAGGTGACCTGCGGACATTCCGTCGCGCTGATTATCACCTCGGTGGTGCTCCTCGCCGGTGTGGTCGTCGCTCTTGTCGCTATCGGTCGCGACCAGCGCAAGAAAAAAGTGTTCGAATAGAGCCGTTTTTGCCTGGCTTGACACTATCTTACGCAAATTGTAAAAACACTGTAATTCTTTACAATTTTTGAAATTGGAAATTTAGCCGAATTTGTCAATTCGGCTTTTGTTTTACATTTTTGACCGCTTTTTCAATAATTGACGAGCGGTTTTGTCTGTTTGGCACGGATTTTGCAAATACGGAGCGCAAAAAAGTAAAACAAGGATTATTTATGAACGCTCAAGCACTTTACGATCCGGCCAACGAACACGACGCCTGCGGTGTCGGTCTTGTTGCCAATATTAATAATGTTGCCTCGCACCAGATTGTGTTGCAGGGTATCACTGTTTTGAAAAGACTTATGCACCGCGGTGCAGCAGGTGGAGACCCGGAAACTGGTGATGGTGCGGGTCTTTTGCTTTCTATGCCCCATAAGTTCTTCCGCAAGCTTTATGCGGAACTGCCGTCTCGTTACGGTGTGGCCATGTATTTTGTTGAAAATACTCTTGCAGCCGATTCTCTTGATGCAGAAATCAAGCGTATTGCGGAATCCGAAGGTGTGGCTGTGGTCCACTTCCGTGAAGTGCCGGTGAATGCTTCTGCAATCGGCCATACGGCTCGCGAAACCTTGCCGCACATTCGCCAGGTGTTCTTTGACGGCTCCAAGTTCAAAACCAACGAAGAATTCGATATTAAGCTTTATGTAGTGCGTCGCCTGATTGAAAAGGCATGCAAGGGCGTGTATGTTTGCAGTTGCAGCCGCAAGAGCATCGTTTACAAGGGCCTGTTGCTTGCAAGCCAGATTGAAGGCTTCTATAAGGACTTGAACGACCTCGATTTCGAAAGCCCCTTGGCTCTCGTCCACCAGCGTTATTCTACCAACACGTTCCCGACTTGGCCGTTGGCTCACCCGTTCCGCTATCTCGCTCACAACGGTGAAATCAACACCCTGCGCGGTAATCTGAACAGCCTTCGCGCCCGCGAACCGCTCCTGAAGAGCGAAGTCATCGGTGACGATTTGCAGAAGCTCTTGCCGCTCATTATGCCGGGCCAGAGCGACTCTGCTAGCCTCGATAACATGTTTGAGCTCCTCGTCGCAGCGGGCCGTAGCCTCCCGCATGCGATGATGATGCTCCTGCCGCAGGCTTGGGGCCAGAAGCATTACCTGGGTCGCGATGTGCGTGGCTTCTTTGAATACGAATCCATGCTGATGGAACCGTGGGACGGTCCTGCCGCTGTCGCATTCAGCGACGGTGTGAACGCCGGTGCAATCCTTGACCGTAACGGTCTTCGTCCGGCACGTTACACTTTATGTAAAGACGGTCTCTTCGTGATGGCCTCTGAAACGGGTGTGCTCGACCTGCAGGATGACGAAGTCGAAGAAAAGGGCCGCCTCAAACCCGGTGAAATCATTTACCTCGACCTCGAAAATCACCACATCTTGAAGAACGCCGAAATGAAGGCTTACGTGGCCCGTAGCAAGCCGTACCGCCGCTGGGTCGCCGAAAACAAGATGAGTGTTCGTGGCCTCTTTAGCGAAATTAACCCAGCCGACGTTCCTGATGATATTCTGGTGCAGCAGAAGCGCTTCGGTTACTCTGCTGAAGACCTCTCCATCATTTTGCAGCCCATGGCCAAGAACGGTGCTGAACCTATCGGTTCTATGGGTAACGACGCCGCTCTCGCCGTGCTCTCTGATAAGCCGCAGCCGCTGTTCAACTACTTCAAGCAGCTCTTTGCTCAGGTGACGAACCCGCCGATCGACCCGATTCGTGAAGAATTGGTGATGAGCCTTACGACCTACATCGGTAACCACGGCAACATCCTCGAAGAAACTCCGGAACAGGCGCACCTCATCAAGATTCCGCGCCCGATCGTGACCGAAGACGAAATCCGCCGCTTTGAAAACATCGGCGATAAGGCCTTCAAGGCCAAGGAACTCAAGATGCAGTTCCCGCTCGGTGGCAATGGGGAAGTCCTCGAAGCTGCTTTGCAGAACCTCGCTGGCGATGCTGTGCGTGCCGTGAATGACGGTTTCGATATCATCGTTCTGACCGATAAGAACATCGATTGGGGCTACGTGCCTATTCCGTCGTTGCTTGCCACGGCTAGCGTGAACCGCGCCCTTGTGGAAGCCGGTGTACGTCCTGAAATCGGTCTGGTGGTGCAGTCCGGCGAAGTCCGCGAAGTCATGCACTTTGCCTTGTTGCTCGGTTTCGGAGCCACGGTGATCAACCCGTATCTCGCTTTCCAGAGCATTACCAATATGTGCCATAACGGCGACCTCGATGTGGACCCGGTGACGGCTGCCGCTAACTACGTGAAGGCTGTCGATAAGGGCCTCCTCAAGATTATGTCGAAGATGGGTATTTCTACCCTCCGTAGCTACCGCAGCGCCCAGATTTTCGAAGCTGTCGGCCTGAACAAGGAACTCGTTGAAAAGTTCCTGCCGGGTACCGCAAGCCGCATCGAAGGTATCGGCCTCGAAGAAATCGCTACCGAAGTGGGCGAACGCCAGAAGATTGCCTTTGCCGACGCAAGCAAGGTGCTTCAGTCCGGTGGTCAGTACGCTTACCGCAAGGAAGGCGAAAAGCACTTGTGGACTCCGCAGTCCTTGGCAGCCTTCCGTCAGGCAGTGCAGGGTGGCGACTACGAAAAGTTCAAGGTTTACAGCAAGCTGATTAACGACCAGTCCGAACGTCAGGCAACGCTCCGCGGCCTCTTCAAGTTCAAGGATGCAACACCGATCGACATTTCCGAAGTCGAAAGCCGCGAATCTATCGTGAAGCATTTTGTAGCGGGAGCCATGAGCCTTGGTTCTTTGAGCCCTGAAGCTCACGAAACCATCGCTATCGCCATGAACCGCATCGGTGCCATGAGCAACTGCGGTGAAGGTGGTGAAGACCCGGATCGTGATACTCCGGCTCCTAACGGTGATATCCGTAGCTCCGCTATCCGCCAGATTGCTTCGGGCCGCTTTGGTGTCACGATTGACTACCTGCGCCATGCAAAGGATTTGCAGATCAAGATGGCTCAGGGTGCAAAGCCCGGTGAAGGAGGCCAGCTGCCGGCCCACAAGGTGAACGAATTCGTGGCCCGCATCCGTCACAGTACGCCGAATGTGTCGCTGATTTCTCCGCCGCCGCATCACGATATTTATTCTATCGAAGACTTGGCCCAGCTCATTTACGACCTGCGTAACTCCAACCCGAAGGCCCGTGTTTCTGTGAAGCTCGTGTCCGAAGTGGGCGTGGGTACGGTTGCAGCCGGTGTTGCCAAGGCCCATGCTGACGTGGTGCTCATTTCTGGCCACGATGGCGGTACGGGTGCATCTCCCTTGACCTCTATCAAGCATGCCGGCCTTCCGTGGGAACTCGGTATTGCCGAAGCGGAACAGACCCTTGTGCTCAACGACTTGCGCGGTCGTATCAAGCTCCAGGTCGATGGCCAGCTCAAGACGGGCCGCGACATTGTGGTGGCAGCACTCCTCGGTGCCGAAGAATTCGGTTTTGCCACGAACTTGCTGGTTAGCCTTGGTTGCGTGATGGACCGCAAGTGCCATACGAACCAGTGCCCCATGGGTATTGCAACGCAGGATGCCGACTTCCGCAAGCGCTTTGCTGGCAAGCCGGAATATGTGGAAAACTTCCTCTTCTTCATCGCCGACGAAGTCCGCGAAATCCTCGCAAGCCTTGGTCTCCGCTCTCTCGAAGAAGCCTGCGGCCGTAGCGACCTCCTTGAAAAGGATTCCGCCATCGCCTTCTACAAGGCAAAGAACCTTGATTTCTCCAAGATTTTCGAAACCGTCAAGGGTGGCGTCAAGTCCTTCGACAAGAACTATGTCAAGGAAGAACTGGTCAACTTCGACCGCCGCGAACTCTTGCCGTTTGTCAAGGAAACGCTCGAAAAGGGTTCGGCTGTGGAACTCAGCGCGATGGTGCACAACACCGACCGTACGGTGGGTACGGAACTTTCCGGCGAAGTGGACGAACACTTTGGCGTGAAGGGCCTGCCCGAAGATACCATCCGCATTCACCTTCAGGGTGTCGCGGGCCAGAGCTTCGGAGCCTTCCTTGCTCCGGGTGTCACGCTCGATCTGGAAGGCGAAGCGAACGACTTTATGGGCAAGGGTCTCTCGGGTGGTAAGATTATCGTGCGCCCGCCGCACAACGCCACCTTCAAGGCCGAAGACAACGTCATTGCCGGTAACGTCATCGGTTACGGTGGTACTAGCGGTAAGGTGTTCATCAACGGTCTCGCTGGCGAACGCTTCGGTATCCGTAACTCCGGTATGCTCCTCGTCTCCGAAGGCGTGGGTGACCACGGTTGCGAATACATGACGGGTGGCCGCGTGGTGGTGCTCGGTCGCGTGGGCGTGAACTTCGCCGCAGGTATGACGGGTGGCTTTGCTTACGTGTACGACGAAACGGGTCACTTCGACTTGAGCTGCAACGTGGGTTCCGTGGACCTCGAAAGCGTGCTTGCCGGTACCGAAAGCGAACGTGAACTTCTCGATTTCATTGAACAGCACGTTCAGGCAACGGGTAGTGAAAAGGGTAAGCGCATCCTTGAAAACTGGAACAGTGAACGTCCGAAGTTCGTGAAAATCTTCCCGGTCGACTATCGTAACGCATTGGCAAAGAAGGGCTGAGGTTTATATGCAAGAAGTTAAAAGAATAGCAGATGTTTATCGCCCTGTCGAAGAGCGCGTAAAGGACAACAACGAAGTTGAACGCAGACTGACTTCTGTTGAAATCATCGGTCAGGCAAGTCGTTGCCATACATGCGGAATCCCGTTCTGTCACGGTGCGGGTTGTCCGCTCGGAAACCTGGTTCCTGAATTCAATGCGGCTGTCGCTGCAGGGAATGCGGAACGCGCTTACAATGTTATCAGCAAGACGGCGTTCTTCCCTGAATTTACGGGTCGCGTGTGCCCCGCCCTTTGCGAATCCGCTTGTACGGGCAATGTGCATAACGATCCTGTGATGGTGCGCCAGGTCGAAAAGTTTATTATCGAAACTGCTTTCGAACAGGGCTGGGTACAGCTTCCGGTTGTTGATCCCAACGGTAAGACTGCCGCTGTCATTGGTGCCGGTCCTGCAGGCCTTTTCGCTGCCGAAGCACTCCGTCGCAAAGGCTACGCCGTTACCGTTTACGAAAAACGTGAAAAGGTGGGCGGCCTCCTGCGCTACGGTATTCCGAACTGGAAACTCGACAAGTCGGTCATCGATCGCCGCGTCAAGCTCCTCGAAGAAGCCGGCATCAAGTTCGTTTGCAGCACCGAAATAGGCAAGGACATTTCGGCCGAATACATCCACAAGAATTTTGACGAAGTCTTCCTCGCTATCGGTACGCCGAATGCCCGCGACTTGAAAATCCCGGGCCGCGAAGCCGAAGGAATCTTCCTCGCGCTGGACTTCTTGCACGGTGCAAACAAGCCCGGCGAAACCAATCCCGAAAAGTTCTCTGCCAAGGGTCGCAAGGTTCTGGTGATTGGTGGTGGCGATACGGGTAACGACTGTGTGGGTAAGGCAATCCGCGAAGGCTGCGAAAGCGTGCTCCAGGTGGAATTCATGCCCAAGCCGCCTGAGGAACGTTCTCCGTCTACTCCGTGGCCGGATTGGCCGTACATGCTGCGTACCAGCTACGCCCAGCATGAAGGTGGCGAACGCCGCTGGAATGTGTCTTCCAAGCAGTTCATTGTGAAAGATGGCCGCGTCGCAGGCGTCGAAGCTGTCCGCGTGGAATGGGAAATGTCCCCGCAGGGTCGCCCGCTCAAGCCGAACGAAGTTCCGAATTCTACCGAAGTCATCGAAACCGACCTGGTTGTGCTCGCCATGGGCTTCACCGGGGTTCCGGCCGAAGGCATCGTGAACGATCTGGGTCTGCAACTTACGCCGCGTACCGCGATCATTCCGGACCCGGCTCGCCACATTTACGCAGTCGGTGACTGCGCAAATGGTGCGTCCCTTGTGGTCCGCGCCATGGCCGATGCTAAGGCGAAAGTTGCATCTCTTTAAAATTGCGCCATAGACATAAATAGAAGAGGCTTAAGTTCCGCTTAAGCTTCTTTTATACTATTTTTATAGGGAATAAAACGGAGAATACGTGATGAATTATCTGATTGTACCTGGCTTGAATAATTCTGGACCGAAACATTGGCAAACTTTTTGGGCCAAGAGCCTGCCTAACGCTACTCGCGTGGAGCAACGCTGCTGGGACAATCCCGAGAAGGGCGAATGGGTAGAAACTCTCGATAAGGCCATTCGCGCTTTGAAGGGCGATACAATCCTGATTCCTCACAGTTTGGGCGTTTGCACCACCGTAAACTGGCTTTTAAAGGCCGCTTCGTGCGGAGGCGTGCCTGCGCACGTCAAGGGGGCATTCCTCGTTTCTCCGAGCGATGTTGACAATATAGACGTCATCAAGAGCTTTGCTCCCATGCCACTTGAAAAGTTGCCGATTCCCGCCTGTGTGGTGGCCAGCGAAAACGATCCGTTCGTCACCATGGAACGTTCGCTGTTCTTTGCAAACGCTTGGGGCGTCAAAGTCTACAATGCCGGTGCTCTCGGTCACATCAATTCCGATTCCGACCTTCGCGAATGGGAACAAGGCCGCGGCTTCCTCGCCGAATTCGAATCAAGCCTTTAAATGAAAACGCCCCGACAAAGTCGGGGCGAAATTATGCGATAGAGCTGTTTTTTACTCGCCCAAGCAGCTGTCCATTGCGGCGATAATCTTCTTCTTGTCCATGTGCTGGCCGATGAATACAAGGCGAATAATACGGTCGCCGTACTTTTCGTCCCATACCTTGAGCAAGTCCGGATTTTCGCGGAGAATGCGCTTCTGTTCTGCTTCGCTTTCGCTGGCGAACCAAGGTCCGAAATTCTGGGCCGAAGCCTGCTTGCCGGCTTGTTCGAACAGGTAGCTGTTGTCGCGTTCATCTTCGAACCACACGAGACCCTTGGTGCGGATAATGCTAGTCGGGTAGTCGTCAAGCAACACTTCAAAGCGTTCACGAATCAACGGGCGGCGGCGTTCGTACACAAACGTGCTGATGCCGTATTCGTCACCATGCGGATGATCCTTGTCGTGGTGGTGGCCGCAATGGCACACGCCATGTTCATGGTCGCAGTGGCTGTGATCTTCATGGTTGTGGTCATCATGGTCGTGGTGATGATGTTCGTGTTCGTCATGATCGTCGTCATCGTGATCATGGTGGTGATGCTCATGCTCGTCGTGGTCGTCGTCTTCGTCTTCGGGTGACGTTTCTTTCATGAGTTCCTTGGCCCAGGCGGCGGAGTTGCCGACCTTTTCGAAGTCGAATTGCTTGGTGTCCAAGATATCCTTCATTTCGACCTTGCCGTAATTCGTCTCGATCATCTTGGCGTCGGGCTGCAAGGCGCGAACCACGGCCTTCACATGTTCAAGGTCAGTTTTAGACAAACTATCAACCTTGTTCATCACAATCGTGTTGCAGAATTCAATTTGCTGGATGAGCAGGTTGGCGATGTCTTCTTCTTCGAGATCCTTGTCGAGCAATTTCTGTCCGCCGGCGAATTCGTCAGCGAGGCGAGCCACGTCAACAACGGACACAATGTTGTCCAGGTGGCAGGGGAGTGGGCGGCCGTCGCGGCTCTGCAACTGGGCACCGGCCATGCAAATGGTCTGTGCGATAGGAATCGGTTCGCAAATGCCGCTGGCTTCAATCAGAATGTAGTCGAACTTGTTCATTTCCAGAAGTTCGGCAATTTGTTCCAAAAGGTCGGTCTTCAGGGAGCAGCAAATGCAGCCGTTCGACAGCGGCACCACCTTGCCGGAGTCTTCTTTAGTAATGTTTCCGCCCTTTTCGATGAGCGTCTGGTCGATGTTCACTTCACCGATGTCGTTCACGATGACGGCGACATGGTAACCTTGCTGGTTGTTGAGAACAAAATTGAGAAGGGTGGTTTTTCCGGCTCCGAGGTAGCCGGTGAGCAGCGTAATAGGTACTGACTTTTTCATAATGCCCAAAATTTAGCTTTTTTTGCTTTTTTCGGCAAAATCCATAAAAAAACTAGCCCAGCAGAGCCGGACTAGTTTTTTGGGGGTTAGGAGGAGAACAAAGAGTTCTGATTCATAAGATATAAAAATTCGAGGGTGCTGACAAGGGGATAACTGAAAATTTTATTATTATTTTCTTATTTCTACGTTTTTTGTGTGATTTGGGGCTATATTGCGGTACAAAAAGTTCCGATTTGGCTGTTTTGGGGTGTTTTTGGTTCATTCTGAGGTTGAATTCCTGTTTTATATTCAAAAACGGCTATATTTACTTGAAGAATGGAGATTCTATGAATTGTCGAATACTGATGCGCTTCGTCGGAACTACCGATGAACTTTCCGCCGTTTATGATGCCCTGATGGAGCAGTATCCTGAAATGGACCTGCCCAGCGAAGATTCGGGCGAGTGGTACTCGGTAGACGATGTCATGATGGATGAATACGAATGCCGCTTCGAAGAATTGCCCGAAGGCGAACTCTTGGCAATGGACGGCTCCGTACTCATCGAAGATGAACTCCCTGAAGATTTCTTTGCCGACTTGATGGATCGCTTTGAACGCGTGTACGGCGCCTTCAAATGGTCTTCTTTGGATGTGGGCGTGGGTTGCGGCGTCAGCGATGGCTGGGGAGAATTCAATCCGGACTACGCCGACGATTATTCCGACGAAGCCAACGAGATCTCCGAAGCCGTTCTCGGCTTCTAATCCAAGTTTTTAATCATTAAGTTGTCGCAGATTTGTGCGAGCATGCGTTCGTGCGTGCAGACTTCAGGCGATACGCCTTCGATAGAACCGGTGCTGTAAAAAGAAGTGCAGGCGCATTCGTGTGCGCAGCAACGGTAGCGTATGCCGCAACCTTCGCATTCTTTTTTGTCGTTGTCCAGAAATTGCTTAATTTGTTCGCAGGCTTCTTCGTCGAATCCGGTAAAGACATTACCTTGTAAGTAAGGAGGGTTCTCGTTCGAGGTAATGAACCTCGTGCACGGGAACATATTGCCGTTGGTTGCAACGCCAATGGCGCCGTTGTATACGTGGCAAGAATATTGCCTGTATCGCAAATTTGAAAGGTACAGCTTTATTTTGTCTTGAATCGTGCCCAGGAACATCTTGTCGCCTTTTTCGCGACATTCCTTCCAGTACAAGGCCATCTTCTGGTATTGCAAGGCGAGTCTGTCAAAGTCTTCGCCGGTCCATTTACCGTCAAAGTCGACGCTCGTGGTGAGGCTCCTGAATCCTTGCTCGTGCAGCCACTTGACGCTTTCGGCAAGGGTCTCGATGTGGGCGCGTGTTACGGTGCTTAAGGCGACTGCTCCTAACTTGACAAAGCGCGGAATGTGCTTCTCGATGTCCTTGAAACTGCCGCAGTTGTTTATGGTACGGCGTGCGATGTTGTGGTGGTAATCCGGGCCGTCGAGCGAAAGGTAAATGCGAAAATGTTCGCGTTCGCAAAAATCAAAGAATGAATCGTCAAAGAGCGTTCCGTTCGTGTTTACGGCAAAGTTGAGCTTGAAGTTGCTGGGCGCTTCGCCTTTGTCTATGGCCTCGGCAAGAAATGCCTTGGCCAGGTTCACGCCTTTGAAAATGGCGTCTTTGCGCAATAACGGCTCGCCGCCGAAAAAGGTAATGTTCAAATAAGCCTGCTTGAAAAACAGGCTGCGTTCTAGCCCCACGCGAATTGCCTGCTCGAGCGTTTCGTCGTCCATCACATTGTGGCGAGCGGATTGCGTGTCCTTATAATAACAATAGGAACAGCGCAAGTTGCACTGTTCCGTAAGGCATAGAACTAAGTTCATCCGGCGGTATCGAATCGTTCGTAAGTGGATACCATACTAGCGACCATGCAGCCATCTTCGTTGTTGCACATGTGAACCTGGATGCAGAACGGGTCGTTGTCAGGGCATACTTCGTGTAGGTCGACGGACGAACTAGAGGGTTGTTCTGCTTCGCTCGAAGAGCTTTCTTGCGCTTTTACTTCCGAAGAAGAACTGCTTTCGAAGTCGCTTTCATCGGGAGCTTCGATAACGCCTGCTTCAGGAGGCGGATACGGTTCATCGTAAGATGAACTGCTCAGTGGCTTAGCTTCAGAAGAAGAGCTGGATTCTGGGTAGAGATCGTCTGGAGGAATGACTCCAGCTTGAGGAGGAAAATCTGGTTCTGCGGCAGACGACAGTGCTTCAACGGCCGAACTGCTAAGAGCCTCGTGGCTCAGCGGAATATCGACAACGCTTGAACTGCTCGAAGTCTCGGTTTCGGGAGCCCCAGTTTCAGGATTCTGAGCGGGGGACGCGGCGGTGGCGCTTTCTTCGCAAGCTGTCAATGCGACTGCTGCAATACCGAACGAGGCTGCAATGGCGCTTTTGGCGGCAATGCTTAGCTTCGCGCTGTTTTTGACGATTTTCTTCTCGATTTTCATAGCAGAACTCCTTCCTTCTGATCAAAATATATATAAACAAGCCTTCGATTTCTACAAGAAAATTTAATCTGCAAAAAACTGTGACTTAATACAAAGAAATCCGCCCTTTCGTGGCGGATTTCGTAAATTCAAGATTGCATTCTTGTTAATGCGATAGAGCCGAGAGGTCTCTGTGAGCAACAAAGCCCCTGTTATTAAACAGGGGCGGTTGCGAGAGCGAGCGCGTTCATATTGCTTAGTGGCAATGAGCGCGAGCGGTCTTGTTAGTTACGTCTGTTCTTCGCCGCGGAGCATGATGACCTTGCCCGTGCGGATGTATTCGACGATTTCGAACTTCTGCAACAGGCTCTTGAGCGTGTCGACCTTCTGGCTGTTTCCGGTAATCTGGATGATCATCGAAGTAGCGGTCATATCCACGGTATTGGCGTGGAAGTGGTCGCAAAGCTGCAGAATTTCGGTACGCTGGTCCGGAGTGCAACGCACCTTGATCAGTGCGAGTTCCTTTTCCACGGCGTCAGTATCGGTATGGTCCTTGGCCTGCACCACGTCCACGAGCTTTTCGAGCTGCTTGATAATCTGCATCAAGATCTCGGGATTGCCGTGAGCGATGATGTTCATGCGGCTAAAGTTCGGGTCGAGCGTGGGGGAGACGACCAGGGAGTCGATGTTGTAACCACGGCGGGAGAACACGAGGGCGATGCGCACGAGCACGCCCGGGCGGTTTGCAACTAACAAACTAATAGAATGTGCTTTATCCTTTAACATGGCTAATCTCCTTAGGTCGATCC
>JAFXLS010000058.1 GCA_017530965.1 Fibrobacter sp.
CCATGTAGTCGTTCATACCGTACAACATTTCTTCTTCCGATTCCTTACCTTCAACAGAGACCTTGTTCGAAATTGAGGCATAACCATATTCGATTTCACCATCCTTCGAATAGGACTTGTCAATTCCTGTCAGCATATTCTTGATATCGTACTTATTCGGATCAAGGGCAAAACCAAGCAACGTACCACCTTCCGAGATTGTAAGGTCAGCGAGATTCGGCTTGATAGCAACGAGTTCGCCATCGTTATCGAGCCAGTAGAAGGTGATATCCATCTTCTTGAGGTCGGCTTCGGTAATCGGAGTTTCAAAACCGAGAGAAGTAGAGTCCATGCGGCCATCGCCATCTCGGTCGTAGAAACCGTTCTTGTCATTGTCCACGTAAATGCGGCCCGCATTCTGCACCGGCACTTCCTGGTTATTCTTGCTGGTGGGCACGCCATCAGCTGCGGTGAGGATTCCATCAGGGCACTTGGCATCGTCGCAGATGGTTTCAATCTTGAGCATATCACCAACAGACACAACGCCAGACTTCACCACAAAGGCCCACTGGTTACCCTTCTTCGAAATGGCAGTCACATCGATTGCATCACCGTTAAGTTTCAAACCACGACCGCTTGTCCAGGACGAATCCATATCCTTGTTGAAGCGAACAATCAGAGTATCCGTTCCACCATTACCCTTTACCAAAGTGGCCGACTGAATAGCGGCACCGATGCTATCGGCAAGAGCGGTCTTCAGCGTATCGCAGCCGCCAATGTAGCACACAAAGGCCTTCACGGCACCCTTTGCATCATCGCTCTGGAGCTTGACCTCGACATCGGGGTAGCCATAAATATCCTTTTTCTGCTTGACATCGCCACTGTATTCTTTATAAGACTCGTCGCTTGGCCAGCTATAGAAGAAGTTCTTTACCTTCATGGAATCAGTCGCACCACTATACCAGGTAGCAATGCTGTCACCAATACCGTCACCATCAGTATCATAGATGGCGGCATTATCAAGACTCGGCATATCGGGATTGTCGAAGCGGAGATCGCTGGGGAACGGATCGGTCAACAGGAATTCCTTGGTCGTAGAATCCTTGAACGAATTCATCGTAAAGGGCGTCCCTTCCTTCTTAACCGCCTTGGTCGCTGTCACTAGGAAAATCGCGTAGCCATCATGGAAGTCCACACGGAATGTTCCGTCATCAAGCATCGTCTTTGCAATACCGTTCGTATCTAAGAAGACAAGGTTTTCATAGCCTTTGTCGACCTTGATATAGAAGGTCTTGTCGAACTTGTCCACGCTATCTTTATTCGGACCCACAGGAACAATCATTTCCACTTCTACAGTGATTGTATCGAGCACCTTGATGTCTTCAGGGAGTCTCCAGCCGTCCTTGACGGCCTTGCCGTCAACCTTGTAGCGAAGCGTCGGCTTATAGAAGTTGTAGATAATATCCACACTGGGAGTCGCAGTCAGTTCCGTTGCCGTTCCAAGTCGGAAATTGTAGCGTTCGTACTTGTTCTCTAAGCCAAGCTTTACAATACCAGACTTCGGAGAAGAAACCACCGGAGTAAGACTCTCATTTACATCGTCTCCTCGAGAGCATTTTTCCGCATCAGGATCTTCACAAAGGTAAACACCCACCGTATCGGGTACGGCACTCATATCAGGAGCATATACATAGAACGGTTCATTTTTCTTAGCATGCTCTTTCGTACGAAATTCTCCATCATACACATAGAGAGTCGGTCTTGCCCCCGTCGACTGGATACGGTAATAATTGCAAACTTTCGCATCCTTTATGTCTTGCGGAAGCGCATCATAATTTTCACAATCAATATCAATGGCAGCGGCATGCGTCGAAAGCCCCGCTATCGACAGCAAGATAAACGAAAGAATGTGACCTTTTATGAACCGCATTGCAACCTCAATATAGCGACCAAACTCTGCAAACATTTCTTTGCAAACTATCAATACCAAAGATATGATTTTTTTTTAGAAAACGAACAACAAAAATTTACGTTGTGACCCGAATCTCAGTGCGTTTCCAAAGCGGATTATTCCAAGTTGGAATAAGAATTCGCCAAATCCGTGACAATATCGTCCATAAAAATCCAGCCCCGCCCTTCAAGGCGAAAACAGGATTTACGTTGTAGCAAATTTGACATATTTTCGTGTTTTAGGAAGCCTTTCGAAATCCATCGATCGCACACCGATTTGTCCAAGGAAATGCCCATTTTTTGCAGTTCTTCGGTTGAAATTCCCTTGGACTGCCGAAGAGACAG
This sequence comes from Fibrobacter sp., assembly GCA_017530965.1. Lineage (GTDB taxonomy): Bacteria > Fibrobacterota > Fibrobacteria > Fibrobacterales > Fibrobacteraceae > Fibrobacter. Next base: position 2,275 of record JAFXLS010000058.1, read on the forward strand.
CCACAAAAACTCCATTATTGCAGCCTCTCTATCCAATTCATCCAGCGAAAGCTGCGTTTTAGGGCAATCTGCTTTCACATATTCCCGCCATCGTGGGTAAATTTCAGGGGCATAATAGCGCATTTTCCCCAAATAACTGTGAGCTCCGGGGCCAAAACCCGCATATTCTCCCCGATTCCAGTAATTTTGATTGTGGACGCTTTCAAAACCCGGGCGGGCAAAATTCGACACCTCGTAACGCATCAAGCCTTTCTTTTCAAGGATTTCGACACCGCCCATGTACATGGACTCGTACAGGTCTTCGTTTACCGTCAAGCATCCTGCCGAAACTTTATGTCCCAACCGAGATCTGGGCGACACATTTAACCCATAAAAACTCACATGATTCAGCGGAAAATCCGAAAGGCGATCCACATCATCCAAAAACCCCTGCACACTTTGCCCCGGCAAGTCGAACATCAGATCCCCATTCACCTGCAAATGGGGAACAGAAGTCAAAAGCCGCAAGGCCGACAGCCCCATTTCTACCGAATGGGAACGTCCCACCGTCCTCAAAATGCCTGGGTCAAAGCTCTGAAGCCCGAGACTGATGCGTTTCACCCCTAAATCAAGGGCATTCTGTACCGTAGCCTCGTTTGTCGATTCCGGGTTGAATTCCATGGAGACTTCTTTCAGCTTCGATGGTTCAACGCCAACCGACCTTAGGCAATCAAAAATCTGACGCAAAAATTCAGGAGGCAGCTCTGACGGTGTTCCACCACCCAAATAAAGTGTTTCTGCACTGGAGAGCAGCCCAGGATGCAAACGTCCAAAACATACAATTTGCTTACACAGCAAGTCCGTGAATTCCCCGAAAAGTTTCGATTGCGATGGCATAACGCGAAAATCGCAATAATCGCAGACTTTTCGGCAAAACGGAATATGAATGTAAACACCGAACATTTTTTTCAATAAATAAAAATTTAAATCATACCTTTTTATCAAAATTTAGATTATATAAGTAGTATGGGCGACAAGAAACGAAACAATTTCAAGAAAAAATTAAAGAAGCGGCTCCCGCTCCTGATTTTTTTGACGTTGTCCACCACCATTTTCTTTTTGGCATCGGCCCTGCTATTGGACGAATCCTACAAAGACATCATCATTATCGCCATGATTTGGGCGTTGCCCCTATTTATCCACTGAAGGTGCTATGGCCATTACCCGATTAACGCAACGTAAATGTAAAGCAATTGCTTTTTATATCTTGAGTTGGGTGATTTTCACCTTAAGCGCCTCGGCCCTTTTGACATACGGAGCCGGAAACGGTTTTGATTCATCGCGCATGCTGTTCATGTTGCAGTTGTCGCTTTTGATTGGCCTTTCTCATGCCATTTACGACGTGATGATTTTGCAAGACGAAATGGACAAAAGGCCGGTAGCGGCGGCACTCTTGATACGTTCCTGGTTCTTTATTGCAAGCATATGTGCAAACCTGACTCTCTGCATTCTGATATGGGACATTGACCGAAGCGAAGGTCTCATAAACGAAGCGGCTCTTCAACACGTACTGAACGTCTTCAAGCAGCCCAAAACGCATATTCTTATTTTTGAACTGTTCATGCTCGGGAACCTAATTACCTTTGTGCGTTCCGTGCACAAAAAATTCGGCACCCGCGTCTTTGTGAACACCCTACTTGGCAAGAACCAAGACCCCAAAGAAGAGGACTTGGTATTCATATTTATCGACATGAAACATTCCACCGAAATCGCCGAGGAACTGGGACACGTCAAGTACAGCAACTTTATCCGAGACTACTACAGGCTGCTTTCGAACTGCTGCGAAGAAAACCATGGCGAAATTTACCAGATAGCAGGAGACGGGGCCTTTTTGACTTGGAAAATCAGCGACTGCAAAAAACAAGCACGGCCTATCGACTGCTTTTACGATTTCAAGGAATGCCTGGAACGAACTGCCTACAAATTCAAGAAACGCTACGGCGTAGTCCCCGCGTTCAAGGCGGCAGCCCACTGCGGAAAAGTCATCTCCACCGAAGTCGGAAACTTCGGCAGCGAAATGGCCTACCATGGCGACGTGCTGAACACCACCTCGCGAATCCAGACCCTTTGCTCCAAGCTGGGGCAGGACTTTTTGATCTCGGAAGACCTGTACATGCGCTTGCCGCTGCCCCTACCCCACGGTTTTTTGGGCGTAAAAGCCGGATTTTTCGAATTAAGGGGAAAAAAGAACGGAATTTTGATTTTTTCTCTTCATTTGCCCTTGACATAGTGAATTTATTATTCTATAATTGGGTCACCCCGCGGGAATAGCTCAGTTGGTAGAGCACGACCTTGCCAAGGTCGGGGTCGAGGGTCCGAGTCCCTTTTCCCGCTCTAAAAAAGAAAAGAACCACTTCAAAGTGGTTCTTTCTTTTTTATCGCTAGAAGTGAGTTTGGCCTCGACCCCGTGGGGTCGAGGGGCCGACTAAATTCTTTCGTGGGCGCAAGCCCGTGGAAAGAATTTAGGACTTTGAGCGAAGCGATAAGCCCGTCAGGGCAGCAAGTCAGCCGCGCAGCGGAGACTGACGCAGCTGTCAATCCCTTTTCCCTATACGCCAAATCACA
>JAFXLS010000059.1 GCA_017530965.1 Fibrobacter sp.
CTGAACGATCGGGTGCATCGGGGCGATACCCACGCCACCGCACACGCAAACCACGTGGCCAAAATTCTCGATGTGGGTCGGAGAGCCGAGCGGGCCCACGAGCACGGGAATATCGTCACCGACTTCGAACTTGGAAAGTTCAGTGGTGGTCTTGCCAACCGTCTGGAAAATCAGGGTGATAGAGCCTTCAGTCGTGTCGGCATCGGCGATGGTGAGAGGCACGCGTTCGCCGTTGTCCTTATTCGTCTGGAGGATGATAAACTGGCCGGCCTTACGCTCTTGAGCGATCAGCGGGGCCTCGACGCGGAACATGTAGACCGCGGAAGACATTTGTTTTTTAAAGAGAATTTTTGCCATAGTGGCACAAAATTAGAAAAAAGGCACCCCAAACGAGGTTACCTTTTTAGTAAAAAGATGTTCCAAAACGGGCAAAAACAGCCCGACTAGGCAATTAGAAGTAGATGAATCCGCCGAAGCTCACGAACACGCCTTCGCCATTGAAGATGGACTTGGTATCGGTAAAGAAGGAATCGCCAAAGGCAAATTCGCAGGCGGCCCAATTCTTATACTGGTAACGGAAGCCCATAGAGGCATCCACCTTATCCGAGACGCTCTTCTTGATTTCGACTTCGTCGTAAGGAGTCTTGCTGTCCACATAGCGGAAAGCTTCCCAAGTGTAGCTAGCTTCACCAAAGAGCATCAAGGATTCCGTCAAAAGGACCTCACCCAAGATATTCGGGGTCAAGCTCAGGCCCACGGTCTTCAAAGACACTTCCTTGAGTTTGCCAGAAGTCGTATCGCGCATATCGGCCTTGTCAAAAATGGTGATAGGCAATGCAGAATTCACGCCCATGTAGACATTGGCATAACTTGCACGGAGCACCGGGACACCATAGTTGAACACCGGAACAATCGTGATGTTAGAAGACAAGGAATCGCCAACCAGCGTTTCTCCAACTTCCATTTCATCTTCGTGGCGATTAAAAGCAACACCGGCAGACCAGAAATGCTTCTGAGCAGAGGGACCATCCGTCACAATCAAAGATGCATCCAGGTCGCGGTAACGCTGTTCAACTTCGGGGCCTTTCTTAGGATCTGTACTGGTTTCGTTAGCAAAGGTAGTCCAATCGCCAGCCAAGGTCACCGAGTAGCCACCAAGCGTTGCAGAAAGGGTGAGTCCCCAATCATCGCCTTCGATAGTTTCCTTGACTTCAGCGTTCTTGGTATCGGTCTTAATTTGTCCTAAGCCAATGCGAGCATCAACGGCAAACACCGGTGTCGCGTAACCGAGAGTTGCACGGCCCAATTGACCGGAAATATCCATGGCACCAAAGAAGCCGCCAAGCGACACAACGCCCATCTCACCCGAAGGTTCAATGTAGAAGAACTTGTTGAAAGCCATCTTGGTCAGGCTCTTGCTCAGCAAGCCATTTACGTTGTCGCCAGCAGCTTCGTTTTCGACACGATTGTAAGCATTACCATGCAACACGGTAAAAGGAGTTTTGGGCGGGCCCATACGGACAGCGCCTTCTGGTGCGGGAGCCGCATTTTCGGGAGCGGGCGCTACAGCCACCTCTGCGGGAGCGGCAGGAGCAACAGACTCAGCAGGAACTTCAGTCTTTGCCTCAGGAGCCTGGGCAACAGGTTCTGCTGCCTGGGGCTGTTCTGCAGGCTGCGCAACCTCGGCAGGTTTAGCCTCGGCAGTCTGTACAGTCTCTTGGGCAGGCTGAGCAACTTCAGCAGCGGCAGGAGCCGCAGAACTTTTCTCAACGTTCTGAGCTTCGGCAGCGGGCTGTGCTGTAGCCGGTTCGGCAGCGGCAGCAGGGGCTGCTGCAGGTTGTTCCTGGGCCATAGCAAAAGCTACGGACACGAGAGTCATTGCAATTGTTTTCTTCAGATTCATACCGTCCTCACTGAATACTTTCTTTTGCAATTATAACCTAAAAACCTGCCAAAAGCAAGCATTTTTTTACAAAAGCGGATTTTTTAGCGCAACATATCGCAGATTTCAGGGCCAATGACCCCGTTCTGGATAGTCGTTACCAACAAACGTTGTTCGATTTCACTGGGAGGATTCTGCACGCCCTTGAAAGGATTTGCCTTTTCGGCGCATTCCTGCAACAGGCGTTCGCCCAAAGCAGCATGCAATGCGAGGCTCGTATCTATATACTTGAGATGAGTGGGTTCATCCAGCACAAAATTCAAGGGGGATTTTTCGTTCAGCACCCTTGTATTGGGGACATGTTCGCCAAATTCATCTTCCACACCCATATTGGCCACAACGGCCTTAGTATTTGCGAGAATCGCCGATACGGCAGACAAGGTAAGCGCATTTTTAAGACCGGTGGCCGTCACCACGAAATCTGCGTGGGTAACCACATCCGCCACCATGTCATCATCCAGGAAATCCTCGATGCGAACGTCGTTGTTCAACAATACGCTGCTGAAATTCGAGTTGGAATCGACATTACGGGTATTAGTGACCGTACAGACCTTCATGCCACGGCGCACACCGTGCAAAGCAATGCCGCAACCCACTTTGCCACTACCGAAAACCACCAGCGATTTACCTTCAAAGTCACCATAGCCCAAAGATTCAAGCCCACGGAAATAGCCGTCACCCGTACCGAGTACCGTTTCAATGCGCTTGACGATTCCGCTATCGGCCACATACACCGGGTATTCCGATTTTTCAAAGAACTGCACTCCACTGCGGGTGAGTTCCACAAAACCCTTTTTAGGGTGGCAAAAGGCAAACTGACCGGCACAATCCAGAATCAGGTCAAAATCATCGGCAACCTTGCCGCTCTTGATATCTTCATCGGTCACGACGGGAACGTCTTTTTCTTTCAGCAAATCAATGATTTTCTGGTCGCAAGGCATAGCCGCCCCCGATTCTCCGATGGCATGGCCCACATAAAGGTTTGCCCCGCCAGCCATCAGCGCGCGGTATTCTACCAGCGTGTTCCTGAAAATCGGTGTCGCCACCAAGACCTTACATCCCCAAAACGGGCGCGTCTGCAACCATTCATCTGAAAGCTGGGCCAGCGCCGGATATTCCCTCGGTTCGTAAGATTCTTTGATGATCTCGGAAAAAAGCATGGCGCCGAATTTAGAAAAAAATTTTTCGGATAATGTGACCTAGTCACAGATAAGCGGGCGCACATTAGGTAAAATATAGGTGTAAACAAGAATAAAAATAAAGAGAGGTAAAAATGAACGAAATGAACATCACCAAGGAAAACTTTGAAGCTGAAGTCATGAGCTCCGACAGGCCCGTTCTGATTGACTTTTGGGCACCCTGGTGCGGGCCCTGCCGCATGCTTTCACCCACCATCTCCGAAATCGCCGAAGAGTACGGAGACAAAGTGAAGGTCTGCAAGGTAAACGTCGACGAACAAGGCGAACTGGCATCCACCTTCGGCGTCATGAGCATTCCCACGCTCGTCGTCATCAAGGAAGGCAAGATCGTGAATTCCGTGACCGGAGTTCGCCCGAAAGACCAGATTGTAAGCATGTTCAGCTAAACATACGTTCCACTTAACTATACTCCTTGAGGCGATGCACCTTTTTTGTATATTGCAAGGAAGGTGCATCTTTTATGAGCTTAGGTCCATTCAGTCACTTCCTTCCGAATCTGCCCTTTTGGCAGAATCTTTCGCCCGAAGAAAAGGCGATGGTTTCGGACCGTTGCGTTACAAAGCGCTTCGGCAAGAACCAGATGATTCACAACAGCAAGACCTCTTGCCTCGGGATTATCTTTATCTTGAGCGGAGGGATTCGCGTCGGGCTCATCTCTGACGAAGGTCGTGAAATCACCCTGTACCGCGCTCACGCCAACGAATTTTGCGTATCGACCGCTTCTTGCGTGATTCACCAGCTGACTTTCGAGACCCAGGTCACCGCCGAGGAAGACACGACCGCATTGGTGATTCCGGCCGCCCTGTGCGCCAAGCTGATGGATACGAATATTCATGTGCGGGCTTTCATTTTTGAAAAAGAGACCGAGCGTTATTCGCAGACCATTTGGGCGATTCAGCTCATGCTGTTCAAACGGTTCGACCAGCGTCTGGCTTCTTACCTGATTTCGGCTTTTGAAAGCACCGGCAAGGACGAAGTCAAGAAAACGCAGGAAGAAATCGCCCGCGACGTGAATTCTGCCCGCGAAGTGGTGGCCCGCATGCTCCAGGAATTCGCCGCCAAGGGCCTTGTCGAAATCAAGAGGGGCAGAATCCTGCTCCGCGACATCGACGGACTGAAGAAAATCCTGTAAAAAAATGCTATCTTTGCGCGCGAACGACGCAAGTTGCGCCGAAATAACTAACCGGAGGCTTAAAATGGCACTTCAATTCTACAACACTGCATCGCGTAAGAAAGAGATTTTCACACTTCCTGAAGGCGTTCCCGCCGTGCGCATGTACTGTTGCGGCCCGACGGTGTACCATTTCGCCCACATTGGCAACCTCCGCACCTACATTTTCGAAGACTTTCTGGTGCGTACGCTGAACTACTACGGCTACAAGGTGAACCACATCGTGAACATCACCGACGTGGGCCACTTGACCAGCGACGCTGACTCCGGCGACGACAAGATGGAAAAGGGCGCCGCCCGCGAAGGCAAGTCCGTTTGGGACATCGCAAAGTTCTACACCGACGCTTTCATGGCTGACTGGCACCGCCTCAACATCCAGGAACCGACCCGCTGGACTCCCGCCACGCAGCACATCCAGGAACAGATTGACCTGGTGAAGACCTTGGAAGAAAAGGGTTACACCTACCGCACATCCGACGGCATCTACTTCGATAGCCTCAAGTTTCCGCGCTACGCCGACTTCGCACGCCTCGACGTGGAAAACCTGCGCAAAGGTAGCCGCATCGACATGGGCGAAAAGAAGAACGCCACCGACTTTGCCCTGTGGAAGTTCAGCCCGAAGGACAAGAAGCGCGCCATGGAATGGGACAGCCCGTGGGGCGTTGGTTTCCCTGGCTGGCACATTGAATGCTCCGCTATGGCCATGAAGTACAACGGCCCGACGCTCGACATTCACTGCGGTGGCACCGACCACATCCGCGTGCACCACACGAACGAAATTGCCCAGAGCGAATGCGCCAACGGCGTACAGTTCGCCCGTTTCTGGATGCACGGCGAATTCCTGCGCACCGCTAGCGAAGAAAAGTTGGAAGACGGTACGACCGAACAGAAGTTCGGCAAGATGAGTAAGTCCAGCGGCGAATTCCTGACGGTTTCGCTCCTGATGGACCGCGGCTTCAACCCGCTCGACTACCGCTTCTTCGCGATTGGCAGCCACTACCGCAACTACCTGAACTTCAC
>JAFXLS010000060.1 GCA_017530965.1 Fibrobacter sp.
CATCGTCCGTGGCCTCATGACCACCGTTCACGCTGCAACTGCTACTCAGAAGACCGTTGACGGCCCGTCCAAGAAGGACTGGCGCGGTGGCCGTGGCATCCTCGAAAACATCATCCCGTCTTCTACGGGTGCTGCTAAGGCCGTGGGTAAGGTTCTCCCGCAGCTCAACGGCAAGCTCACTGGTATGTCTATGCGCGTGCCGACTTCCGACGTGTCCGTTGTTGACCTGACTGTCGAACTCAAGAAGGCTTGCACTTACGAAGAAATCTGCGCTGCCATGAAGGAAGCTTCTGAAGGCGAACTCAAGGGCATCCTCGGTTACACCGACGAAGCCGTTGTTTCTACCGACTTCCGCAACTGCCCGAAGACCTCCATCTTCGACGCCAAGGCTGGCATCCAGCTCGACCCGACCTTCGTTAAGGTTGTGTCCTGGTACGATAACGAATGGGGCTACAGCAACAAGGTTTGCGAAATGGCCCGCGTGATCGCCAAGTAAGATTTCTAGATAGCGTTAGTCGTGCGGACGCCACTTAGTTTTCCGCACTTCCGCTAAGAAACCTTTTAGGAACCCTGCCCAAGCGGCGGGGTTTCTTTTTTTGTAGACAGAGGCGTTTTGTATAAACTATATTTGTCGCATGAAAAATAAATTTTTAGCTCTTTTGATTTCGTCGGCATTCTTGTTTGCGGCTTGCGACGATACTGCTGTTTCGGCTGCAGATTCTTCTTCCGAAAAATCATCTTCTTCCGTGGAAGAAGGCGATGACTCTTCTTCTTCCGAAAAGGACGCCAAGTCTTCGTCCTCCAAGAAGGGCGACAAGTCCTCGTCCAGTGAAAAATCTTCAGGGAAGTCTTCTTCTTCTGCGAAAGAAGATTCCAAGTCCTCTTCGAGCGAATCTCCGAAGTCTTCGTCTAGCGTAGCACCGGAATCCTCGTCCTCTTCTATAGCAACTCCCAAGGGTACTCGTGCCGCAAAACTGGAAGACTTGGAGAAGAATGTGGAACTCAAACTGTTCGACCAGACGGTCTATCTGTCGATTGGCAGCAAGCAGGGGGTTGTGGCTCTCCGTATTCCGGACGAATTGTGGGTTGTTACCTATACGGATTTTGCAAATGGCGTGGTGAGTTTTGAAAGTCTCAATACCGGCATACATTATACCAAAACCGATGCTGCCCAAAAGATTGTAGAAAAGGTGCATTCCGGTTTCAAAATTTCGTTCGTGGTCGATAAAGACAGTACAGTCCTGTACTCTGTAGATGGCTCGAAAGATTACAGCGAAGCGGTAAAGGCCAGCGTCGTTGTCCAGAAGGGCAAAGTCTCCAAAGCCGAAGCAATTCAGAACAAGATTTATGAATGCGATGATGGGGATACCACGAGGGTCTTCAAGTTCTTCGATGGCTCGTATATCTATGAAAATTCTGTCGATAACAATGTGGTGAACTGGCATGCGGGCCGCTACGATGTCCAGCGTAGCACGCTGTTGATGCTTCCGTTCTACTATGTGGGAGAAGTCCGTACGTTGTTTAATCATTCCGTGGGCACCGACAACACCATCACCAAAATCTCGGGTGGGACTTTGAACTGTACGGTTGAAGGAATCGAGTATGAATACGAGAAGGCCGAGGATTTTGTCGGCGAATGGGTCGCAAAGAAAGATGGCTTAGATTGGACGTTTACCTTGACGGCTGACGGAACCTCGAAATTGGAAGCTCGCGAAGGTACAAAGACTGTCGAACGCAAGACGGGTACTTGGGAAATTTACGGCTACTACATGGTAATCGACAACAATACGTTCCTGAATGCGAGCAGCATAACTACCGCCATATACGGCCAGCTGCAGACTGGACCGGTTGACCGTGAAACGGGCAAGCTCAGCGGTTTCTCGTTCATTCATAACGACCCGGATACGCCGCACATTCCGACCTCGTTCGATGCGCCAGAATACGACGACTAATGAAGGCCTTTGATATGAAACGCTTTGTGGCTTTATGTTTTCTTGTCGGCTATGCGCATGCCGTTACCTGCATTGATGCTGTGCTGATGGAACGAAAGAATGTATTGGCCGGTTATGCCGTTGACGATGGCGCGTATTTGGATAGCGTTTATTATAGGATGGATGTTAGTGATGGCGAGATAGTGTTTAAGGAAAAATTAGTGAGAAGCGGTGATAAGATAACGGCTTCATGGTTTAAAAAGCGTGGTGATGAAATCCGAGAGAATACATCTACTGCCTTTTATCGTAAAAGCGAATCTGAAGTAGATGGTAGTGTAGAAAGTGAAGTTATCGTTCATAAAGATCAGGAAAAAGACACCTTGTTCCTAAATTTGACGTATTATCAATCGGGTAAAAAGACTTCTGATGATCAATTGAAATATTATCCCCATGGCTTATTGCTTGATTACACCGACGCTGAAGATGGCTATAGAGGTGTTACTGATTTTTATATGCAGAACGATACTCTTTTCCAGATACATGTTGGTTATGAAGATGGTTCAGCTACGCCTGATACATCGGAATATCACATTTATGTTCCGGATCAGACAGACCCCCATAAATGTGATCTATGGTTTAGGCATGATGGAATAGGATCTGTTACGGATATTGATGGTCACGATGTTCAAGCAGGCGAATTTTACAAGAATTATGGGTTTACTGTTGTCGAAAATGAGGGCGGTTTTGTGTTAAAACGACTCCGTTATCACGATTTGCGTATAGATGAATACTATATGATTTATTCAGATGGTTCGACAACGGCGATAGGTGGGCCAAACCATGCGAAAATGCGTGTGCCTAAGGCTAGAGGTTCCTTCGACGTGAAGGGGCGTAGCGTCAACAAGAAAATACCCTACCGCGTGATATTTTAACTAAATGCAAAGAGAATTGAAAAAGGCCTGCTTGAGCAGGCCTTTTTCATTTGAGATCCTTCGACTTCGCTCAGGATGACATGTTGATTACAGCTTCATGTCAGAGAGACGCGTGTGTTCAACAGCATCGAACTCCTCTTGAATCTCCTTGCTGGGGGCCTTGGTGCAGAGGCTCACGATCACGATGGTCGCGAAGCTCAGCACGAAGCCGGGCACGAGTTCGTAAATCTGGAAGATTTCGGCGGAGAATCCGGAGAGGTAGAACTTCCACACGAAGGTGGTGATGCCGCCCACGAGCATGCCCGCGATAGCGCCCGGGAGGGTGGTACGCTTCCAGAACAGGGCAAGGAGCATAATCGGGCCGAAGGTGGCGCCGAAACCGCCCCAGGCGAAGCTCACGAGGCTCATCACCACATCAAGGAAGCTCTTGCCCTGCTTGACACCGTCGGCGCTCGGAGCGCCCTGCATGGCGACGATGACCGCGATAACCGTAATGAGCACCACGACGCCGCGGCTCACCCACATGACTTCCTTGTTGCTCGCATTCTTGCGGAACAGGTGCTTGTAGAGGTCGTTACTGAAGGCAGAAGCAGAAACCAGCAGCTGCGAGTCGGCTGTACTCATGATAGCGGCAAGGATAGCGGCCATGAGAATGGCGGCGACAGCCGGGTGGCAGAGCGTCTGGCAGAGAACCATGAAGATGCGTTCCGGGTCGGCGACGGTAATGCCGTTCGCTTCTACGTAGTAGCGTCCGAGGATGGCAATCATGATGGCGGCACCGAGGCAGATGGTGACCCAGGTCATGGCGACGCGGCGGGAGAACTTGATGTCTTCGGCGTTCTTGATGCTCATGAAGCGCACCAGAATGTGCGGCATGCCAAAATAACCGAGGCCCCAGGCGAGGCTAGAAATCAACGCGATAAGCCCGATGGACTTGCCGGTGGTGGCGTTGGTGAACAGGCTCAACAGGTAGGGGTTCTGCGCGTTCACGGCGTCCATGGTCGCTGCAAATCCGCCCGAACCGGTCATGATAATCGAGGGAATCGCGATGACGGCGATAAGCATCATGGTCGCCTGGATAAAGTCCGTCCAGCACACGGCAAAGAAGCCGCCCATGAAGGTGTAGCTCACCACGACGACCGCACCGATGATAAGGCCCGTGGTGTAGTTCATGCCGAAGATGGTGCCGAAGAGCTTCGCGCTAGCCACAAAGCCCGAAACCGTGTAGAACAGGAAGAACG
>JAFXLS010000061.1 GCA_017530965.1 Fibrobacter sp.
CCCGCGCCGCTCTCCGTATGAAGGCTAACGGCCAGACTGGTTGCAAGACCGTTCTCGATGTTCCGCCTGCATACCTCAGCACGCTCAGCGACGAAGACCTCCGCGCTCACTGCTTGTAATAAGACCGCTCGCGCCCAGTCGTACAAGTACGTACCCTGAGCGCTCGCTCTCGCAACCGCCCCTGTTTAATAACAGGGGCTTTGTTGCTCACAGAGCCCGCTCGGTTCTGAAAGACCTTAAAAAAGTCCTCTCTCCAGTGGGCGTTTTACTTTGTTTTGATTTATATTTAGGGGTATGAGAGTGTTTCGAAAATTGCGCCTGCTTGCTTATGTCTGGCTTTGCTGTTGCTACATGGCTTGTGAACCATTAGATTTTGAATATAGCCCAGGGTATGTTAAAGCACTCAAACCGGCTGACGTAGATTCGTTGGAAATGCGCGTCTACAGCAACGACTCGCTAATAGCTTCCAAATACAGTCTATCCTCTGAAAATGGCGGGGAAGCCAGCTTCTATTTCGATGATTATTGCAAAGGTGATGAACATGCCGGTAAAAAATGGAATTTTACCATTGCGATTAGTTTTTTCTGCGGTGATAAAAAAGTTGATTTGCCCACATACGTGGTGAAAACAACGACTTCTTCTAACGGATGGTTTGCTGATGATGTCAAGTATTATGCAGCTGAATTTGACGAAAGAAAAATCAATGGCGACTACACGGTAGAAACCTTCCTTGCTCCCGAAGATACTTCTTGCGGTAAGTTCGTGAACTATGCTGTTCTCAAGGTGGAAGATTGATGAAGCGTGTTGCGGTTCTGATATTCTGCCTTGTGGCGGCTTCCTTGGCGTCGGCTCCTCTTGAATTCGGCGATGTCATCTATTACGAATTGTCTGCTGGAGCAATCTATTCAGTTTCGGATTATAAAACCAAGTCAAAGACCAACTATTATCACGATTTGGAACGAGACGAAATGGTCTACGACAAGGACCTTTATTATAACATTTACTCTTATGAGGGGCTTGGCCCGCAGCTTGATTCGAAGATAGGCGTCCATTTATTCAAAAGAATTGCTCTGTTTTTGAATTTTGGCTGTTTTTGGTCCTCCGGTGAACACCGCTACAAACTTTATTCACGAGACAAAGAAGAGTATTCCGAAGAAGAAGTAAGATTCAGGCCTTATTGGGGTTTTGGAATAAAGTGGTTCCCTGTTGTGGATGAGCGGAATCCGTTCGATGGCATTTTTATCGGCACAACCATTAAAGGAGTGTTCCTAAACGGCAACGAAAAAGCATGGGAAAAATACGGAATATTTTATGAGAACGGAGAAACTGTTCTCGAAGTGGATCTCGGAAAGGTCTGGAAAATTTCTGAACACCATTCTGTGGGCTTTTCTGTAAAGCTTGGGGGCGGCTTTGCGGGCAATACAGAACAGGTTGATGGATTTCGTGTCGATAGACATCTCGAACAAAAAGATGATGACATTACGCTAAATGGCAAGCACATTGGTGCTGCCGTAACATTGATTAGAAGGTAGTTCTTATTTGAAAAATTTCTGATTGATTTCAATTTCTAGGCCTGCGTAACGCGGGCCGATTTTTTTGCGGAGCGTGGTGGTAAGTCCGTCGGAAGTCCCTTTGTAGGGGTAGTTGAATCGCACCTTCATTTCGGGGTGTAGACGCTTAATTTCGGCCTTGATGACTTGGGCGAGTTCGCATTCTTTAGGGCGACTCGGGTCGTAGAGAATTCCGATGTCAGTGTTGCGGACTTTGCCGTTCAATTCGGGCGTAAAACTGTGGATGCCGAGGTGAATGATTTCTTTCTTGGCATTTGCTTTCACGAATTTTTCAATGACGGTGCGATATTCGCTCCAGTAGGCAGTGGCTTGCGCTTTTACTTTTGAGGCTGTCGCTTTGTCGAGCTGTTCGTAGTATTCGCTGAACGCGCTCTTGTTGGTGATGGTGCGGTTCAAGTCTACAAACAGGCGCGAGAATTTGCCTTCGCAGTAGAATTCGGGCTTTGCGAATTTCACCAGCTTGCGGAATACGGCGAGCGCTCCGATATCATAGGCGCGGTGCGTCTTCAGAACCTCGGCAGGAATGGCCTTCTTAAAGGCGGCGGGCAGGCGGTTGCTCGCGTGTTCGCAAGTAAGCATGAGTTTCATTATTTCAACCTGTCTTTCAATTCGGAAATTTCCTGTGGAGTCATACCCAGTTTTTCCAAGTAATTTTCGGTGGCAGTAACCCAGTCAGCATCGTCTGTTTCGGGAACTTCTATTCCTTCAGCGTGATAGACTGCCCGCAAATTCCTTAGAACGACGGATTTGAAAAAATCCACCTGTTGATCATTCAAGGTGACTTGTTTGCTGTCGATTACGGTGAAGTAGTTGCTAAAGGTTTTCGCGTAATCTGCCTGGATTTCTTCGACGGAGGCTCCCATCAGTGCTTCCAAGACGGCAATCATAAAACCGGTGCGGTCCATGCCATAGGTGCAGTGCACCAGATACGGACCTTCATGCTCAATCATGTAGCGGAACCCTTTTACGAGTCCTTCCTTGAAAGACGTAGAAAAGAATTCTGGGGGAATCCCTAAAAAGATGACGTTTTGCGTCGAATAATAGGTGGTTTCGTAACCCTTGTTGGAGTATGCTTCATTCTCCGAATCGGCTAGGTTGACAAACGTGGCTATGCCTGCTACTTGGGCCAGTGAATCGGCGTAGTAATTACGGCCGAGATAAAGGTAGATGGGGCTGGAAGAACGATAAAGCTTGTTTTTTCCCATGCCAGTGGTGTGGACATCCCTAAAGTTTGCGAATTCTTCAATTGAAAGGTCTGGGTAAGCTTCTAAGTAGGTGTCCATGTACTGGGTGTTTCGCATGATGTCGAGGCCCAATAGGTAGCCGCCTTTTTCTTTCATGGATATGGAAACTTGTAAAGGCGCGTTTTCGGCGGTTATTCCGAGGACATCTGACATCTGGGCGTAATGGGCTGTCAAGACTAGGTTGCCGGAACCTTTGTTTGCCGCGACGAGAAATCCGGCAATAGGCACGTCGCTGGTGTATTCAGCTACCGGCATTTCAAGGGTGTCGTAGCCATCAAATGCTACGGTAACAATGTCGCCAATCTCAAACTGAGTCAAGAAAGAATCTGCCGGGTAGTTTAGATACATTTTGCCGGATGTGATCCCATCTTCTTCAAGTATAAAATGAAGTTCGTTGGAATTTTTTATCGATTCCTCTGGAACAACGATTTCTTCGGAGCTTGCCGAATCTGGTGTAGCAGGATCTTCGAGAACTGTTGTGTCAGTTTCCGTATTTATCTCTGCTGCGGAAGTATCCGCTATTGCGATTTCTTCTGTTGTTGTTTGAGGCTCATTAGTCTCATTAGCAACAAAAGTTGAAACGGAATTGCTACAGGCTAAAAAAGCTTGTATGCAGATAAGGAGTCCCGCAAGAATAGACCAATTCTTTCTCATTGGGAATAAATATATTCTTTTAAATTCCGTATAGTCTATTTTCTGCTAGGCATTTTGCCAATTTCCCGTATTCATATACAAAATCATCGCGGTCAGGGTCTGCGCCGACGGCTTTCACGAGAGCGCTCGCGAGGGTTCCGCGTTTGAACATTTCGGCAAGCAAGGCCTGCGAATGGGCGCTGATTTTGGCTTTGACGCGGTCCGTGATTTTCTGGATGAGTTCGCCGGCGGTGATTTCGCTGGCATCAATACCCCAGGTTTTCAGGTAGTCGCGGTCGCTAATGACGGTCTTCTCGGCGGATTTCGTAGTTGCGAGTAGAATCTTGGCGAGTGCGTCGGTATCGAGTGCGCGAATTTCCTTTTCGCTTGCGAAAGCGCCTTCCGCAAGACCCTTGAGTACGGCGACTTCCCATTCGGCAATGGCAATGTCGGCATCGGGGCATTCTTGAATGTCAACGAGGCGAATTTCTACGGCACCGCGGTCAAAGCGGGCGATTGCCCCGCGGCTATTCAAGAAGAAATGATTCAGCAAATGCTCTGGATCGTAAGGCGCAATATCTGCCTTCACTCGGTTGAAAATCTGTTCTTCGTAATCCTTGTAAGTAAAGACGGCTTCCGGAATCACCTTGCCGGTAATGCTCGGAATTTTCTCTTGGTTGTGGCGGTAAGTTTCGATTCGTCCATCCAGGAATCCGCAATATTTGCTGTCAAGGAAAGGACTTGAAGCTGCTACGGCGGGAATCAGCGGCAGCAATACGCGAATGGCGGCGTGCAGCTTTCCGAATTCCTCGTCGCCGTTAAAAGAAAGATTGATGTGGGTCGATTGCAGGTTTGCCCAACCATGACCTTTGCAGTTAAAGATGCGATCGTAGGTCTCGTAGATATCTAGGCAGTCGTAAGGCCAGAGTTTCATTTCGGCGGGGTCCATGAAGGGGTGGGCCGCCGTCGGCAAGAGCATGGCGTTAATGCTCTTGAGCGATTCGTTTGCCTTCAAAATTTCATGATGGAACGTCTTGCCCAGGTGCTTGAGGCTATCGACGGGTTCGGCGCATTTGAATTCCAACACATGGCTCACCAGTTCGTTGGAAAGTCCAATCGGTCCGTGTTCTACGTCCGAAAGCTGCTCGCCGTTCTTGTCTTTTCCAAGCGGAACATCGGCGCGGGGGAGAACATTCAAGGAATCACGATCCACGATCATGTATTCCATCTCGATGCCGTAACGTTGCCAAAGTTTATAATTTGCCATAAAAAACAATCTCTGTTAGATCCTTCGACTACGAGGCTTCGCCTCTCCTCCACAAAGAGGATAACTCAACTTTAGAACTAAAGTTCTTAGTTTCGTATAGCTCAGGATGACACTTTTTCTATTTAAAACCAATCTTTCTCATGTTGCTGCAGTTTATGTTGAGCGGCGTTCATGCGGTTTTCGATGCGGTGGCGCAGCGATCTCATGACGGCAAGGTAAACTCTGCTCTTGCCCACGCCGTCTTCAATGCCAGCGTCGATACTCGGGTTGTCGTTCACTTCAATCACAATTGGGTGACCGTGCCATTCCTTTAAATCCACGCCGTAAAGACCGTTGCCAATCAGGCTGCAAATCTTGAGAGCGGTCTTCACGATTCCGTGCGGAACCATCTCGATGGGGATGCTTTCGCACTTGCCCGAAAATTCTTCGCTCTGCTTGTCGTTGCTTTCCCAGTTGTAAATTTGCCAGTGGCCCTTGGCCATGTGGTATTTGCAGGCGTAGAGCGGCTTGCCGTCGAGTACGCCCACACGCCAGTCAAATTCCGTCGGTGTAAATTCCTGCGCAATCAGCAAGTCGCTGTGCTGGAACATTTCGTCGAGAATCTGTTCGAGTTCTTCTTTGTTGGTCGCCTTTTTCACGCCCATGGAGAAACTCGAATCTGGCGACTTGATCACCATCGGGAATCCGATTTCTTTCGCGAGCGTGTGGCGGTTTTCGGCATGTGCGATAATCGTCTTCGGCGAATGAATCTTGGCGGCCTGCATCAGTTCTTGCAGGTACACCTTGTTGGAACAGCGCAGAATGCTGTCGGGGTCGTCAATTACCGCAATGCCTTGCGACTGCGCACGGCGCGCGAAGCTGTAAGTGTAATGGTTCACGTTCGTGGTTTCGCGGATGAATATGGCGTCGAATTCACCTACGCGCGGGTAATCCTTCTTGGTTATCATCTCCACACGGAATCCCGTTTCTTCGGCAGCCTTGATGAAGTTCTGAATGGCCTGCGCGTTGCTCGGCGGCTCGACTTCGTCGGGGTTTGTGAGAATGCCCAAGTCGTATAGGTAATCTTCTTCCTTGCTCGATGCGTAACGCGTTTTCTCGAAGTATTCTTGCGCAAACTTATCCACGAATTCCATGTGCGATTCGGGAATTTCATCCACGCAAATCGGGCGGATGCTCTGGATAAACCACTTCTGCTTGAATACAAATTTTGCGCGCAGCAGCGGTGCCTGGAACAAACGGTAAAGTTCCTGCGAAAGTTCTAGGTATTGCGGGCTCACATTTTGACCGAAGTAAATCGAAAGTACGAATTCTGTACCGGTGAGCTTGTGCAGACTCTTTTGAATCAGGTTGTCAATTTCATCGGAGATATGCTTGATGACTGCCGGAGCCTTGAAATCGCGCATGTTCTTGACGCCTGGAATCACCTTGTGTCCGCGAGCTTCAGCGAGGAGCGAAACGTAATAGCCTTTGCTCTGGTAGTTGTAATCGCGACAAAGGTTGAATACGCGCAGGTTGCGTTCGTTGGTGTACTTGCTTGAAATCAGGTAGTCCTGTGCCGAAATGATGTCGATGCCCGGAACATGCAATTTCCAGTGCTTGGGGTTGTTTACAACGATTAACTTTTTCATGATTTATTTTTTGTTTTCAATGACCAACACGTTGCCGTCGTAGGTCATGACGCCGAGCAAGATGCTGTGGAGCAGGCGGAACTTGTCTACCTTGTAGTAAGGTGTCTTGTGAAGGGGGTTGGTGCCGTCGGGGTCGGCGACCATGAACTGTTTTTTGTCGTCTATACCGTAAACCACTACGAAGTGCCCCATGGGCTCGCCGTGGATGTCGTCGAATACGGACTTGTCATCGGCTCCGGTGAATTCACGCATGCTGCGGTACAGGTAGGTGGCCGAAAGTCCGCAAAGAACAGGCACGCCCTTCTTGAAGTATTTTTCGAACATGGCGGCGCGCAGGTCGGAGAACGCTACGGTTCCGCCCAAATCGATAAAGCGAATGTAGGCCTCAATAGCCTTGCGGAGCTTGGGGGCGTGCTTTGCCTTGTGCAAAAGTTCAAGCTTTGCTTTCAGTTCCGGCATGGAAAGCTCGCTCCAAGTGGGGTCCAAAAGCGTCAGGTTATACGAATGAATGGTCGCCTTGAATCCACGCTTGAGTGCGTCAATTCCGAGGAAAACGCCCAGTGTTCCGCCGTCTTCCAAGAATTCAATTTCAGAAATCAGTTGTTTTAAGGAAATCTTGTAACCCAAATGGTTATAGACAGCTTGCAGGCTTGTGGGTCCACAGGTCACGTCATCGGGCTGCTGCAATATCTTAATGTCCATCGTTGTGCCTTACGTTATTCGTCTGGCGGCTGTCGGAAGGTTTTTCCGGGTCGTCGATGGCGTGTTGTAAAGATACCAAAATCTGTAAAATAGGGCAAGGGGATGGGGACAGGGCTCAAATCATGCGCAAAAAAGATGCGTGTAAACTAAATTTATAAGACAAATTGTCTTTATATATATAGATTTGCCCCCAGTATGAAGAGTTCTTTTGTAAAATTTGCCTTCGCGGCGCTGTTTCTTGTGTCCGCGTCTTTTGCCGATGATTTTGAAGATGCTCTTGCTGCGGTGGATTCTGCCGAAGCAGCGAACATGCCTGGCATGTATGACATAAACCATTTTGAATACCTCGACTGCTGGGTTGAGTCGGCTGCAAATATTGTTCCGAGAGAACGAAATCGCATTAGTGCCATCCGTGACGAGGCCAAGGTTTGCGGTTGCTATACCGTTCGTGAAAAGGGTGGTTTCGGTTGGCGAGCCAATGACGAAGGCAAAAAGATTGTCAAGATTTGGGACATTCCTAAGCCGAGAATCCTGACTTGCCCCAGGGGGATGACCTGCACTGACGAATTCTTTATCGAACAGTGCGTAGACCATATTAAGCAATCTGTCCCCATGCTTAGCGACTATGCTAAGGGTGCACCCCTGGAAGGTGCAATTGCTCTTACCTTTGAAGATAGTGCAAATACAAAGACTCCTTTTGGCCAATATCTGGATGCCCACAAGGCTTCTGCCGATTCTATCAACTGCTTTATCAATGTACACAACAGGCCTGACGCTTCTTTTGATACAGATAATCGTAATCCCTTCCTGTTCCACCTTTCCGGATTGCCGCGCAAGTTGATTCCTTCTGCTGCGGGCCGCTTTACCGATTACAGTGATGTTCGTTGCCTGGATAAGGGCGTTTTGACTGGCTTTGCAAATAACGGCTATGTGGAAAATGTTCGACATGTGGATGCCAACGGTCTTTTGTATGGCGAAGAAATTGGCTACATGAATGATCCTACCTTCCCGAAACAGCAGGGTCCCGAATGGGGTGGAATCCTCTGGAAGTCCAACTACAAGATGGGTATGCGCGAAGGTATTTCGACATTCTACCGTTCCAGCGTCTTGGACCAGAAGGTTCATGGCGGGGTGGATAGTGCCTACTACTTCAAGTTCCTGGAAGTGCCTTACACCCAGGGCTACGTGAATGGCATGGCTCGCATGTACTCGGATAAGGGCTTCTTGATGGCCGATATACCCTACAAGCGTAATGCGCTTCATGGCCGCATGACGGTGTATAATCCCTTCAAGAAAAAGCCGGTGACGCTGACTTTCAATGCGAACAGTCTCGAAGGCTTTGTGGACTTTGGTGAATTTGGTGGCGTGTTCCACAAGGGTCTCCCGAATGGGGTGGTTACCTTCTGGACGGTGAAGGATACATGCTTCCAGTGGATGCCCGGTGAATCGGTTTGCTATTCGGAACGCGTGACCAAGAAACAGTGGGGTACCTACAAAATGGGTATGTTCCAGGGATCCATGGAATGCGCCGACGGCACCAAGGGTAACAAGGATTTGATTTGCCCCGATTTGGATTCTGTGGCTGTGAAAAAGCTGGCTTTGAACGCCGATATTGCTGTCAAGGAAAAGGAACGCGCCAGGGCTGAAGAAGCCATGAAGGATGCCGAAGAGGATCTCGCTAAAACGCAGGCGTTGACTGATTCTACGGTGGCTAGCAAGACGGATTCTACCACTGCCCAGCCGCCCAAGAATGACGATGAAATTGCCAAGGCCATCGAAAAGGGCAAGAAGGCTTTAGCCGCAAAACTTGAAGCACAAAAGGCTCTTGCCGAAGCCGAAAAGGCCCTCGCCGAAGCGAAAAAGGCCGAACAGGAAGCCCTGAAGGCAGAACGGGAAGCTTTGAAGGCCGAACGCGCTGCCAAAAGGGCCGAAAAGAGACGTCTCGCTCAAGAGAAAAAGGACGCCGCTAGAAGGGCCAAGAAAAAGAAGAAAAAGTAATGGCTAATCCCGGGCTTGTCCCGGAATCTCATGTTAAAAATTTGCCCGGCTCTCATGGAACCGGGTTTCTTTTTTTGCTCGACAATGTCGGGCGAGGAATGTTAGTCGTGAATCGAGTTCTTGAGGCTTTCGATGAGTCGTGCGAAACTCGGGTCGGTTTCCATTTCTTTCTTGATGCTCTTGATGGCGTGAACCACAGTGGAGTGGTCCTTGCCGCCAAAGCGGGAACCGATGGACTGCAAGCTGATGGGGGAGCATTCGCGCATCAGGTACATGGCCACCTGGCGAGCCTTTGAAATTTCCTTGGTGCCACGGCCCGATTCGGTGAGCTTTGCTTCGGGCACTTCGTAGTGCTTCGAAACGGTGTGGAGTACGGCATCGAGGCTTACGCGGCGACGGAGCGTAGGAGCGATTTCGGCCACCACCTTCTGAGCGATGCTCATGTCGATATCGTGGTGCATCAGGCTCGACTGCAAGGTAAGCTTGATGATGGCGCTTTCGAGGCAGCGCACGTTGCTTGCGATATTTTCGGCAAGGTAGTGCAGAACGTCGTCGCTGATTTCCAGGTGGCGTTCTTCGGCCTTCTTGTGCAAAATGGCTTCGCGGGTTTCTACATCAGGCGGCTGGATGTCGACCGTGAGGCCCCAGGCAAAGCGGCTGACCAAGCGGTCAGACAGGTTCTTGACTTCGGCAGCCGGTGCGTCAGAGGTCAGCACAATCTGCTTGCCGGCCTGGTGCAGGGCGTTAAAAATCAAGAAGAATTCGTTCTGGGTTTCGTACTTGCCGGTCCAGTTCTGGATGTCGTCAATCAGCAAGATATCGACTTCGTTGCGGTAGAAGTCGGACATTTCGGTGATGCGCTGTTCGCGCAGGCACTTCATGTACTGCTGAGAAAAATCTTCAGAGGTCAGGTAGCACACGCGCTTGGTCGGATCTTCTTCGAGAATGTAGTTACCGATTGCCTGCAAAAGGTGAGTCTTGCCAAGGCCCGAAGAACCGTAAATAAAGAGCGGGTTGTACTGCGTGCCGTCGGGATTTCTAGCAACGGCGAGGGCTGCGTTGAAGGCGAGCTGGGCCTTGTCGCCCGGCACAAAATTTTCAAAGCGGAAAGAACCCGAAAGCGGAATGCTCGGCTTCAAGAAATCGCGGAAGCTGTTGTTGCCTGCAGGGGCGGCTTGGGCTACAGCTTCTTGTTGCTGGAATTCAAATTCAATAGCGGATTCGTCGTGGGTGACTTCGCGCCAGGCGAGGCGGATGAGTTCTTTGTAAGCAGAATAGACGGCGGTATCCAGTCCGGGCGGAACGGTGACGACTGCGTGACCGGTAGTAAGGCTCGTGAGCTTGGTCTGCGCAAAATAAGTCTTATAAACCGTGTCCGAAAGCATCCCACGGAGGTAGTTCAAACATCTTTCCCATTCGGCTTGCATTTCTTCCTCTTCCACTAAGGGCGTACAAAATCTATCAACAGGTAGGCCATATAATTTAGAAAAAAGTGGCGGATTGTTGATAAGTTTAGGGCCAGGAATGAGTAAAAAATGCTTTTCATGGTTCAACCGCCACCCTAAGTCATTGATTGACAACGAGATGGAATATTTTTTCGTTTTTTTTGTGCGTATTAACGGAAATGGCGAATACTTGCTTGTTATGTACAAATTAAGCGTTTTTCGAAGCTGTTGCAAAAGAATCTTCTTTTTATCTTAAATAACTCGAAAGATTCGCTAATTTTCTACATTTGGGCCCGTATGCAGATGTTTGATAGCTTGGATTACTGGTTCTGGACCCCCATTTTGTTCTGGATCGGTCTTTATATGTGGTTTTACCGTGTTTCTTACCCTCGGTACCTCAGAAAATTGGTCAAAAAAGGCGTGAAATGGGCCTTTACGCCAAAGTCGCAAGGCTATTGGCTGCCGCTAGATATCCTGTTTACGCTGATTATGGCGCTTTTTTCGTCCCTGCCTGCTATTTGGGCTATTCAAAAATGGCTAGATTTCCCTTGGTACTACGGTTTTGCCGTGTCGCCGTTATTCTTGCTGGTTGGTCTTGCTTTTTGCCGTTCCGCCAAGAAAAAGGCTGCGCACCTTTACCAGACGGCGTACTTTGTGGAGTATCGCAGGGTTCGTTACGAAAGTGAAGTCAAGGGCGTTTTCCGGAGCGAAGCCGATGTACAGAACCATACGATTTGGAGCTTCACCAAGAAACTCAAGAATGCCGAATCGCATGGTCGTTTGTGGAAGTACGTGAATGCCATGGCGAAAACGAAGAAGATTCCGCCTGACGTTCTCGCGCAAACCATGTACTAGGACGAGGAACGAACAGAGATGTCGAATATTCTAGACTCAATCGGAGTTGGCGAAAACGTCTTGGACGGTCGTGCCGCATGGAAGTATGCAGAAGAAATCCTGTTACAGGTTTCTAGAACATTTGCTCTCAATATCAACGTCCTTAAGGGTAAACTCCACAAGAGCATTTTGCTGGCTTACCTTTATCTGCGAATTGCCGATACGGTTGAAGATGACCCGGACATGAAGGCTTCTGAAAAGGAAGTGATTCTGGGTAAGTTCGCCGAAATTTTTAAGACTGCAGAATTGAACGATGAATTGATTTCCGCTTTTGAACAGTCTCTTCCTGAAAGCTGGCGCAAGTCTCAACACCCCTATATGAATCTTTGTCTGCATACCCATGTGGTGGTGCCTCTGTTGCGCGAAATGCCTGAAACTTATGCGGCGCCTGTGCGTGCAGTGACTATCGAGATGTGTCATGGCATGGCCAAGTTTGCGCTTAGGCAAGAGGCGGCTCTTTCGTCGGGGTGGTTTACCCTTGAAAGTGTCGCTGATTTGGATGAATACTGCTACTATGTTGCTGGAATCGTCGGTAAGCTTTTGACGAACCTGTTTGCGGCTGACACCTGCCTGATAGGGGAGGCCCGCAAGGCCGAAATGCAAAAGCTGGATGTGAGCTTTGGACTAGCTTTGCAGGTGGCAAATATCGTGAAGGATTGCGTCGAAGATTCTGGACGCAGGGTTTGCTTTGTTCCCGAAGAAATTTGCAGAAAACATGGCTTTGCTCATTCCTACGAATTGTTCGAGGTTCCGGCCGATGTTGCTGTCCGCGCAGATTTTGACAAGCGTCGTGCTGCCGTCATGGGTGAGCTTGTGAATAAGGCTTGGGGGCATCTGGATGATGCTATTGCCTATACCAAGCTGGTCCCCAATGTGAAAATGCGAACCAGGCTGTTCTGCTTGTGGCCTCTCTTTATGGCCGCCGAAAACATGAAATTGATTGGCGATGGTTCTAGCCTTTTTGCCTCCGATAAAAAGGTTAAGATTACTCGCGATACCGTTAAACAAATTATCAAATCTACGACTCTGCATTTCTATTCGGATAAGTGGATTGAAAAGTCTTACGCTAAATTGAAGAGCGAGGCGCAAACCCTGTAAACGTCAAAAAAGATTATGAAAAAATTTGATTTTATAAATAAGTGGCCATTTCACCTTAGTCTCATTATTTTTAGCATCGTGGCTGACCAGCTGACAAAGCTGTGGGCGCTTGTCCGCTTCACTAACGAAACGGGTGCGCCGAATCACGATTATATCAATGTCATTGGTGATTTGGTTCGTTTTCAGCTGGTATTCAATAAGGGGGCCGCATTCAGTAGCCGTCCGCAAGATTTGATGCCTTTCTTGCCGCCCTGGGTATTCTTTTTGCTTATTTCGATTGTCGCGACCTTTGTCCTTTTGTGGTTCTATAAGTCCATTGACAAACGCGATTGGATGAGCCGCCTGGGTGTGGTGATGATTCTCGGTGGCGCCGTGGGCAATTTTATTGACCGTATGCGCCTTTCCATGGTCGTGGATTTTATCGACTGTGATTTTCCTGATTTTATTATGACCCGTTTCCCCACCTTTAATGTGGCGGACTCCTTTGTGACTGTCGGTGTTGCTATTGTGATTCTTTCGCCGGTTATTTTGAAAAAAATTCATCAAGAAATTAAGAACGAAAAAGAAGCTAAAAAAGACAACGGATCGAAGCGTCATTCTGAGCGCAACGAAGAAGAGTCTCTTTGACCACTTGGCAACTTGTTGCCTTAGTGGGCATGATCCCCGAATGGGGAGAAGGATCTATAATGAACTATATCGTTGAAGAAAAACATGCGGGTGAACGCATCGACAAGTTCCTTGTCGGTGTCATGGATAACGTGTCCCGCACGGATGTTCAGAAACTGATTGCCGCAGGAGAAGTCAAGGTGGGTGGTGTTGCTACCCCCAAGAATTTCCGTGTCGAAGCCGGCATGGTGGTGGTGGTGGACAAGGTTCCTGAAAAAGAAGCTAGCACGCTGGAACCTGAAAATATCCCGCTCGACATCGTTTACGAAGACGACGATATCGTGGTCTTGAACAAGCCTCGCAACTTGGTGGTACACCCGGGTAACGGTGTGCAGAATGGGACTCTTGCTGCAGGCTTGCTGTATCATTTCAAGGAAAATTTGTCTGCAGTGAACGGCCCGTTACGCCCGGGCATTGTCCATCGACTGGACAAGGATACACCAGGGCTTATGGTGGTGGCGAAGAATGATGCTGCCCATAGGCATTTGGCCCATCAGCTGGAAACCCGCACGCTGCACCGTACCTATAATGCCCTGGTGTGGGGGCATCCCCGCGACTTGGAAGGAACTATCGATGCCCCCATCGGGCGTAACCCCAAGAATCGCCTGAAGATGGCTGTCGTCAAGGACGGCAAGCCCAGCCGCACCCACTTTGTAGCTAAAAAGTTTTTTGCTTTTGCAACGCTTTTGGAATTGCAGCTGGAATCGGGACGTACGCACCAGATTCGCGTCCACAGCCGCTACATGGGTCACCCGGTAGTGGGCGATCCGCTGTACGATGGCCGCGACGGATGCTTGAACCGCGTTTCCCCCTTGATGAAGGATATCGCTGCGAAGGTGTTGGAAATTGCACCGGCACAGCTTTTGCAGGCTGTAAAAATTGAATTGATTCATCCGACCACGGGCAAAAAGATGAAATTCAAGGTGCCTCTCGAAAAACCTTTCGAACAAGTTCTTAAGTTGCTTAAAAAGGAATGCCCGGCGGACGCTCCTGTATACGACGCGGAAGATGAAGGCTTCCGCGATTTCGATCCGGAAATGCGCTATTTCGAAGAAGAGGAAGAATTTGTCGACGAAGAACCGTTGGCCCTCTTCCCCGAAGAAGTAGCACCTTACAAGGAACGTAAAACACGTGCCCAGCGCTTTGCCGAACGTGCTGCCAATGCGGCTAATCGTAAGGCTAAGGCCGCAGAACGTAAGCGTATCAAGCAAGAAAAGGCTGCCCGCAAGCGTGGTATTGCTCCTGAAGACTTCGTTCAGCCGGGTTATGAACCTACAATCGATCCGGATCTGCTTTAAGTAAATTCGACTAAAGATTAAAAAAGGCTCCCATCGGGGAGCCTTTTTTAGTTTATATAGATTTTAACTATCGCAACGGGTATTCTTTGAATTCCCTGACGCCGAATTCCTGACGTAGGTAATCCCAGCGAACCAGACGGTTCTTCCAGTAATATTTGCGGTACAGGCGGCGTGCTACACGGCTTGTTAATTCGTACGGAATTGTATGGTGGTCGTCTGCTACACTTTCCATGGAAATGCGGAAGTCCAGTTCGCCATTCACGACATCGACTGTTTCGCCGACTTGCACGTCAGGAATGTGGCTTACGTCTACCATGGTGGCGTCCATACACACGCGGCCAAGAATCGGGCAGAGCTGTCCGCGAATGAATACGAAACCCTTGTTGTATTCTCCGCGCAGATAACCGTCGCCGTAACCGATGGCGATGGTGGCAATGCGGGTGGGCTGTTGTGCCATCCAGTAGCCGCCGTAGCTCACGGTTTCGCCGGGCTTTACATCGTGGATGTGGCGGATAGTGGACTTGATTCTCATGACGGGTTTGATCGGCCAGGGGGACGGAGTTGCACCCATGCAGTTGTAGCCGTAAAGGGCAAGGCCCGGGCGCACCATGTCAAAGTGGCTTTCGGGGTGGGTGAGTGTGCCTGCTGAGCTGGAACAGTGGCAGATTTCGGGACGGAGTCCTTCGGCTTCCAATACGTCGACCAGGCGTGTAAAACGTTGAATCTGAATTTCGGTTTTCGGGTTCCCCGGCATATCCGCGGTGGCCAGGTGTGTGAACATGCCTTCGAAGTGCAGGTTCTTGAGGCTGAGGGCTGCGCGGATGTTGTTAAAGTCTTCGGCGTCAAAACCGTAGCGGTTCATGCCGGTGTCGATAGCCAGGTGGGCCTTGCAGGTTGTTCCCGTGTCGCGCAGGAACTGGTCGAATGCCATGGCTGTGCGAATATCCGTAATGGCTGCCGTGAGCTGGAATTCTACGAAATAGGCGAAATCGGCCGGAGTGCAGGGGCCAAGCACCAGAATGGGCAGGTCCATGCCGTACTGGCGAAGCAGCATGCCTTCGCTAATGTGGGCAACGCCCAGGTAGTCGGCACCGCCGAACTTGGCGGCAAAGGAGCAGGCGAGGCTTCCGTGACCGTAAGAATCTGCCTTCACGGGCAAAAGAATCTTCGTGTTGGCCGGAATTTGGCTGCGGATAAATTGAATGTTGTTGCAGAGTGCGTCTAAGTTGATTTCAATCCAGTTCGGGCGCGCAATTTTATTTAAATCGGGAGGAGTCGCTAAAAGTTTCATGATGCAGGAAATATAGGTAACTCTATTTGATTTGGTTACATGTTTGTAAGAAAAATGTCCTTTTTAGAGTCGTTCTTATTCCAAGGTGGAATAAATCAAATTGAAATGTTTTTTGTAAATCCGTTCGTTGTGTATGGAATCTGAAATTGCCTGCAATCCTAGTAACGACGTGGGGTTTATTATTTTGTATGAATTTACAATTGTGTCAATGAAAATTTGTTTACCGATTCCGGTGAAACCTTTTGTTTTTTTGTTTGTAGTTTTCTAGTGAAGAAAGATATGAACCATTCTAATTCCGAATAAAGGAACGGGTATAGAATGGATAACAAACAAATTAATTCCTTTGTTCTGTCGTTCTGATTCCTAGACATCTTTGATTCTGTGTAATGGGCTTGCTTTTAAAGTCCCGTTCCGGAGTCTACCCTAAGGCAAGTACAAGGCCCCCGTCAAAAGGGGAGTGTCCCTGCCTATACCCTAAAACAACATCCATCTAAACCCTGACAAAGGGAGGATAAAATCATGACAGCAGTAATCCAAACACCGGAATCGTTCATCGCTTCCTTGTTGCCGGATTCCGACAAAAAGATGGTGCGCATTGCAGGCGTATCACTTTTGGTCGCGATTCTCTTGTGCTTCTGGGCGGCGGCGTACGAGGTGGTTATTAACGATTCCATATTTGTGGATACGCCAACCACCGAAATAACAGCAACCATGAACATCATCGACAAAAAGGAGGAAAAAAAGCCCGACAAGAAACCTGAACGAAAACCACAAAATATCCAAAGTAAAAGGCCTGGCACTGGTGGGAAACCCGTAGGGCAAGGTAAACCTCGAGCCCCTCTCAACCGTGGCGTTATTCATGCGCTAGAAGCTCAAACTGCAAATGCTTCGGCCGCCGCTTACGACTTGATCAAGCAAAGCTTTGCCAAGGATATCGATAAGGTCCTCAAGAATACGAACGGTTTGCAGGTTACCGGAAAAACAAAAATTGGCGAAGTCCGTGGAAAAGTTTCAGACGGTTTTAACCAAGGAATGTTTGCCGGTGGCAGTGGCGGTATCGGCGACGATATCTCCAACTTGATTGGAGGATCAGCAGGTGCCATTTCGACCAAGTCAATGGGAAATGCAAGGGCTCCCAAGGAAAATGAAATTGAATGGGGCTCTGGGACAGCATCCCGCTCTGCAACCGATATCATGAAGGTCGTGCGTCAAAGAACGCCGGGACTACGGCATGTGTACAATAAATACCTCAAAAAAATGCCGGGGTTCCAGGGAAAGGTGACGCTCAAGTTCACAATTGCTCCGGGTGGAGAAATCATTAGCATCGCATTGGCGTCTTCCACAACGGGCTACAGCGAATTCGACAACGAAATCAAGAATACAGTCGGTCGCTGGAAGTTTAGCAAGGTGAAATCGGGCAATACCACAGTGACAATCCCGTTTACCTTTACGGAATAACCAAATAGAGTGGTTTTTAATCAAATAGATTTTTAAATTTAAGCCGGTAGATTTATCTGCCGGCTTTCTACATCTATAAGGTACAGAAAATGACTGATCCTCGCATTACCAAATTAGCTGAAAATTTGATCAACAATGCCATTGCCCTCAAGGCTGGCGAAAACATTCTTATCGAAACGACTGACACTCCCGACGAAGTTACGACAGAACTGGTGAAGGCTGTCGCCAAAGTGGGTGGTAACGCTTTCGTGCACAACTACCGCGGCCGCGTCCGCCGCGAAATGATCAAGTCTGCTTCTGTGGAACAGATGAAATTGCAGGCGGATCTCGCCATGGCCGAAATGCAGAAGATGCAGGCCTATATCGCCATTCGCGGTGCCGACAATGCTCTCGAAAATTGCGACATCGATGGTCGCCAGATGATGAATTACCGCAAGATTACGGAGCCTGTGCTGAATTACCGTGTCGATAAGACTCGTTGGTGCGTGCTCCGCTGGCCGAACCCCTCCATGGCGCAGGGGGCCAAGATGAGTTCCGAAGCTTTTGAAGACTTCTACTTTGAAGCCTGCCTTGCCGACTACCCGAAAATGGCAAAGGCTGCACAGAACCTGGTGGACCTCATGAACCGTACGGACAAGGTTCGCCTTGTGGCAAACGATACCGATCTGACCTTCAGCATCAAGGACATTCCGGCCATTCCGTGCTGCGGCAACATGAACATCCCCGATGGCGAAGTTTATACTGCACCGGTGCGCAACAGCGTAAACGGCGTGATACACTACAATACGCCGACGCTTTACGACGGCAAGTACTTCAGCAATATCCGCCTGGAATTCAAGGATGGCAAGATCATGAACGCCACTTGCGAATCCGGAGACAACGTGGCTTTGAATGCCCTTTTCGATACCGACGAAGGTGGCCGTTACGTGGGCGAGTTCGCTATCGGCTTCAACCCGTTCGTGAATGCTCCCATGTGTGACATTCTCTTCGACGAGAAAATTGCGGGATCCATCCATTTCACGCCGGGCCGCTGCTACGAAGAAGCCCCGAACGGCAACATCAGCGCCATCCACTGGGATCTGGTGCTCATCATGCGTCCGGAATACGGTGGCGGCGAAATCTGGTTCGACGACAAGCTTATCCGCAAGGACGGCCTGTTCGTGGTTGACGAACTCAAGTGCCTGAACCCGGATCAGCTGGGTAAATAGTAGTGAGCTTTGAGCTCGGGGCTTTGCCCCTTTGAGCTGTGGGCTTTATAAATGAAAAACGCCTCCGCAAGGAGGCATTTTCTATGCATCAATGGTGCAAATTACATCTTGAGGAGAATTTGTACTCCTTCGGAGTACAATGCTCTGCGGCTCGGTCATGCCCGTGCAAGCACGGTCGCGACTCTCGCCTTAGGAGCATTTCACCAATCTTACATCTTCAGAAGAATTTCACCAATCTGCACGGCGTTGAGAGCAGCGCCCTTGCGGATCTGGTCACCGGTGAGCCACAGCGTGTTGCTGTTTTCATCGGCGAGGTCCTTACGGATACGGCCCACGAAGATGTTGTCCTTGCCGGCGCTTTCAAGCGGCATCGGATACACATAGTTCTGCGGATCGTCCTTAAGGGTCACGCCCGGAGCGTTCTTGAGAGCGTTGCGGATTTCTTCGACAGAAACCGGACGTTCGGTTTCGAACCACACGGATTCGGAGTGAGAACGGAGAGAGCTCACGCGCACGCAGGTGGCGCTCGTACGAACGTCAGAGTGCATGATCTTGCGAGTTTCGTTGAACATCTTCATTTCTTCCTTCGTGTAGTCGTTTTCCGTCATCTTGTCGATCTGCGGAATCACGTTGTAGGCGAGCTGGAAGGGGAACTTGTTGATGTGGGTGGTGGAACCAGTTTCAAGGATGTCCTTGTACTGCTGCTTGAGTTCTTCCATGGCCACGGCACCTGCACCGCTAGCGCTCTGGTAAGAAGAAATGTGAATCTTCTTGATGTGAGAAATCTTTTCGATCGGGTTGAGCACCACAACCATCATGATGGTCGTGCAGTTCGGGTTGGCGATAATGCCCTTGTGGAGCTTGATGTCTTCCGGGTTCACTTCCGGAACGACCAGCGGAACGTTCGGGTCCATACGGAAGAAGCTGGTGTTGTCCACAACCACGGCACCGTTTTCGACGGCGATGGGGGCAAATTCCTGAGAAATGGCGGCACCAGCGGAGCTGAGCACCAGGTCAACGCCCTTGAAAGAATCCTTGTTCAGAACTTCGCACTTGAGGGTTTCGCCCTTGAACTTGAATTCCTTACCGGCACTGCGTTCAGAAGCGAGGAGCTTCAGGCTCTGCAGCGGGAAATTGCGCTCTTCGAGGATGGAGAGGATTTCTTGGCCTACGGCGCCAGTTGCGCCCATAATGGCTACGTTGCGAATCATAATTAACCTTTATTGTTCGGTTGGTTGTTGATTGTTTGATTGTAAAGCTTCTGTGGCGTTCCAGAATCGTCTCAGGTAGATTTTCATCTGGCCGATTTGGTCTCTGGACTGCTTGTATTGGATTAGCTGCTGTTCCGGGTTCTCCTGGAGCGTGTAGCTGTAGAGTGCGTATGCGGCAAGTCGCACGCATTCGCTGGCCTGGATCAATTCCTTATGCGCGTCGCTGGATTCGTGGGGGTGGAAAAGCCCGAGAACCTTCTTGTTCAAGGCGACGGCATTGTTGTTGATGGCCAGAGCCTGGTTGCTGCGAGTTTCTCGCTCTGATTCCGAAATGTTCGACGGCAATGTGCCGAAAGCTTCCATGGCCTTGGTGATATCGTGCATACGCTTGATGACAGTTTCTGCATCGACCAGGTAACTTTCGAGTCTGCTCAAATCCTTGTCGTCGTTGCTGGACCTGCTTGCCTGACCGCCGGTACGCACCCTATGGTGAGCTACGGAATTGGGATTGGGCAGAATCTTTCCGCCTTCACCGTTCTCGAACGAGGCAATGTAATCCTGGTACTTGGTGTTCATCGCGGCGATTTGGTCGGCGGAGTAGTCCGAGGTCGGAATGAACGTTGGACGGTCCCAGTAAGCAATGCCCATGAAGGCTGACAGCATAAAGAAGGCGAAGAAAATGTTTCCTGCCTTGGCTGCCCGGTCGTCAAAACGGACAAAGCAAATGATGGCGAAGAAGAACAAGCTTGCGAAGGAAAGTAACAGGCCGCCGTCGCAGTTGTAGGCGATGAATGAGTTCTTCATGAAGAAGAAAATGCAATCCATTGCTACAATCAGGAACGACAAGAATGCTCCCAATAATTTCTGGGAGCGGGTGTCCGCAGATGCAGACATGAGAATAGCTGTAAATGTGATGCCCAGGGGGAGCACCATCATCAATGCGATATCTGCGATTTGCTGATTCATTTTTTAGAAAGGCAGGTCATCGTCGCCGCCTTCCGGTGCCGGAGCATCGTAAGCGGGGGCGCTAGCCTGGCTAAAGTTGTTGGACTGGCTGTAGGAGTTGCCTCCCTGGAAGTTGCCGCCGTTCTGGCCGCGGGGAGTCAAAAGCTGGAAGGTGTCCAGGTTGACTTCGGTGCTGTAGCGCTTCTGACCGGTCGTCTGGTCGGTCCAGCTGCGGTTGGTGAGCGAACCTTCGACATAAAGGGTCATGCCCTTGTGCACGCCGAGGGTTTCCATCGTGTCGGCGATTTTGCCCCAACCCACGATATTGTGCCAGTCGGTCTGTTCCTTCTGTTCACCATTGTTGTCACGATAACGACGGCTGGTGGCCAAGGAGAACGATACGCGTTTGCGACCTGCTGCGCTTGCGCTAATGACGGGGTCCTTGCCGATATTGCCGATAAGCATCACTTTATTCAAATATGCCATAATACATCCTATTTTTTTTGTTCTGGGCTAAAAATAAAAAAATCCGTCTGTCACTTTGTGCCATTTTAAGAAAAAACGCCCTTTTGAAAACATTCTTTGTCAATTTGGGGGCAAACTAATGCGTTGGCGTGTTTTTATTTATATATTGACTTTAGTTACAAATTCCTAACTCCTAACTCTGAATAAAAGACATGGTTTCTCTCGCTCTTTCTCGTTTTGAAAAAGTTTTCCCCGCAGCCCTCAAGGGCAAGCGCCTCGGCGCAGTTTTACACCCGGCATCGGTTCTCCCGGATTTGCACTACACCCTCGATTTGCTCAAAGAATACGACGGCAAACTTTTTAAGCTTTCTGCCCTTTTTGGCCCGCAGCACGGCATCAAGGGGCACACCCAGGACAACATGATCGAATGGGAAGGTTATACCGACCCCGAACTGGGCATTCCCGTTTATAGCCTTTACGGCGAACATCGTGAGCCCACTGCCGAAATGCTTTCCCATGTGGACATGATGCTCGTGGACTTGCAAGATGTGGGTGCCCGCTACTACACGTTCATCTGGACATTGTTCCTTTGTATGAAAGCCTGCGAAAAGGCTGGAATCCCCGTCATTGTGGTGGATCGTCCGAACCCCATCAACTGCGTGGACGAAGAAGGCCCTGTGCTGGATTTGAACTACACGAGTTTCGTGGGGCTCCACAGCATCCGCACGCGTCATGCAAAGACCATTGGCGAACTCGCCGTCCAGTTCAAGGAAGAACGCTTCCCCAAGTGTGAACTCTTCGTGCTCGGTATGGAAGGCTACGATAAAAAGATGTGGTACGACCAGACGGGCCTCCCGTGGATTTTGCCGAGCCCCAATATGCCGACTCTCGATACCGCTATCGTTTATCCGGGCATGTGCCTGTTCGAAGCCACTAACGTGAGCGAAGGCCGCGGCACCACGCGTCCCTTCGAAATTTTTGGTGCGCCGTTCATTGATGCTGTCAAGCTTTGCAAGTACATGAACGACCTTAAACTTCCGGGCGTGTATTTCCGCGAAAATTATTTCCAGCCCACATTCCACAAGGGCGCAGGCCAGATTTGTGGCGGGGCGCAGATCCATGTGCTCGACCGTGATAAGTTCCGCAGTTTCGATATGGCGGTAAAGCTGTTGCAGTACATTTTCAACGAATACCCGAAGGATTTCGCCTGGAAACAGCCGCCTTACGAATACGAATTCACAAAATTGCCTATTGACATTCTGCTCGGCAACGGTACGTTCCGGAAAGAGTTTATAGAAAGTGCTATTTAACAACTCAAATTGTCATCCTGAGCGGAGGCGTGAAACGCCGTAGTCGAAGGATCTAGACTCATAACGATTAGATTCTTCGACTCCACTACGTTTCGCTCAGAATGACACAATCTTTAACCAAGGAGAAAATATGATTCAGCAAGCAAACGGAAAATTTGAAATGCCCGCGCTTCCGTACGCAGCGGGGGACTTGGCTCCGGTTCTCAGCCAAGAAACAATTGAGTTTCACTATGGCAAGCACCTGCAGACTTACCTCAACAACTTGAATGCCGCCCTTCCGGGTAGCGCCTTTGAAGGCAAGTCCATCAGCGAAATCGTTACCAAGTCCGAAGGCGGAGTGTTCAATAATGCAGGCCAGTTCCTGAATCACTACATGTATTTCATGCAGTTTAAGGCTCCTTCTGCAGGTAACGTTCCGACCGGTAAAATTGCCGAAGCAATTGCCCGCGATTTCGGTTCCTTTGAAAAGTTCCAGGAAGAATTCCAGGCAAAGGGCGCAGGCCTCTTCGGTTCCGGTTGGGTATGGCTCTCTGCCGATGCTTCGGGCAAGCTCGTCATCACGCAGGAAGGCAATGCACAGAACCCGCTCACCAAGGGCCTCAAGCCGCTCCTCACCTTCGACGTGTGGGAACATGCCTACTACATTGACTACCGCAATCGCCGTCCGGATTATCTGAAGAGCCTGTGGCAGATTGTGGACTGGAACGTCATCAACAATCGTCTGGGATAATTCCAATACAAGTGTTAATTAAAAACCGCTGGTCATGGGGCCAGCGGTTTTCTAGTAGCTTTTTTAGGGTAATTTGGTTTAGTAACTTACTGCTTGGCGGGAACGAATCCGTCGGTCGTCAAGAGTTCCATGGCTGCCTGGCGGGCGGCAGTGATGCCGGGGCCATTACCCAGGGGCATGGGATTGTTCCAAGATACGGAACCCTTCCATACGGGCTTCTTTTCTTCAATGGAGTACAGAACCAGTTCTTCTTCGAAGCTGTCAAGAGCGGCGTTGTAGAGGTTTACCTTGGTAAAGTTCTGGAGCAGTAAGTAGTCGGCGTTCTGTTCCTTGGCATAATCGACAACCGGACTTTCGCTCAGCGAAAGCGAGCTCTTGTCCTGTACAAAAGCCTTGGCTTCGACTCCGTGAACCTTCAGTGAGTCGGCCACGGTTGTTGCGACCTGGTTTGCGAAATCTGCCACCTGCTTGTGGGATTCGGAAACGACGACCACGGTTTTACCTTGCAGCGGGTGAACCGTATCAAAGTTGGACATTTTCTGGATTGCAGGCGCGCAAGAGCAAAGCAGAAGTGCAGCAATTGCAAGTAAGAATAGTTTTTTCATTATTTCTCCTCTTTTAAGATAGAATTCTCATGGAAGTCCTTGAAAATGCCTTTTACGAGTTCGCTCTGGGCCCAAAGTTCCATACCGGTGGTTTTTAAGATGGCTTTCCAAACGACTTTGCCGGTGTTGCAGTCGTACATGACGGAGGTGTATTCGACTTCGCTGGATCCGCCTACGACCATGCCCGTAGCGGCATCGTACTGTGTGGTTTCGGATTTACCCGTGACTGCGGTCTGCAGCAGGTAAGAATCGCGGCATTCTTCCATGAGTGCCTTGGGACTAACCGGTTCCAAAGCTAGGGCTTCGTTTTTTCGGTATTCAATTTCCAGCTTGTTCTTTTCGCCGTAAGATTTCCAAATGGAATCAAGCTTGGTGGTATAGCCGGTGTATGCCTTCTGGTCGTCGACAAGAACCCAAAGTTTTTTACCATTGATGTCGAGGCCGGGAACGGAGTTCCGTTCAATTTGTGTTCCTGCGCATCCAGCGAGGAATGCGACTAGGGCAAAAATTAAAAGAGTGGATAGGGATGAAAGCCTTTTCTGGTGCTTTCCAATAGACATTGTTGTTCTCCTTTCTAGACTCAAAAGTGTCAATATAAACACTCGATGGTAATATATATAAAGAAAACTACAATGTCTATCTTTTGTATTAGAAAATTTGGATAAAATGTTAAATAGACGCGTGTGCGTTTATCTTTTTTTACGTATCCTTTATACAGCGGACTGACGAAGCTCCCCATTGGGCATTTGATACTAAAGTCCACCATCATTTTCCATTACAAATGCTTCATGGTGGATATATTTTTCATTTAAAACGCATAAGTCCCATAAAAAAATGAGTAAAGCGTTTTTATTTGGTTATATTAAAAGGGAATTATTTTTCTGATTTGAGGTGTGGCTATGGACAACGAACTGACGCTTTTGATAGGGAAGGGGGAAAAGATCCTTTATTCCGGCAAGCCGGACAAAAGGTGTTTTATCTTTGAATGCATTTTCAATCCATTGCTCCCGTTTGCTGCATTGTGGGGCATTTTTGACATGTTCTTTATTGGGGCTGCATTCTCTTCGGACAAGGCGAACGAGGCTGCCTTCTTTATCATACCGTTCATGGCGTTGCACATGATGCCGGTTTGGCTTTACCTGGGCGGGGCGCTGCTTTCGTTTAGGCGGTACCGCAATACGGCCTATATCGTTACCGACAAAGGAATCTACGCTTCTGGCGGAATCTTTGCTAGGACATATAAGTCAAAACCCTTCGCAGAACTTTCGCACGTAGATTTGCACCGCGGCATTTTCGACCAGTGGTTTGGCGTGGGCGATATCATCACGACCTCTGCGCAGGCGAATCCCGCTACGATGAACGGGCGTAGGACTTCTACCAATGCGGGCATTTCTATTGACAGTATCGCCAATTACGCAGAAGTGTACAAACTCGTGAAACAGCTGCAAGAAGACATCTACACCGACGTGATGTATCCCAATGATTTGCGTCCCAAAGAAAACCACGGGTATAAGTCGAAGTATATGCGCTAAGGCTTGATGGTTATAGGTGTTCCGTCCTTGACGGCTTCGTAAATTTCTTCGATTTCGTCGTTCGTGACGGCGATGCAGCCGGCGGTCCAGTCTTTCCACTTGTGCCAGAATTTAAAGAGGAATGCAGGAACCTTGTTCGGGTAGCCGTGAATCATGATGTCGCCGCCGGGCTCGTAGTTACCAACTTTCGCGGCCTCGATTTGCTCCGCATTCGGATACGAAATTCGGAGCGATAAATGAAATTTGCTTTTGGGGTTGTGAAGCACGATGGTGTAATTGCCCTCGGGCGTTTTGTTGTCACCGGACTTGACCTTTGCTCCGACCGGATTCTTGCCCAAAGAAATTCTGTACGTCTTGACGATGTTCTCGCCGCTTCGCAAGTGCATTTGGCGCTTCGCCTTTTCTACGAGAATGTTGTCGATGGGGGAAGAGAGCATGACTTGAAATGTAGTTTTTTTAGAACTCGCCGCAAAGCTCAAGGCCGAGATGGTGTAGGGTATGGGCCGCGCTGAAATTCTTAGCTCGTAAAGAGCCTAAAAATCAGTAATCGTCGCCGAGGATTTCTTCGAATCTTTTATCTCGGAATTCCCAGTCAATTTTTATGCTATCGTGAAACGGAGTGTGCCGATTGTATGACATTGCATGAAGACGGAAAAGGTCCCAATCCATGAAATCCTTTATATCCGGCTTCGTCTTTACCGGATGCTTTCGGACGCGCTCTACGGCATTGCGGATTTCGTCCTCGTCCTTACGCAAGAATTCCTCAAGTTCATCCATCGTGTACGGCATATCAGGCCTCCAACGTACATTCCAATATAACAACTTCTCCAAGTTTTTGCTCTTTTATTATTCTTAACTTTGACTTGGACGGGGCTTTGAACTCGCATTTTTCGGGATAACCGACCATTTTACCGTTCCTGTTTTTCCTCTGCTCGTAAAGAGTCCGTATAAGAAAAAAATTAGAGAAGGTAATCTAGTGATTCATTTTTTGCTTTTGTGAAAGGGTCGTTTTCGTCAAACAGGTCTGCGTCAAACATTACAAATTTACCGTCAAAATCAACACCCATAGGCCCTGTGTAAACTGTAGGCCTCATGTTTATCACATAGCCATATCCCTCGACCTTTGTCAAGTGCACTATTTTTTGACCTTTGTAGCCCTTGTATTCTTTTTTAAAGATTTTAACGGCCTGTTCTGGTGTAATCATAAGTTTAACCATGGTTGAAAATGTTTTCTCATACGAAAAATATACTCTAATTCTGCTGTCAAAAATTGACTATTTGATAATATTTCTCCAAATGAAAGTTTTTAGGCCCTAAATAAAAAAACACCCGGCTTTTAAACCGGGCGCTTTGTAATGCTTGTGGATCCTATCGGTCGCCTTACGGCTCCCTCCAGGATGACAATTTACGGGAGGTCCTTCGACTTCGGGCTGGCGCCCTCCGCTCAGGATGACACTACGTGTCACTTAAGGAACTGCATATACGGCAGCTTGCTTGCAAGTTCCTGCACCTTGTCGGCGTTGGCCATGAGGGCGGAGCGTGCGTGCCAGGAACCGTCGAGGAACTGACCGCGGGGGCCGTCGGCAAGCGTGAGCTCGATGGTTTCGTCACCCATCTTGAGCGTGCGGCTTTCGGTGCTCGTCACGAGTTCTTCGCTCGGGTGTGCTTCGATCCAGGCGAGAATCTTGTCTGCCACTTCGTGGCTCACCTTGTAGCAGGGCACGCCAATGGCCACGCAGTTACCGAAGAAGATTTCGGAGTAGCTTTCGGCGATGATGGCGCGGATGCCCCAGCGCTTCAGAGCCTGCGGAGCGTGTTCACGGCTGGAGCCGCAACCGAAGTTCTGGTTCGAAACGAGGATGGAGCCGTTCTTGTAGGCCGGATCGCGGAACGGGTGGACCTTGCCCTGAGCGGCGAGACCGGCGATATCGTCGGCAAAGGCGTTGTCGCCGAGGCCTTCGAACGTGACGCACTTGAGGAAGCGTGCCGGGATGATACGGTCAGTGTCGATGTCGTTGCCGCGTACAGGAACGCCGGAACCTTTAACAATGTCGATAGAATTCATTTTTTAAATCTCCTTGCGTTACTTGATGTACTTGCGGACGTCGGTGACCTTGCCTTCGATGGCGGCGGCAGCCACCATGGCGGGGCTCATGAGGATGGTGCGGCCCGTCGGGCTGCCCTGACGGCCCTTGAAGTTACGGTTGCTGGAGGAGGCGCTCACCTGGCGGTCCTTGAGCTTATCCGGGTTCATGGCGAGGCAGAGCGAGCAGCCTGCTTCGCGCCATTCGGCACCGGCTTCCTTAAAGATCTTGTCGAGACCGAG
>JAFXLS010000062.1 GCA_017530965.1 Fibrobacter sp.
GATTGCCGAGGTGACGAAGGCCCAGAAGGAGAAGGAAGTCGCCATTCTCCAGGCGCAGAAGGAACAAGAAGTGGCCCGGCTTGAAGCCCTGAAAGCCTTGGAAGTGGCAAAGAAAATCAAGGCCGAGAAGGAAGCCGAAGCAGCCGCCAACCGTGCACTTGTCAACGCAGGCCTCACACCGCAGGAACGTGCCGAATGGGAATACAAGACCAAGGTCGGCGTAGCTGAGGCCCTGGCAAAATCCTCGCACCCGCTCGTCCCGGAAATTATGATGGCAGGCGACTCCAAGGGCGGTGCCGGGAATGCAATGGATGCCGTGGGATTGAACATGCTCATGGATTTGACCAACAAGCTGTCCAGCAAGTGAAAGGGCAAGCCCACGGAAGACACCGTGAGGATTCCAGAAACATCAAACCAGTCGGCGTTAGTCTTAAAATAGGAAAATCGGTTGTAGCCTAGTGGTCAGGCAGCACGGCATTGAATGGAAGCAATGCGAGCGTGTCCCGTTCCCACTTCCATAAAGGGGCGGCTTTGACGCGGGTTCGAGTCCCGCCAGCCGAGATACTTTAACCATAGGAGAAATGAGAAATGGATAAAATAATGGACGTTTTGTCGAGCATGTCCGCCATGGTCGCTGTCAAAGACCACGCCCCATCAAGCGAGGAAGAACGTTGCAGCGAACGTGTTCTGGAACTAGCGAAAAAACTTGATGAGCTAAAAATCCCGTACAAGAAAAGAAACCTGTTCGGTTGCGTGGACCAGCTGACGTTCGAGTGGGGCGGCGGGTCCGACATTGTCTGCCACATCGGAAGCTACGGACATGAGCAGGGACTTTTCGAAGTCATGGGCAAAGACCTCATGACGAAAGAGGAACTGGAATGCGACACCGTTGCCGGAAACATCAAAATGGAAGATGCCGTTGCAAGAATCAAGAAGGCTTACGAAAAATCCAAGGAGCAGGAATGAACATCATTTTATCCATCCACCCGAAGTGGGCTAACCTGATATACGACGGCAAGAAGACTATTGAGTTGCGAAAGGACCTGCCGCATCGAATGTGCCCCGTCAAGCTGCGCGACGGAAATCCCGACTTTAAGGTCTACCTATACGAGACGACACCCGTTCGCAAGATAACCGGATTCTTTTATTGGGGAGGCGTAAAAATAATCGATTCTCGAGGAATGAAAGAAGACAATCCTTATTTGGTTGCCGGACAAGCAAGCCTTAAAGAATTGCAAAAATACCAAGGCGAAAATTGCAGCATTTGCGCCTGGCATATTGACAAGCCGCAAAAGTTCAGGGACCCGCTACCCATAGACCTATTTGGAATGAAACGTCCACCGCAAAGCTGGCGCTACATAGATTAAAATAATGGAGGACGCATGAAAAATATCGCAGGGACAGACTGTCTAAGCGTCAAAGAACTCGTCGATTTTTCCGGGTTCTCTCGCTCGTACATTGAAACGCTCGTCGCATTGACAAAGGAAGGGAAACTTTCTCCGCCTCTGCCCTTCTACGATTTCGTGACTAAAAAACGCCACAAGTATTACTTCAGCGTTAAAGCCTTCAATTCTTGGCTCGATGCCAGAAGTTCCGTATAGGAAAATCAAAATGAAAAGATATAGTATCTTTCAAAAGCATAAGCGTAAAGGCAACATGACCTGGTATGGCCGGATTTCTGAAAACGGCCTTTTCCACGTCATTTCGCTCGGCACAAAAAAAAAGGCCGACGCCATCGCCTGGCTCGATCTGATGAATGCGCAAAAGTTTCTTCCGGAAGGATTCGCGAGCGACAAGCCCGACGCGCACCTGGTCGAGCTCAAGAATAAGTTCGTCGATTCCATCGAGGTCGCCAACTCCGCGAGCGACGCAACCGTCCGCGCTTACCAGCTCAGGCTTTCGTATTTCCTCGAGTGGGCCGCATCGAGAGGCAAGAAACTTGTTTCACAGGTCAGCGACAAGGACGCCGTTGAATTCTCGACCGTCATCGCCACCAAGTACGCCCCGAAGACCGCAAGCGAGATCCTGAAGCTCACCAAGGCCATGTTCTCTTTCTCGCAACGCATCTACAAGACCATCGGGAACCCGTTCGAATACGTGCGCCGACCGAAGCTCAAAAGGACCGCAAAAGGTTTTTGGACTCCGGAAGAAATCAATGCAATCCTGGCATCAGCGCCAAGCACTTCTTTCCGCAAGTTTTGGGCCCTCATGGCATTCGCCGGGCTCCGCTATTTCGAGGCCCGCGATTTGCGCTGGAAAAACGTCGCTGACGGCAAAATCACGCTCATCGGCAAGGGCGACAAGCTGGCCACCGTTCCGGTCTCCGAACGCCTCAAAAACGAGCTTGGCGAGCCTGGGAACCCGGACGAAACCATCGTGGCCGCAGGCACATTCGCCAACAACACAACGAGCATCCGCGCTCTCCGCGACGCCGTTATCAAGGCGGGCTTGGATCCCGAAGGCGCAAACAATCACAAGTTCAGGCACAGCTTCGCCAGCAACCTCATAAGGTCAGGCGTGAACGTCAAGGCTGTCCAGCAGCTGATGCGCCACGAATCCATCGACATCACCCTGAATACTTATTCGCACCTGATGCAGGACGACCTCAAGGATGCCATCAACGCGATTTAGTATATTATTGAACGAGGAATACATGATGGACAAAAAATCACAATACACAACATTCAATTCTAAATCCCAGAAGATCGAAGGACTACTAAACCCTGTTGTCGTAAAAAACGAACCTGAAAAAGATGATTCAAACATGACCATATTTGGAATCATGGATAATATTTTCGACAATTTTAAAAATGAAAAAATTTCCGAAGTTATTCTTGACCGAATTCACGACGCGCTTGAAAATCGTTTAAAGTATAAATTTAACGAATATAAAATAGTAACAACCGACGAAGAACGAGAAATTTTAATCAAGGCAATGATTGAAGAATATTTTGGTCTTAAATTTGCTTCACCGATAGTAAATTTACAGGCCGCATTCATCAATACTCAATTTATGAAAATTAGTTTTAAAACGCTGAAAGATATTATAAATCCAGCAATCAAAAATGTTAAAGTAGAGGTCAAGATTGATGCCTAAAACCTACCTGAGCGCCG
The DNA here is from genome assembly GCA_017530965.1 of Fibrobacter sp. GTDB lineage: Bacteria > Fibrobacterota > Fibrobacteria > Fibrobacterales > Fibrobacteraceae > Fibrobacter. The sequence goes on from JAFXLS010000062.1 coordinate 3,115, forward strand.
ACGAAAATGACCGCCACAATATTCGCGGAGGCCCTTTAAGACATTTTCCGGACGAAATGGACTTTGACCCAGTGTTCAAAGTCAATCTCGAAGAATTTTCTAAACGCTTAATTCCGCAGCGCAAACCTAATGGCGGTTACGATTTCAACAAATGTTTTCATTCCGTCGAAAACCTTGAAGACACTTTTTTCAAGCTGATTCTGAAAGTCGAAAAAGAATCCGAAAAGCGTCTCAAGGCGATGATGTGGTTTCATCAAGATTACAACCCGAAACACTACAGATTTACGGTCCATCCATCCAACATTATTCGTGGCGACAACGGACAACGATTTGAAATCAGCAGAACCCTCGAATACCATCCGCCAAAACGCAACGGACACCGCCGCAATCACGCCCCAAGCGAGCTCTACAAAGATTTTTTCGACAAGGCTGCACAAGAAGACATCGAAAAAAAAATTTGCCCGTCCAGACGCCATTTAAAGAAAAATTAAAATGAATTTATAAAAACAACCCTAAAAACACAAACTTCACAAGCGTGTTTATTTTGGTTTTTAGGTGGTTACAAAATGGTGACTACATCCACACGCAACCAAAAAAAACGGCAAAATTACACCAAAAACAGCAAATAGTGAATTTTGCGTATTTTTGCGAAAATCGGCATTTTTCCAGGCGCAAAAACCAGCCGAAATTATAAAAAAAGTGCCGAAATCTTGACGAAATCGGCACTTTAGTGGATGATGCAGGGGTCGAACCTGCGACCCGCTGATTAAGAGTCAGCTGATGTTTTATTTTGAGACAACAAAAGGCTTATACAGACTATGGTCATTTTTTGGTTACAATCAAAAAAAATATTATTTTAACAAAGGAAATAAATAATGAAAAAATTAATTGAAAAAACTCTACCCGCTCTACCCGGTTACGCAGAAATGAAAAGCGCTCCAGACAACATGCACACATGCGCAGTATGTAAATTTTGGTATCCTAATGCAGAAATGACCTACGGCCATTGCGTTGCAGATTTAAGAATATCACGTGGCACCAACGGAGACGGATATTGCGACAACTTTAAATACAGAGGACGTTAAAAAATGAACGACAAATTGAGAACACTAAAAGACCTGCACGAAAAAGCAATAACAGAAATTTTAAACGACGGTTTGATAAAAGATTTGGACAAAATGTTGACAAAATTCGGAGAGCAGAACGGCTATCCAGTAATTTTTGTCGTCACAGCAAAAACATTTGACCCACCAAAAGAAGACATCGCCCACAGCGCAATCATCACGGATCAACTTGACGTCAAGTGTTTCAAAAGTAACGAGATGCACGAAGCGGCCGACTACGCCCAAAAAATCTCAGGCGTTCTTGGCGCATTCGATCCGCGGCCACGAATAGATTCCAAAGAATTCCAAAAACAACTCGACAAGCAAAAACGCTTTCAAACAGTCCAAAACAACGCCATGATTGAACATTTCAACAAAATGGTCAAAAAATACAAGCTCCAGGACTTGGTAACGCAAGTTGAAGCAACGGGACAAAACGAGTTTACCGCCATTTTACCGTTCATAACCGCCCCTGAAGATCTGCAATACTACTACAACAACGTCATCTGTCATCTTCAGCAATGCCGTCAACACAACTTAAGCTAAAGAAAGCGGCCCGGAATCATCCAGGCCGCTTCTTTTTTAGCGCACCACGGACTACTTTGCCACGGCCGCCGAAGCAACAGTCGGCTTCGGGGCTTCGGCATTGTCAGCCATAGACATGATTTCTTCACGGCACTTGATGGACTTGAGACAGTCCTTGATGCCATCGAGAGTCATGTGGTCCTTGATGCGGCCGCCATCCTGATCAACCTGGTCATTCAGGTCTTCAAGGTGACGGCAGAGCGTCTTTTCGGTGCGCTCCAGAACCGCTTTCATGCGTTCGGTCATTGCGTAACCTCCATTTCGGCGGCACCCTGCATCTTCGCAAGAAGGGCCGGGACATCTTCGCTGGTAAACGAGAATCCGAAATAGGACACCTTCGGCACGTTGGAAAACGCCAGGTCGAGAGCGGCCTTTGCGGAATCCAAATTTACCATGTCGTTGGCAAGAACGCCGAACATTTCCATCCATGGTTTGATTTTGGAAACGAGTGCTCCAGGATTACTCTTGAGCGCCCCGAGAGCTGCAAATCCAAGAAAACGGTCGCCCATTTTCTGAATTGTTGCCACCTGGTCGGCCATGAAGCCAATGAAGCCGTCTACGGCTTTATCAAGCGAAATCTGCATAGGCTACCTCTTTTTACGCGGCCTGCGACGTGCCGGAGGAAGAGGTGGCAGGGGTAACGGTGCCGCTACCGGCTGCGACGGGCGGAGCGGGCGGAAACGGGGACACGAAAGCGGGCCCCCAGCCCGGAGCCACGGCGTAGTTCGGCACGAACGGAGCGCTGATGCGGTTCACGATGTTCTGCAGGCCCGCAATGCGGTCGCCAAGGATCTGGTCGCGCAGCGGGTCGGTCTTTTCGTCGGCCAGGACGCGGGCTTCAAGATTCGACACACGTTCGGTCAGGACGGCGATCTTGTTGTCGGAATACTGCTGAGCCTTGAGCAAAGCAATTTCGTTGTCCTTCTGGGCCAACTGGTAAACCGGGCTCGTAGCCGGATTCTGGTTGCCGAAGAGGCCACCGAGACCGTTGCCGTTGCGCCCGCCGCTGGCAAGCGCCGTGCCGATGACGCCGAGCGTGAGACCGGCAGTTCCAACGCCCTTGGAGGCGTAATCGTTGTTTTCGTAAGTAGCCATAAAACTATCTCCTTTGGTTTGGAAAACAAAAAACCGCACGGATTCCCGTGCGGCATTTCCAAATCTACGGAGATAGTCTCGCCTAATGGCGATTTTGAAAAATTCTTATAAATTTAGTTTGTACACGTTCCTTTTAAATTTTTTACGTCCCACGGATCTGGACCACCGTCTCAACGCGCAGTTCGGACGAGTCGTTGTAACTATTGCGAATCATAGACGACCCGTCGTGGATACGAAGCACCGGATCGCCTATCCATTGCGTCCCGTTGGTCGCCCTGTACGTACCAGCCCACACCATCAAGTCACCGAACTTGACGGAAGAGCTACCCGCCGCGGTGATTCTCTTCTTCATATTCAACGAGAGCAGCCTCGCTGAACCGTTCCCCTCGAAGAACGGGACATACACCCCGCGCATGTTAGTCGCCATAGCATCTGCTACTTGAAGGTCATTGCTGTGGATGCACACCGTAACGCCCCAGTCATAGCATCCCGTCGCCTCGACACCTCGTGTCCAGCCATCTTCCAAATACAAGTCCGAATGTACGGCCGACTCGGCAGGAAGCCCTCCGTTACCAACAACGTCCATGTCGGATACAGACGACGTTCGTTTCGGGAACAGCCATAACTCGTCGTTATCGTCGTTGGGAAAGTTCGTCATCATGGATGTCGCTAAACCATAATCTGAAGTGTCGGAATCCTGCCCAAGCCACCATTGTCCGTGGTGACCCACACGGAACACGCTGTAGTTCTCGTTGCACTCGTAACCAAGAGTTCCGCTTATCTTTTTTACCTTGAACGGTACGTAGTGTTCACTGCGCAGACACGTCCCAATAGCAACGGCAGAAAGCCCTAGCGAACGCCCCGGCTGGAGGAAACGCGTCCCGTTCCGTCCGATGATGCAAAAAACCCTGTCGGCGGTGATGTGCCTCGTCATTATGGCGTCAAACCCGTTAACCTTCGGCATGATGGCTACCCCAAGTAGAAGGTGTTCGCGTCGCTTCCGATCGTCCCGCTGAAGTCGAAGCACTTGTCGGAGATGTAGACCTTGTCGGTGGACTTGCCCACTTTGATGTCACCATCCTTCGTCTTGCGTATAATCCAAGTCTCGTCTCCGTCGTAGTCGTTTCCACCGTAGTCGTATATGCCCCTAGAACCGGAGTTAGTGACCTCGAGGGAAATCCTGTACACTTTGTTGCCGTTGTCCGCGGCAGTGCGCTTGACAAAGAAGCCGCTGTACGTGCCGGAGGAAGAGTCGGAGTTCACCTCCGCTGCGGTGAATTTCTTGGTCCCGGAGATGGTCTCGGATCCGCTCTTGTGGACATAGGCGGAATCGTCGGCCAGAGCGTCGGCCGTGCCTGCATTAGACGCCTTGCCGTTGAAGAAGTATTCCGTCCCTCCGTTGAAAGTGTGGATGATGCTCTTCTCGGAGGTCGGGGAGTTCGTCCTTCCACCTGCCAGTTCTCTCAGTAACAAGTTACCGGCGCTACTAATACCGAGGGAGAGCAACTTGAATGAATTGCCTATCCTCAAGTCGTTGTACGATGACCGAGTTCTGTCGTCTATCCACTGCGGCTCGGTGAACTTGCTCGATCCAGCGAGCTTCTTGTAGGTCGTGTTGATGGCGCTGCCGTCTGCATCCTGCGTGGCCTTCGTGGCGGTGGCGGCGTTACCCCCGATGTTCACGTCGGAACCGGAGAGCTTGGACTTGATGTATTTCCAGAGATTGAGAGCGGTGCGGCGCACGAACGTGGATGCGCTGATAGTGGATGCGTCCACATGGTCGGAACCGACAACGAAATCGCCGTCAACGAAGTTGGCGTAGTTGGATGCGTTGCTCTTGTCGTCGAGGCTGGAGAGAACGTTGGAGCCGACCTCCTTCGGGGTCTTCTCCACCATGGCGGAAGTCCCGGCGCCCACCACGTAATTGCCAGCCGTGACCGAGGCCTTGCCGGTTCCTCCGTTTCCAACTCCGAGCGTACCCGTCGTCTTGATGTTGGTCTCGTCCGCGCTTCCGTCGAACGAAGTGTCTGTAGATGTATTCGACAGCGATACGGCCAGTTTCCTTGCGGTCTTGAACTTGCCCTCGAAAGTGGGAGCCTTAACGTTTGCAGGGAACGTCACCGAGCCGTCATAGGCAATGGCACACGGGAGGCCGGACCTCTGCATTTCCGGGCTCAATCCTGAAGCGGTCCACATGATATGATTGAGCGCCACTATTCCCATGACTCTGCAGCATCCCGTTTGGGATGCTGCTGGCGTTGGCGACATCGATTCCGCCCAGAAGGTAAAGCGCATGGTATATATGTTGCTATTCTGCGTCCAACCGCCTCCAAAATTGCTAGAGACGGGAATCGAGTTCCATCCGCTATCACCGGACAAAGCAAATGTTCCTAAATCTTCCCATACGTCATCGTTCGACTTGTAACGCGTACCGGTCTGTTTCTCGACCTTGACCTTCATGTCTCTCGACGATGAGGTTGCGACATAAATCAATATACGCCGCAAGAACGAATAACACCAATTATCAGTGTCTACGTCCCTCGTAGAAAGAGAACGGCAACATATCGTAACACGTACGCCTTGGTCCGGTTCCATCTCCGGAGTCAAGTCTTTTGCCGCAGTCGTTGTCCCTGTATATCCAGGATGCACATGGGTTGCTTTTCCTGCCGTCATAGCGACGGACACATCCGTCCCACTGAATAATTTTTGCTTTTGGACGTCGGTCAACCCGTAATCGGTCCATGTCGGATTGTCGGCAGTTAGGTTGGTCGTGTATTCGGCATACACCGCACTGGGCTTGGGCCCGAACCATGCGTTCTGCCTTGTGAACGTTTCAATCGGGGCCTTCGAACCACTTCTTGCAGTTCCTCCCCAGTCAACGTCTGCTTCAAGGACCTGTTCGAAGGTCCCGTTCCTGGAAAGAAACCTGTTCTTCGTGGCCGCGTCAAACGTGACACCGGACATCCTCTTGATTTTTCCGCTGTCGCTGACGTCGGAGAAAAGCAACTTGTCACCATTGGCCACTACGGCGTCTGTCGTGATTGCACCGGGAGCCATCTTGTCCAGCTCCGTCCTCACGGCCTTCTCGGTTGGATAGTTGGTGTCAGTAGCGGAGGACGCGGCGCGGATGCTCGTGACCCTGTCGGCCACGGGCTGGAACGTGGACTTGATCTTCGTCCACAGAGCACTGATGGAAGACGAAAGCTTCCTCGCGGTCACTTCATTAGTCGATGTAGGTGCAGCCATGCACAGCTCCTAAGTCAACGCATCGATGAGATCGGTCACTTCCTGGTCGGTCATTTCCTGGACACTGCGGTCAGCGCCAAGAAGCTGATACCTTGTACCGTCATACTGCATTACAGCGGTATCGTTCTGCTGGATGACTCCGGCAGTAATTTTCGCACCCTTCCAATAGATATCCTTTGCCCCTGTGCCATTCACATTGAGCGTCGCGTTCGCAGGGACATTGGCAGAGAATTTGATGGCAATGATACCGCCATTGCCGCCGTTCAAAGTATAATTCGAAATTGCGGCCGTGAACGCAGGAGACGTGCCGGACGTCGACGACGCGTACCCGTGTCCAAGCTTCGGATTCGTGTACGTCGTATTGTTGTCGGGAGGCGTCTTAAAAATAACAGTCGTCCCGCCCGCAGTAAGTGCGTATGTCGTATTAGCGGTCAGCGTCACAGCAGGAGTTCCACTGTCGGCCGCGATGCCGGTCGTGTGAGTATGCGCGGCATCCGCGAAATCGGAAGCTTTCTTGCCGGAGTCCTTGAGGTTGCCGTTGGCATCGAGCGCGGCAAAATTGTTGTTCGTCGCTCCGGAAACCTTGTCCGCCTTCTTGTTGAGTTCAGTGTAGGCACCGCCGGTCGTGAATTTTTCCGTCCCGCCGCTTACTGGAGTAGCGCTGTCACCTGTATTGGCCACATTTCCGAGGCCGACGTCTTCTTTGGTGACGTTGTGCGGGTTGCCGCTCGTCATCTGGCTATGGTCGTATGCAGTCTTGCCACGGTCGCCACGGTAGGCCGTCGAGCTCGTTTCACCGAGCGCCAACGTGTCAGATATAACGACATAGGCCGTTCCGCCCCAACGGTACGTCTTGTTCGTCGGCAAGTCGACATAGATGATGCCTGCAGCCGGCGTGATTTCCTCCGTATGTCCGGAATCGCGGTAGAACTTCGAATTGTAGTAATAGCCTTCGATAACATCATCGACAAACGACGGAAGCTGCGCGGAAGGAACCTTACCGTCACTGCCAAGAGTGGCCACACCGTTCGCCACACCCATTTCGGAACGTTTCACCTGGGCGTCGTTGGTCACGTTGCCAAGGCCAAGTCCCGACTTGGTCACGTCCACGACATTATTCGAGTCGGGAGTCAATGCGGATCCGTTGACCTTCACTCCCTGGATAGCAGAATCCGCCTTGGATCCTTGCGTCGACGAGGCGTAATCCGAATGCTTGTGACCGCTATCCTTGAGGTTGCCGTTAGCATCGAGCGCCGCAAAATTGTTGTTCGTCGCTCCGGAAACCTTGTCAGCTTTGCCAGAAAGCGCGGTCGTGATTTTGTTCCAGATCCCCTGGAGCGTGGAAGACAGCTTTCGAACTGTCACGTTATTTGTCGAGGTCGGTAATGCCATCTGGTTATCCTCACAAAGAGTTGATTAAATCGTTTACTTCCTGGTCGGTCATCTCTGTCAGCTGATCCTGCTTGCCATCAAGAGCTCCAGCGACAGCCCTGTTTTCGACAGGATTCGTGCTCGACGAATCAAGATTTTTGTCCACGTCGATGCGGTTGGCGTCAATCTGTTGCTGCAGGGCGTCGTCAGCATTCCCACGAATAGTCGCTTCAGCGCCAACGGCCGTATCGACATAAGACGGCGTCGCAGCCCCTACCTGGGCAGCTGTAACCTGATGCGGATTGTCAGTTCTGTTAGCATGAGAATCAATAGATGCCTGAACTGCAGCTATTGCAGCGGCCAATTCGGCATCCGTCACATATCCGGTAAGGTCGATGTGCAAGAACCGCACCCATCGCTCTCCGTCCCACCTGACAAGGTCGCCAGCCGTTACCTCCACCGTCGTCTCGTCCGAATTGGTAATCGTGCCAGCGTCAGTCACGGCCCACGTGTCGCCGTCTTCCATGTCCTGCATCGCGTTTATTTCCGCGACCGTCGCCGTGCCCTTGATGGAAAAGTCGACGCCGTCACAGATAGCCCTAGCTATCGGCTCGGCAATTCGCTCCATCGCCTCGTCGGAGTCGGCCGCATTGAAATTTTCGCGGCCGGCAGCCTGAAGCCCATCGACAAGCTCGGCAAGGATGGCATCGTAACTCACTTGGACGCCTCCATCTTACCACGGATAAAAGCCACATCAGACCGGACATCAGACAACAGGACCCTAAAATTGTCAAAGTAACCGTCGAACTTTTCGATATGCAGGTCCTGAGTGTCATCATGCTTGTTGTTGGCGGTCATCTGGACTTCGAGCGCCGCCACACGCGTATCGACATCGCCGCTGTCGTGACGCTGCAAATAGAACGTCGCCGCCGACATCAAGGCGACAAGCCCCACAACAACCGGCTTCAAGTAGTCCATCCATTTCTGCTGCCTATCCATACCGCACTCACCAATCAAGCATACACAAGACCATCGATAGATACTGTCGGAGTCCAGCCCGTAACAATTGACGGATGGTTCATGTACAGCACCAGCATGCCAGAAGCCAAAGCCTTTCCAACCATTCTTTTACTAAAAGATCCAGAAAAAGCCCCACCACCATTAACATCCCATGTCGACAAAACATTACCAGAACCATCTTCTATCGTAAACGACACCTGACTTGGATTAAATCCGCTTCCATCGTAAGCCGCAACCACAGTAATATCGACAAGACCACTTACATTAGCAGAATGCAAATCAGCTACCTTAGTTTTAGTAGTTTGGCTCGCCGCACTAGGAGCAACAACCGTCGAAACTACCGAAGCAGACAAATGCTTTCCAAGGATCGCGCCAGCCTCAACATGATTCGACAAGACAGACCTATCAGCAAGTTCATTTTCGCCCACGGCACCAGGAGCAATTTTTTCACGAGTAACTTCACCATTACCAATGACAGGAAACAGCATCTTGCCGCCTTGAGTTTGCCGAACAATAAAATATATTTCCCGAGGTCCTGAATAATTTTCTGACGGAAACTTAAAAATCAAATGGCCCGGATTGTCCCCAATATCAACAGATACTTTAAAAAGACTTGCAGCGAGCGCAGCTCCAAGTTCATCCATCGAGACAGCACCCGTCGGGTCGTTACCGGTAATCGCCTTGATAGCATTGCACAGCTCTTCCTGGACATTATTGCACCATTCCGCGTCGAACTGCGTAGCCTTGCGGCCAATAGACGGATTTCCGTCCACGAATTTACCGCTGGATGCTGTCGGCGTATTAATTCTCTTCATAAATCCTCCATCAATCTGACACAGTGTAACCGAATACCAGCTTCGTATGCGCCGGCTTAATCAGTTGTATCATTGATTCAACAGGTACATTCCACCACCACTGCAGATAGTCGTTGCACGTATCGTTGCAAGTGCAATAATGCCAATCGTCTTCAGCAGCTGCCAGTTCGACCATCCAGTAGAAATTAGGATCGTCGTCGCCAAACTCGACATCAGAAAATTTTTCCGGATTTTTCCAGTATTCGTAAATTTCCGCATCAAGCCCAAAAAGAGCTATAACACTCTTGAAATACGGGATAGTACAACCACCGCGCCGACAAGCCTTCCAATATATTCTCAGGAGCCTTTTTTTTGCAACCTCGGCATCAGTGCCGGACAAGTCAATACCCGACTGCAATTCAGATTCCCACTCATCCAATGACGGCGTATGCGACGGAGACACATTAATACGAAACGAGCGTACAAGCCGATACAATTCAGCAACAGCATACGCAATACCGTTCATCAGCTTATAAAAGATACCATCACGACCCTTGTACCAAGCGAAACCTCGCGGCAACAGCCCAAGTAGCATTTCGCATACGGAACTCCTGGAATGCTCTGCAGGTTTATACAGATGCAAGTCAGACACGTCTACAACGACAGTTATCTCACCGACCGAAATCTTGTCTAACGAGGACTCCCCCAAATAAAGGGAATAATCGCCTGGATTAGGTCCGGCCGAAACTTCAATTACACCGTCTTCATAATCATTAACAACAGCTTCCGATTCGCCTATCCACGCCTTCGTAGAAGCGGAAAAACCGGAACCGTAAACTCTCACGGTTCCTCCAGTAGCCACGGTCCTTCCGGAATAATTCCTAACGATAAACCCAGGCATAATCAAGTCCACCCTACATCGCCAACAACCGGCAGTTCATGGTTAGGTTTCGACAATGTCACCGAATCGGATCCATTCACGGACGTAACGTTCACATAGTCAACGTTCGTCGCGGAAACTTTAATCGCCACCGTCAAATCAGACGCCCTGATCACATCTCCAGGCACATACGACCGGAACGCCATGTTGAGCGCATCCATAACAGACTGGCGAACTTCCGGCGTATTGCTCGAAAGATAAATCGACAAATTGATAGACTTCGCGGAACACGAAACAACCGCAACGTTTGCCGTTATCGGCCTTCGAACTTCAGACTTGATATACGCCTCAACTTCAGCAACATTGGTCGAATTAAGCGTTATATCATCACCATGATAATTCGCCAACACACACGTCACGGCTCCAGACGTAGGATAGTTTTCTTCAGGGATACATCTCGACACGCTCGAAAAACGTTCCGCCCACGTCTTATAATCGGCATCACACCCGCCATGCGGTTGATTTCTTCGATAGTTCAAAAGTCGAGTTCTATATTCTTCAACGGTCTCGCCCCACTTATCGACATTGCCATTGACAGTCACATCGACGACAAAACCGCCATCAAGACCTTCAGAATCAACTACGATTTCTTCGCCAAGACCTTCAGGAACTCCATCCCGGAAAGAAAGCTCTGTACCAGCCGAACAATTACCATTAGCGCCAGACGCAAGAGCAATAACGCCAACGGGCGTTCCATCAGATCCCTCGGCGATAGTCGTATCGGCAACAACTTCGAATTCGACATCGTCATTGGTAATAAGCACCGTCCCCTGGGAAAGCACGGTCGAAGCCGAAGACGCCTTGACAATAACCCGACCTTTAGAAAAGCTTTCTGGCTTATTAGGCAAATCAAAATCGACTCCAAAGTCTTTCAACGTTTCAACATCACACGTCGTGAGAAACACATTCTTCCACATTTTCTTGAGAAGAAGAACCACCAGAAAAGCAACGCCGGCAAAAACCCTGGCAAGTACCTTCAGCACGCTCTTGCGCAAGACCGACGACTCGCCGTAAAACGCCGTAGACAAGCCGTTTTCGCTTATACGGACAAAATCGTTCAATGTCGGTGTTTCAAAAGCCATCAGGCAACCTCGCTCCACAAAAATTCATATCTATACTTTTTTTCTTCGCCGCCCTTGGTTATTGCGATTTCCATAGCCAACGCATTGTTCGTACTAGCAGCATCAACGCGCACAGATTTCGCAACCCCATCATCGACAAGCCACCTCAAAGAATCTTCCGCATATTGTTTCGCCAGAAGAATCATATTTGGATCATCTTTCTTTTTAAAGATCGTATGAAGCAGACTACCCCATCGATCGCCTTCAAACGTCGGTTCACCCCACCAGCCGTCATCCTGAAGTTCATTCCGGAAAGATTTTTCAGCGACGCGGGCGTCAGATCCTAAAGAAATCAATACAGAATTTTCCAACGACTTGCCCATCTGCAAGTCGCCATTTTCAAAAGACAGGTCGTAGGTTCCGTCCCCACGAGGGACTAAACGCAAATCGCTCATATAAGGATATATTACATAAAAAACGCCATGTACACGCCGTTTCGGTAACACCTTTTTTTTACGATCCAGGAGAAGGGGGGCTCGTAGGACCGACTGCGGAATTGTGCGAATGAGAACTCAAATGAACGGCCGGAGGCGTATCCATAAGGCCCACTTGCGGAACATCCGTACACTTCGCCGCGATTTCGTCCGTCGACAGCACTTTACCGACAACATGGACATCACCCTCGACGCGCAACGGCTTCCCGGTGTTAGTTTTAATCATGACAGAACCGTCTTTTTTCAAGATAATGCTCGAACCAAACGAAGAATGCATGGCTACTTCGCCAGGCTCAAGGGATATCCCCATATCGTCGTCTTCGCCACGGCTCGCCACGACAACGCCGTTATCACGAGATCCGCCGACGAAAAGAGCAACAGCACCGACAGAACCCTTCGGACGACTCGAAAAGCCATATTGCTGGAAAAAATCGACATCTTCACGGGATTCACCGGCAAGCAAGTCGATTTTCACATGCTTATCTTTGCACGCGACGACAACGGCCCTGGCAATCATCAACCTGAGCCTCGACTTTATCGGGGAAAGCAAACGGTCAAAATTCACTTTTTCGCCCCCGAAGCCTTCGTCTTCGCCTCGATGCCGTCCCACGGGTTGGCCTTCGACTTAACCTTGCCTTTGTGCTCAGGCGGCTGTGTATAATAATCCTTACGGACAAGTTCAAGAACAGCCACGGACCCAGAAGAATCATAAGACAATTCGACCGAATTCAAAAGCAAAGTCTCGACGAAATCACCGAAAAACGCAGGAATCAGGCAATCCACCAAAAGACCTGGCCGCCAAAGCTTGCCGTTATTTCGCTTCCATCCATTCAATGTAACAGACAGCGTCGTAGACTTTGCAGAACGAGACAGAACCTCAAAAGATGCCCGTTTCCCGGCCGTTTCTACAGTCCCGTAGCCTTCGTCTACAAGGACAAGGCACCGTTTGCGCTTGATTTCACCATCGCTCGACTTGCCCTTTCTTTTAGTTTTAGGATCGCTCGAACAAAGAACAATACAATCGGAAAAACGTTCAGAATTGTCGTAAGACACAGACGCCGAAACGACATTGACGCCTTGCCGCAAAAAATCTTCGGCATACTCGAACTTACTTTCGTTGATAAAACGAACCGTGCCATCGCCGTCAGAGGTACACACAACGCACTTTTGATGGCAGACATCCTGAATGACATCAAAACCAGTACATCCTGGATCAGGCACAAACTTTGCGATTTGACCATTATCCGGCAAGCCATTGGCGGTAAACACGAGCCCAAAGTCTTGACAAACCTCCCCCACAATTTGCGACACAGTCTTATTTTTCCAGGACTTTCCAAATTCTTCAATAGCACAATCCACCAAGTCGCAAGTTTTTTCACGGCCGCTGACATCGATAGAATGATCGCTCGAAGAGAATGAAGACTGCATCGAGTCGACATATCCGTCAACCAGCAGCTCATCGTCAACTTCAATACGGACGGCATCACCTGGAAAAAGAACCGGAGAACTAAAATCGTCGGCGACAAACTGCGACAAATTAAAGCCGTCACAAACCGTCGAAAGAGACAGCCTGACACTAACAGACTTCCATCCCTTGACCTCAACGCCATCTTTGATCACCTTAATCATTGCAAAGCACCAAAAGTTTATCGGACGGCTTGACGAACAACGGATCCCTATAACCGTTTCTTTCGAGTACAGAGTCAAATTCGTCCAGGTTCCCATATACACCGTAAACCAGTGAGAGCAGATTATTCGTTTCCGGAAGCGATACCTCGACCTCGTAAGGAATACGGCTCAGCTGGTCTCGCAAGTATTTCAAAGATGCCGATTCCAGGGCCTGAGCCTGTTGGTATAAATCAGGATCATCCGTGTCAGACAGCATCTGGTCGAAAGCAGAGGCGACATTATCCTGGAAGCGCTCCGCTTCGCCAGAATTTGAAAATTCGCAATCGACAAGGTTTTCGGCCACCATCGATGCACCCGTCATCCTCACAAGAGACGTCAGCGCGGCACGATTCGCCAACGAATACATGTCAAAAACGCCGTCAGACAAAGCAAAAGCCATCAATGCAATCCCATTGGTAACATTGTCCTTCGGGTCAACATCAATACCAAGGATTTCGCCTGCCATCGTGATCAAATTCTGCAACCGAGCGGCAAAATCCGCAGGAGCCAGCAAAATCGTTTGAAGGTTAGACTTGATACGACCCACTTGCTTGACGAATTCGGACGCCTTTTGGATCGCCTTACGGGAAGAATACACGGCGTCGACAGCCTTGTACGACATCTCGACAGCCTTAGATAGGACTGATTTGCCCTTATTCGCCGTTTTCAGGTTTTTCGAAGCCTTGTCTAGAGACGTATTTCTCAATGCAACGGCTTTTTTCTTTACCAATCCGGAAAGAGATACAACAGAATTCTTCAGCTCGAAGTCATTTTCCGGAACGAATGTTACGGAGCCGGTAATGTATTCCTGGTAGTCGCCGTAAGAAAGATTGATCGGACCGCTGGAACGCGCCTTGAAAACCCCGAAATACGGGTGAACCAACTCGCCAGGGCCATCCTCGTTGCAGACGCGCAGGAAATCATTTTTCTGATTTTCGGCATCTTCGCCGACAAAATAGATGTTGAACGAATACTTCGGGACATTTATGCCCGTATCCTCGTTCACGTGGTCGTTCGAAAACGGGATGCTGTTGGTCTGGACATTGCGCCCGCCGCCCGAAAACTCGGTCGATTCAAAGAAAAAAGGCACGCCCTTGAAAGAGCCCGCAATGCATTCAACGGGCTCACCGCGTACCGGGATGGTCACTTTCTGGAGGGTATCGATATAAGCCAAAGCGGACCGCCTGTCTAACTATTCCAGTTAAACATACGATATTTGGCAATTATAAAGGGATGTTTGGTAACAGGAAATTTTAGCGAAATGACACGTTCAGGAATGGAACAATAGACCTAAAGTGCTCACCGTCGGCCATGCTTGCGGGAAAGGATAAAGAAAAGTAAACTGACAAGACCAAGAATAAAGTCGACACTATAATTACAGCTACATTGCGAGATTTACTTGAAGTTAGCTCGTAATGGCCAAAAATAAACGACACAATCGCAGCAACAGCTATAAGCGCAAAAGGAACAACAACCACAGAAACTATGTCCCAGAATATAACCAAGACAAAAGCTAACGCTGCCATCACGCCAATAATTGTACTTATAAGAACCATACTATAAATATAATTTAAAATTTACAAAAAAGCAAATTTTTATTAAAATGCAGGACTCATAGAAAAGCCGAACATTGAAGGATCGTCGAATCCTCTACGTTTAATAGTGGCATTTTTCGGCACATTATTGAAATTCACGTCAATCGTGCTATGATGATTATTATTGACAGTCTTTGTCGATGTCACCGCCCTAAACAAATCAGAATCTTCCAAGTCGCCCATAGAAGAGGACAAATCAGCAACACCGGACTTTTCAAAATCGACCTTATCCACGCTTAAATTTTCAAGACCCTTTACAAGGCTTCCAAAAATTGGAATATCTTCGATTACGTCAAGCGAAACACGGAGTCCCTTGCTAAAACCTGACATATTTTTATAACGTTCGTCATTTTTGTCCGTAAGTTTTTCAAAAGCTTCTGCTGCCGCCCATGCAGCAGTCAAAGCTCCAGCCATTTTCTTTGACGACATAATCGCAGAGTTCCCAGACTGTTCTAGCCCAACTTTCGCCTTTTTTGCAGACACCCCCAATTTATCGTACCCTGCAGCCGTTCTTTTCAAGGCATTCAGCAAACGACTCAACCGAGATTCCGTCTTTTGCGTAGCAACAGCAGTTTCACTTATTTTTTTATTAACCCCAGCGGTATCGGCCGTTGCCTTTTTCGCCGAGCTCGAAAACGACGTTTTAAAGAAATAAGCAACGCGCCAAATAGTATTCGCAAACAGTAGCATTGATTTCACCGCCGAATAAACCATTACTACAAGTGGAAGTCCGACTCCAGAAAAAACAGTCAGCAGCACAGGCCACTTTACACCGATATAATCCACAACGGTCTTTACCGTACTGGCGACATCCATAAATGCGTCAATAATTCCAGGCAAAGCGCCCGTAAAGACCTCAACCATTTCAGGAATCTTATTGATAAACGGCTGAATAGACTTGACCAATGTTTCACGATTACTTTTCAAATACCACGTCAAATACTTGACAGATTCAGTCATTGGCCCAAACAAATCAGATGCCACCGAAATCGATAAATAATCTATTGCGCGTTTTAATTTTCCAACTTCATCTCGATACACCGCGCTTTTTTTAGCCTGATCTTCATCAATTATCCCAAGCGCAACCAGTTCATCCATTTGCTCTTTAATAGCTGCAGATCCCTGGTTTAAAACCGTAATCATATCGGCACCAGATTTTCCGAGAAGCTTTTGAGCCGCATAGATTTTTTGGCTAGCAGAAAGTTCACCTTTTCCAGTCACAGCAAAACGATCCGCCATCGCCAAAAGCAATTCCTGACTAGACTTTATAGATCCATCTGTATTTTTGACAGATATTCCCAAAGCTTTAAATGCTTTAACCTGCTCTTTCGTTCCTCCAGCAGCCTCTACTGATGCCTCAGAAAGTTTTTTCACCCCCTTTACAAAGGTTTCTGAGCTAACGCCAGCCAAATCGGCTACATACTCAAATTTCTGAAGTTCTTCTACTGTAAATCCAAGACGTTCCGAAAGCTTAGCTAGGTCATCTCCTTTTGCAGTAACCTTATCTAAAAGATTGAATACGCCTACAACAGCATAACGGACATAGCCAAAACTTTCGCCAATATTTCGAATATTAAAAAAGAATTCCGTTGAACTTTTTTTCAACAAATTCAAACTTTGGCCAAGGTCCTTAAACTGGAACGCCTTGCCTAATTTGTCAAGCGATTTATTGAGATTATTTACTGGTTTAAGCAAGTCATACAGTTTTTTTTCGAAAACCATCGTAGTCTTCGAAAACTTGTCCGTCATCGAAATAGTTGTCTCAAGTTTTTGTCCAGCCATTACAGTAATCTCCTAAGACCACGCTTCAACATTTCTTTTGCACTTTCAGACCAAAAAGAAAATTCGGAAACAGTCATCTTATAAACTTCAGATGGCTGCACTCCGAATCCTAGCACAAGAATTGCTACGTTTCCTCTCCATCCTTTTGGCCAAGATTGATAAAATTTCCTACAATCTCAGCAAGAGCGACACCATCAGCCATGGAAATCTTAGAAACCTTCGGCAAGGGCCACCCAGTCGCAGCAGCAAGCATAGCACCAGTCTTGTCACCATCACCTTTCGCATTAGCAATTCGAATCATGTCGCCAACATCGAACTCTTCCCTGAGTTCAACCGATTCGATAGTTTCTTCGCCGAACTTGAACGGCTTCTTGAATTTGTATTGCATTTTAGCTCCTTTTGTTGTTTGTTAAAAAAAAATGCGGAAGCCCAAGGACGCGGGGATTTCTCCCCACGCCCAGGAGCTAGGGCATCATCAAGACATGATTTCGGTCGCCTTGTCGCCCTGGAACTCGAACGAAACTTCGCCTTCAGCTCCGCTTACGGTCGGGTCGCCAGTGAACGAGCAGTGCGGGAAACTGACCACCTTGCCATTCGGGCAATACAGCGTAATCGTGGCGTCCTTCGTTTCGCGAAGGGCCTCGATATCGAGTTCGGATGTATTCGTTGTGGTTCCGGAAATACGGCTGTTGACCTTTTCGACCTTACAACCGTGAATCTTTCCGTCACCAGCACCGCGAATAACAGTGCGCTTCGTACCGCCAATATCAAACTCAGGGTCGCCCTTGAGCAGGAATTCAAGCTTGTCGACATACATCGTATAGATGCCGCCAACGTCATCGAATTGAGACATTTCACAACCTCCTTATTCGAACTGCAAGAGGGTCTTGCTGATAAAGAACTGTTTAATCAGGTTTGCAGGCGCGAGGAACAGCAGCGCGTTCGGATCGTTCTGGTCAAGTTCAACCACGACATTCTGCCTGAACAAGTCGAAGTTCTGAACGAGGCCCATCTTCATCCAGTCCTGGTAACGGGTGAGCAATTCGGACATACCCTTCTTCGGGGTCATCACGACCTGGCCAGGACCGAATTCATTACCGTCAGCAGCAAGCTTCGCACGCGGATACTTGCCAGACAAGTAGTTATTCCAGTCCCAGCGAAGGAAAGACAAGGTGAACACCGTTTCGAGCTGACGGTAACTGATGTCGCTTGCACCGTTTGCCTTGTACTTGTAGGTCGTCACGGTTCTGTTCAGATACACCGTACCGTCGTCGCCGACGAACAGCGCTGCAACACCCGCCTTCAGGATAGCGTTGCGGCTGGTGACTCCAAGGCGTTTGGCACGCTTGGGAGCAACCACGCCCTTCACAGCGACATTCGAGAGAGGCAGAGCCGGATCGTTAAGAGCAGACACCGCACAGGCACCCATCACGGCAGCTGCGATATTGCACGGAGCAGTCGGGGAATCCGGGAGACCAGGCAAACAGATTACCTGGGAATTACGCGCATTGCCCGCAGTAATTTCGGCGGTCATGTCGCCACCGACGCAGTAGAACAGGACACCCGTCTGCTGCTTCATGGCAGTCCAGCGTTCATCAAGTTTATCCTTGATGTAGGCCACGTTGCCGGTAGTGGTGTTGTCGCCCTGGTTGATGGCAATCGCATTGAACCAGGTTCCTTCGATAAGGTTGCCGACATTCTCTGCAGAGAATTCGGTATCACCCGAACCGCCGGAAAGATGCACGACATCCGTGCTTGCAAATTCGGTAATCGACACCCCGTTGGGAGTTTTTTCGCCTTCGTTGAAATTCAGGAAAATTGCAATGTCGTTTCCGGCCGCACCCTTGTTTTTCGCTGTAAGCGTGACAACACTGGAGGACACTGTTGCGACGACGGGCAAGTCGACCATGGAGTCAATCTTGGCTTTCAAGTTGCCAGCAATCGTGGCGGCAGTGTCAGTGTCAATCACGGTAACAGTAACCGCCTGACCGGCAATATTGAGATAGAGAGGTCCGCTTTCAGCAGCAGTGCCCACGAACGTGAGAGTTTTAGTCGCCTTGCCAGCGTCTGCAGACTGTCCGGATTCGACCAGTTCATCGGCAAGAGCAAGACAGTAAAGTTCCATGTAGGGAGCGTTCTTGAGGAAGTTCTTCGCCATAAGGGCAATCTGCGAACCCCTGCCAAACAAGGAGTCAGCCTGGTCGCCTTCCATGACGCGAACGAGCTTGCCGGTATTGTCGGTATTCGGACGCCACTTCTTTTCGGCATCAGGCGTAGATCCCGTGATAGCTCCGACAGCCTGGCCAATCAAAAGGTTTTTCCACGGCATCGGGCCAGACTTCGATGCACGTTCGTTGTTGATTTCCACGGCAAAAATCGGAACAAGGTTGTCCGCCGGGATTTCGCTGAACGGGATGGTAGACATTTACCGTTCCTCCTTGCTGTTTGTTTTCGCGGTATTCGGTTTCTGCTGCTTGTTTTCGGGAACCGCAACAAGCGCCCCCTCGGACATGCAGCGTTCCACAAAGGAGTCAACCACGACCTCTTCTCCTTGCGGGAAAATATTGCGCCCACGGGTCGGCAAAAACACCACAACCCCTTCAGCGGGCTTCAAGAAAATTTTTCTAGGCATTGCTTGGCCTCACGTTGGTTACAAATTCCTGTTTTAAGTCTTCGCTATCACCCGCCCGGATAGTAGTCTTTGCACGCAAGAAATCGTTTACAGGACCACCAACAGGCAACGGGACACCGAACATCGTCTCAAACGTTATTCGTTGCAATCCACGACTCATTTCACCCGCTTCAGAAAGGTTGTTTTCGACATTTGTCACAACAAAACGTTTCGTAAGACCGTCAAAGAAACCGCCTGCAGGCATTGGCGGCTGAAGAGCCGTAATTACCGCGACGGCTGCATCGTCAAGAGTATCGTTGACATTATCGCCTTCGCTTTGGCAAATCACATCTACCACAACGTTGACAGTCACGACATACTCTTTCGGGCTGGTACGTTTGTCCTCGAACCTGACGGAGTCCGTGTAGACGACCGCGACAAGCCCCTCTTCCGGCCAAAGGTTTTCGCGCCTGGCCTCGTACACATTCTCGCCAATGCCTTCGATATCGGCAGCAACAAGAGCATTTACGACCGCATGGCGCAATTCCTTGATTGTCGAAAGAGTCAAACTCATGCACGGTCCTTCAGGTAATAGACAACAACACCATCTTTGGGATACTCAAAATCTTTCGCAACGATTCTGCGTTCAGGATGAAATTCATTGGCACTCAATACAAACAAATCGCCTTTACGGGGCGCACCTCCAGGCAAATCGGAGGCAGAAACAAAAAGGCGGGGATTGTGCGAAATCGCATCGACGTTTCCACCCAACCCCTCGCCATTCAGCGGGAGTTCGTCATAGAGCCCCTTCATCGCATAGGTGGAGCCGTTACGCACCAGCGTAACGGTCTCGCCAAAATCATCCGTATTCAGGAAGACTTTTTGCAAGTCATCCACCATTTGCGACTTGAAGCTCACGACAACCTCTTACACCACCTTACGGGAAATGATGCCGCCACCGACGTTCGGTACGAACAGCGGGCAGGATTCTTCCTCGATAATCTTGGACTTGCCGTCCTTGATCCAGGTATAGGCGTAGGCCTGACACACGTTCAGCGAGCCGTCGGTACCGTCGGCGATTGCACCGTAGTGCATCTTGAAGCCTGCACCTGCACCGATAAGGGTGATCTTGTCCTTCGGATACATCTCGATATCCTTCTTCTCCGATTCGGAGTAGAAGAAATCGTCGTAGGTGACGATGTCCATGCCGATGATGTGAGCCATGCGGGTCACGTAGTCGGTGTCCATCTCGCC
Source organism: Fibrobacter sp. (assembly GCA_017530965.1). Classification (GTDB taxonomy): domain Bacteria; phylum Fibrobacterota; class Fibrobacteria; order Fibrobacterales; family Fibrobacteraceae; genus Fibrobacter. The sequence goes on from JAFXLS010000062.1 coordinate 23,734, forward strand.
CGGTTCGATTTCGCCGAAGTTCATGCGGCGATTGTCCATGTATTCCTTCACGGCCTTGTTCTGGATAAAGGCTTCATAGGCATCGGAGCCCATGACGCAAAGGAAACCGCGACCGCCACCGTTCTTGGCGAGAAGACGCTTCTGCGCAAGGAGGTAGGTAATCGGGTTGGAGTTTTCGGCATCGAACTTGTCACCGGCAGCGGCAGCGGTCAGGTTGCCTGCAGGGATGTTCAGGTTGATAGTGCGCTTGCCAGCGTCGAAAATCACTTCCACCTTGCCGGTAGTCATGGCTTCGATAATCTGCTGCTCTTCGCGGCGTTCGATGGACTGGCGAAGTTCAAGACCGTCCTTCATCAGCTTCTGGAACTGGATCTTCTCGGCAGAAGAACCGCCGTTGTCGTAGGTGAACACCATTTCGGCGTTTGCAGCGACTTCGACATCGCGACGGGTCAGGTTGCGCTTCGGGTGCAGCGTCGGCACAGTCACGACCAGGCGTTCGTAGCCGTCGCGGCCAATCACCTTGCCATCTTCGTCGTCATCGGAGACATACGGAGCGATAAGGCGCGTCTGCTTTTCCTGCTGGAGGATGAGATTCTTGGTCTTGTGCAAGTCCGTCGCGCACATCTTGCGGAAGAACTGAGAGGGTTTGAAGTTCTCGTTGACGAGTTTCGTGAGCTCGTGACGATCTTCGAGAGTAATTGCTTCAGGCATTGTTTACACTCCTTTTGGTTAGTCCTTGACAGCGGCCACGCCCTTGAAGAAAAGGCAACGTGCGGCAAGCTTGTCCTTGACGGTTTTTGCATCGATGTTTTCGTCGATGATGGCGGCGGCATCGGCAAAGCAGCCGGTGCGTGCCATATCGGCATAGCCCGCTTCAGCAGCAGCGGTCTTGATGTCCTTGAGAAGGTAGCCGACAGGTTCCTCGGTTGCGTCGGCAATCGGGAAAAAGCCACCTTCGACGGCGTCTGCACCCTTGACATCTTCGGACTTATTGCCGATGGTGAGGGTCGCAGTCGTTTCGAGCGTGATGGTGGTGGAATCGGTACCAACAGCCTTGGCTTCGAGAACCAACTTGCCGTTCGTAGTGTCGGCAGTCACGGTGAACTTCGTGTCGGCGGCTGCAGCGGTCACGACCTTTCCAAGCACGGCCGCAACAGTCGCGTCAGTGGAACTGACGTTGGCGACATAACTCGAAGAGCCAATCGTGAGAGTCACGGTCTTGTCGTCGGCGGCAGAGTAGGCAGACAGGGCGAAGGAATACTTAGCCTTTGCACCATCGCTCTCGACGTGTTCGACAAGGATGGTTCCGCGCTTGAGGTTCTGGTTCTTCCCGATTTTTACAGTTTCGCGCTGGATCGGGAATTCACCAGCGATGTCGTTGTCAAATTTGAGTTCGTTGCTCATGACTTACCCCTTGTTGAAAATTTTGGCGCTTACTTCAGCAGCCCATTCGGCATGCTTTTTAGATTCGTCGGAAGCGGACGTATCAGAACCGCCGTGAACGGAATTCTGCGCAGCATTGCTCTTTTCAAGCGCTTCGATAGCGCGTTCCGTTTCGCTGGCTCCGGCAGGCTTTTTCTTGGCTTCGTCAAGTTCGGCTTTGACCTTCACAAGGTCTTCGGCCAGGGCCTTGATTTTTTCCTTGGCTTTCGCGAGCGCGAAAGCCGTCGCTTCGGCGACAGTCTTGTCGCCGTCGACGAATCCGGCCTTTTCTTCGCCGGTAATTTCGAGACCAGCAAAGACATCTTCGATGGAAGCAACACGGGCCTTGTAATCGGCGACAGCCTGGGCCTTGACGGCTTCCATATCCATAGCCTCGGGCTTTCCAGCTTCGGCTCCTTTATTGTTAGTTGCCATAAAGGCACCTCCATTACTGATCCCTTGTCGTTTCATTTCTTCACAGACGTCATCAAGGGACATAACGCCGTCCGCAAGGTTAGCAGCGACAGCCTTGTCGCCGATAAACACGCCTCCCTGGCCAAAATTCTTCTTTACATCTTCCGCAGTCGTGCCACGGTTACGGGCAACGGCGTCGATGAAAACTTCGGCAAGAGAGTTCAATTCTTCCTTAATCAGTTTCAGTCCTTCCGGGTCGTTCGGGTCCGGAGCCTTGTTCGGGCTCAAGTCAGAGACAACGACGGTCGTCTCGACGATAGACTTGCTGAAATTCATGAATGCGCAAAGGACGCCGATAGAGCCGAGCGTTCCGTTGCTTGCCGTAAAAACTTTCTCGCAACTGGAACCCAGCCAGTAGGCGGCAGAGCACATCATCCCGCCGGTGCGGGCGACAATGCCGTAAGGTTTCGATCCACGAGCATTGAAAATCTTGTCGGAAAGGTCGGAACACCCGCTTACTTCTCCACCCGGGCTGTTGATGTCGAAGAGGATTCCCTTTACCGATTCGTCGGCAAGGCATTCATCAAAAGCGGCCTCGATGCTGTTGTAGGTATCCTCATCGAAGTAATAAGACAGCCAGTTGCTACGGTAAGAAAGCGCACCGTCGACATGAATGACCGCAATGCCGTCATCGCGACGGGTGATGTTGTTTACCAGGTCGAGTTCGCCATCGGGCTTCATTGCACCTTTCCAGTGTCCTTCGTCATCCACGAATTTTAGGTTCGTGGACGCAACGACATCGGCATCTTCCTTGCGGATAGCCAGGCGGGCGCTTAAAATTCGATTTAACATACTCTTCTTCATTTTTTTACCTACTGCAAAGCAGACTGTTCAGGATCATCGCTAGTAACACTGAAATTTTCCGTCTTGGACACAGATCCAGGTTCGCCGATTCCGAGTTCCTTGCGCAAGGCAAGTTCGCTCGCATGGCCTTCGGCAACCGTCCTGTAATCGCCACCGTTAACCATTGCACAAGCCATATCTCTGGAAATCAGCTGCTCGTCAATCTGCATCTTGATGGCCTCGGTTTCCTTTTTCGGATCGAGAAGGAACGCTGCATCGCCAATCCAGAGACACTGGCTCCACAACTTTCTCTTAATCGGATCATCGAAGAAACCCGGAGCGTCAATAATTCCCAGGAGCACGGCATTCGCAAGCCACTTTTCATAGACAGGCTTGCAGAAATCAGCGACAAAGTTCATGCACATTTTCTTGAAAGTCTTCTGGCTTTCGAGAAGGGCCGCACGAACGGCGTTGTAACTGTTGTTGAACTTACGGAGCACGACCTCGAAACTCACGCCAACAGCGGCCGCAGCCTCAGCAAAAATGCTTTCGACGAACGGCTGATAGTTGACATTCGGGCGCTGAGGATTCAAACTGCTAATCTTTTGGCCCTGAGCTAAAGACCAAATTGCACCAGGTTTCATCTCCAAAGACGGCCGAGTGGCATCCGGAATTACGTTTCCGTAACTATCAGTCCGTGTCTTTTCGACCCGCTCTTCTTCGGGAACATTCCCGTACAGCTCTTCGGCTTCGTCTGGCACGTTGTTTTCCAGGACAGCGGTAAAGCATGCACTGATGACGGCCGCCATGAGTTCGGCATCCTGATAGCGCTCCTGTTGCTTGAGTTGGCAAATCACAGGAGCAAGAAGCGGAACGCCGCGACGCTGATCCGTGCGGTCAGAGGTGAAAACGTGGATAACGTTCGGGTTACCAAACGCATCGAACGCAGGAACCCGAACGGAATCCACAAAATCGGTATAGTCATCAAAACTCCAAACAGGCTTCTGCGTAAAGTAGTAAGCCAGCGGAGCGTGATTCTTGTCGACCTCGATACCTTCGGCAAGCGCATCGGAATTCATCTGCCCGAGCGGGTTCTGGACGCGTTCGCCTTCGAGCAGTTTGATGTTCATTCCGTATGGAGCAAAATTCTTGTCGAAGCAAGAAAGCGCGAAGCAGTCGCCACCCAGCAGCGCTGTTTTCAGCGCGAGGTCCTGCAGCTGGAAAAAGTTGTTTGTCTTTTCGGCATCGCACTTCTTGTCGGTCGCCCAGAGGTTGAACAGGACCTTCGTCTTATTCGCCCACTTTTCAGCATCTTCACTTGTGAGCCCGAGCATTTCAGGCAGCATCAGGTTCGGCCGTGCCTTGATTCCAGTTCCGACGACATTCGTGTCAAAACTTGAAATCATCGCACGGCTAAACGTATTGTTCTGGAAGAGTTGACGGCTACGGCGACGCAAAATATCAAGGTCGGCAGAAATGTCGCGGTCGGCAGAACCATGCGGAGCATAGAACGCCCGGAGAGCTTCCGTTACAATCGAAGCTCCTTTCCAAGCAATTCCATAAGCACCAACAAGATTCTTTGCCATAAGCCCTAATGCGGAATCGACGCGACACAAAACGCCTTGCCACGACGTAAACCCTTCGCCGTGGCAAGACGACCTAACCACAAGTCCAACTGTTTCTGACAACTATCCACAGACGCCCTGCTCAAGGAACGACCACCAATGGAATAACTCTGCGCTTCCAACGCTTTAGCAAGAGCCGCCTTAGCAGAAGCGACCATTTCTTCGCAGAGTTCGACAGGGTACAATTGAGCCATAGCACCAAAATAGCCTTAATGCAATAGCTAACGGCGTTTTTGGTAACACAATAATTTCAATGCGTCAACCGGCAAAACCTTACTTTAACTTGGATTAACTTTTTATTTGCCTTTTTGGTTAATTTTGGTTATATTATGGGTATGGAAAAGCAGAATAAAAGGCTCTTATCGAAAGAAACCCTTTTTACCGAATGGGTGTTTTTCTGCGCTTACTGGGGAACATTTGCCATTGCCTGGCATTTTGCGTCGTATATCGAAACAATGGTTCCCGGGAAATCCATTCTTTACGAATCAAACTGGCTAGTTCCAATCGCGTCAATATACATGTATTTCATGGGCGCTTACGTCGTGTTCATGGACAAAGCACCAGACCGAATACCCGTCATTTCTCGGTTTGCAAAGCTTTTTTGTAAGCCGAAAAAAACGCCCCCGCAATGTTAGCCTTGCAAATCTGGCGGACAAGTTTCTGCCATCCCCATCGCGCCGGAACGACCACTTTCGGATAAAGTGCGTACAGCCATTCCAGATCGCGCGTCCCTGCGATGTGACGGGCGATAAAGCGCACGCCATCGGTGCGCTCCATCTCGAACGGATGGTATTTCGAAGCGCTCTTGCGGGCAGACGGCCTGTTTTCCGCGTATCTACGGCCATTGCGAACCCTGGAACGGCGCTTGTTCTTTTTGGCATCAGCAATCAGCGCCGAAACATAGTAGCCCGGTTTCACCGACCCCTTCGATGTCAACCCGCCCTTCTCGGTAACGCCAGGGCGCGGCACCGCGACACCCTTTCCCGGCTTTGCAACCTTGTCGCCACCATATTCCTGTCGGGCCATGAACAGTTTGTCCATGTAAATCGACGCGAACTGCTTGTTCTTTTCCGCCTTATCGATGCGGATGAGGTTCGGCAACCCCTTTGAGCGCATTGTGAACTTTTTCGGGTAGTCTTCGATAAGGGCCTTGCGCGCCTTGAACGCGACAGAGTTTATCGCTTCCTTCATGGCATACGGCAGTTGCTTCTCACGAACATCGCGCACTCCTTTTAGCAGCTTATCGACATTGCACGTCACATGAAAATCCATCATAGTTTCACTCCTTGGCTCACCACAAAGCCTTTTCGGATAGGAATCTTCTTTGCCGGATTCCTGGTATAGCTCTTTCCGGAATCGGCCAGCTTGTCAACATCTATCCCGACCAGGTTGATTGCCGCACGGGCATACACTCGACAGTCGAGCGGCTCGTTTCTATCATATATTTTTTCGTAGGAATAAGTCAAGAACCCGCGACTCATGTGTGACTTTTTCACTTCGGATTCGGCGAGCTGCTTGAAATGTTCCTGATTGTAGGCATCTTTCATCGGGAAATGGCAATATCCGGGGCCCGGTTTTTCGAACGTAAGCACATTGAAGAACCAGTCCTTGATTGTATCGGTACCAACGGTAATCAGCTTCGCATTCTCTGCAGAGGACTTTTTCGTGGATCCGGGGCGACTAATAACGGGACTGTTAGGGCCACGCGCACCGATGCTCGCATATATACGCCGCCATTCCCGCTTTGCGCAATACTTGTACACGGCCGTGGTCTTGTGGCCGCCCGAGTCCACAAGGGCCGCAGCCACATACAGCCGCGTACCGTCAGCCTTGGCATAGCTCGCGTTAATCAGGATGTCGTCAAGAGTTTCCCACACGTCATCCTGGTTCGGGTTGCCCGGAATAATCATGTAGTCGATGCTCCAGCTTTCGAGCCCACGGCCCCACCCTACAATTTCGCATTCCAGGCGGTCATCCTGCGTATCGACACCCGCAGTCAAGATTACCGCACCGTCAGGGACCTCGCAACCGTAATTTTCACGACGCAGGAGCAGTTCGGAGAAATCGTGGCGGACCTGGTTTTCTTCGTCCCAGGCACGGCCTTCCACGTTGTTGGTCCACACCTTCAGCTTTTGCGGGTCGCCCTGCGCTTCCAAAAAATCGATAACGATTTCTTCCCAAGAATACCACCCGAGCGGGCTATAGAACGCGCCCAAATGGTAGCTCGGGTAAGCCCCATTCGGGTTAGTGGGCACCCACTGCCCCTGTGCCATCAGTTCCGTCTTTCGCCATTCCTGGTATTCGCCACCGCAATGCGGACACTTCATGCGCACGGTAAACGGCAAGTGGTTTCCGGAAGAATCCTTGTCCCACACCATGTTCTTTAATTCCCACACGTGAAGCTCACCGCAATGCGGGCATGGCACGTTGTAGTAGCGCTGGTCGCCTGTCTCGAACTTCTTGGTGATGCGGCACTTGCCCTTGATGGTCGGCGTCGAGTTCCAGAAGCGCTTTCGGCGCGGAAAGTTCGTCGTTCTGCGCTTCACCAGGTCGCACGGGTCGCCTTCGCCGTTGCAGTCCAGCGGCCAACCCGAGATTTCGTCACAAAGAACAACCTGCAGGGGCTTCGAGCGCAGCTGCGAAGCGGATCCACCTGAACCGAGAAAGAAGATGCCACCCGGATACTCCTTGCAGCCGGCCGTGTCGCCCGTAAAATACTGGTCCATCTTCATCGCGGTAAATGTCGGAGCCAATCTTTGGCGTTCGAAATCTGCGGCGGCATCGTCAGTAGTCTGGTAAAGGCCAATCGGGCACGGGCTTTGCAGCATGTAGTAGAGAGCCGTGTTAATCATGCATTCCGTTCCGCCGACCTGCGAGCCTTTCATAAAGGCCACATCGCTGCAGGGGCTCTGCGGGCTAAGCATGTCCATGATTTCGACCAGGTAAGGCGTGCGCTCATTGGTCCACTTGCCCTTCGAAGCGGACGCCTCGCCCGCCAAGAGTCGGTTTTCTGCAGCCCACTGGCTAATCGTCTGATCTTTGGGCGGCGTGAGCCCCTGAATCAACCCGCCAAGGCAGAAATCCACGTTGCCTGTATAAGGCAGCGTGTTCTCGAATTTTTGCGCAACGGCAGTCGGTTCTGTCAGCTGTTCAGACATCAGTCTAAAAAGTTCTCCGGAGTGCGGTCGCTCAAGTCCTTGAGCACCGTAATCGATTCCTTACGGATGATTTCACCGATTTCGTGGTTAGAGTCCTTCATGGCCACGCGCAGCTTTTCAGCCTCGATTCCGGACATGCTTAACTGCTCCTGGATATGGCCAACAATCTTCGGAGCAAGCTGCACGTACATGTTCATGACCTTTTCCTGGATCATGGCTCCAATCTGGTAGGCCTTCAGGAACACCGTCTGCTTGTCGACAAGGCGACCTTCAAGTTCGTCGGCCTTAAACTTGGCGACTCTGGCGTTATGGAACTCTTTTTCCGCTCTCGAAACTTCAAATTCCTGGCGTTCCTGCATCACGGATCCGAAATCAATTCCCTGGACAGGAGCCGAAACGGGCTTCGGGGCCTGCGGATTCTCGTTGCCAAGGATGTGGGCAGTCGCCTGGGCATCGATGTTGTCGTAACCGGCGGCCATTTGCCCGCGAGTCGGAGTAGTGACCTTGCTGCGGTCCTTCTTGAGCGTCCACTGCTGCGCCGAAACCACCTTGTGGTAGCACTTTTCACCACGCGAATTCCGGAAAGTGTCGAGCCGTCCCTTGGCGGTCGCCTTCGATACTGCCGCACCAGAGACACCGATCTGTTTGGCAAACTGGGCCCCTGTTTCAAGTTCTTCGTCCGTGTATGAATGTTTGTGGCGTTGGTAGTCCATTGTTAACCTCTAAACCAAGATTAACCGAAAACGCCGTTAAAGAGTTAATTTTGGTAACACGAAAAAATCACCCGGCAACCCGGGACCCCGTTAACCCACCCGAAAATCTCAAAAAGTTGGATTCAAAGTCGCGCGCGCCCCCCCATTGGAGCTCCGCAAGCTGGAGCAACCCTTTTTGACGGGGGGCCTGGGGCGGGGGCGGGCGCCCCTGGACTTGATTAACTTTGAGCTTAACCGATTAACCAACGCAAAGCGGAGAGACCCGCCCACGTACCGCCGAAGCACGCGCAAAAGCGCACAGTTGAACGGCTTGCGACGATTAACCACGCACGACCCATAAACCGCACGGACGGTTAAGATAGAGGTTTACAGCGCACGCGACGACGCCGGAACAACGGCGTTAACCCACACGAACGGGGTTGGGGCCCACCCCTGCGTTAACTTGTTAACCGCGAAATTTGCGCTAATTTGGCCACTTGCCCACCCGGGCGCGGGCACCTTGCAGGCACGGCCACGGCCGCACGGCGCGGCCCACAGCGCCCTCTTTTGCCCGCCCGCATACGTTGACGCCCACGACGCGGGAACGGGCCCAGGACGCGCGTAGAAGCCATCAATCTACCAAGAGCATTGATGGTGCCCGCAACCACGAAAGACGATCCAGAGGCACGCCATGCGCGACGACGGCCATGATGTGCGCCGACGATGATGCAGCTCCGTACACACGGAAATCCGCCGAATTTGCGAAGCGTGCGTGTTTTGATATGAAAAGAAAAAATTTCAACATGTTTATAAACTAGGTTTAAAAACAGGGTTTAAAATGGGGGTTGACTCTTATCTATATATCTATAGTAGTAATTAGAATGTATTTATAGATGTAGATTGAAGTGATAATTACCACTTTTCTTTTTTTGGTACTTTTTTTCTTTTAAGCGCGGAAATTACATTTTGGAACCGCGAAGGAGGTTGCTATGGACGCAGTCAGGAAACCGAGCGTGGAAACGCTCGTAAAAATCGGGAAATTCGAATTGACGGTTGTTGCCTACAGGGCAATCACCAGGGCCGAAGCCGACATGGCGGCAAGGCAATACCTGCTAAACACGAAACGCCGGGCTTTTCCAAAGACCGGCAAGGGCAAAATAGTGACGATTATCGGGCACGACGGACTCTAGGCTCTCCAGCCGAAAAGCGCCTTCGAGATGAGCTTCATCGCGTTCAGGGATGCTTCCTGGGCCTTGAGCGTCTCGCGGACGATTTCTTCGAACTCCGCTTGCTCGATCGTGTGGTAAGTCGGGCCGGGTTCTACCGGCTGCTCGATTGTCTTGATAATTTTCTTGGGCATGCCATAAATATAGGTTCATTGGCGGAGCCGCGCACGAAAATGTAACAACTTATTTTTACTGGCAAAAAAGAAAGCCGCCCGGAGGCGGCTAGAGGATAGTTAAACCTTTATTTCTGGCTTGTCAAAGTACGCTTCAGCGGCAGCATGCCTGCGACGCCATTTATCCGGAATGGTAAAAGTCTCCACGGCATCTGGCATTTTAGACCGATGGAATCTGTCAATGTTTTTGGCCAGTTCCTTCAACTTGACATTGTTTTTCATATAAACAAAATCCCTTATTCCACGGCTATCGTTAGAAGGCGGAAAATAAATCTTTATCTTCACATCCGGGAAATTGTTTGATATGAATTCTAGCGGAGGAACCAAATCAGTGTCAGCGCTTATAAGCGCCAACGAATCCACCTTCTTTTGAACGCAATCGCCAATCATTCGCACGGATATGTTTACATCCGTCTTTTTCTCTTCCGGTTTACGGATTGGCTTTCCGCACAACGGACAATTAAATTCGTTAACCAGAAACTCTCCGCGAACGACTTCGAACAGATCACCATTTAAAGCTTTGTTAGCGTTCAAAAAAGCACCTTGGAGCACGCTCTTTTCTTCATTCAATGGAGACGCCGTAAAATAAACAACTTTTACGAGTTCCTGACCTTCAGAAAGAAAGCTTTTACAGAACTTAACGACATCAATCCAATAAGCGCATCCCCATTTAGTGCCGTTGGACGACTCAAACATGCGCTTGATTCCGAAATAGAAATTAAAACCATCAATGTAAAAGGCTACTTTCGACATCGTGAACTCCAAAAAAAAATGCCTCCCGTAGGAGGCCAGTCTCTGAAAGAAATCAGAGCGTTGCTATGGAAAATATACACAATTCCTCGTCAACTGTCAATAGATATTTTTAAAAATCTTTAAATTTAATCAAATTTTTTAAAGAATTTTAAAAAATGTAACATCTTTTTTTAAACGTGTTTGCAGGGGCTTTTCCAGCCGGCGGAGCGCACGAACCAGAACGCCCAAACGGGCACGTCCTTGACCTTGCAATCGGGCTGGCGGGCACACTCGATCATCCACTGCACGTAATCCTGGTAGTAGATGCGGAAGTTCCCGAGGTCGCCCTGGCGCATGGCGGGGAGCCCGGCCTTGAGCCACTGGTAGACGCGGGTCGTCGATACGTTTTCCTTGGAGGCCAGCTCCTTGGGGCTGTAGCAGCCGAGGTCAGGCTTTGCGCTGGCGGCATCGGCAATGCTTGCGACGATGCAATAGAGCGGTCTCGTGTTCATCCGGCTTCTGCAACAGCCTCACCCGCACCGGCTTCGCCGCCCACACCGTCCACGACCAGTTTCGGCTTTTCTTCCCGCTCCGAAAGCAGTTCGGCACCGCCGTCGAGGTCATTGGTAATCTCGATTTCGGCCTTGGTCATGGCTGCAATCGTGAGCTTCTGCACCTGTTCGCTGGTAAGGCCAAGCTTTACCGCCTCGTTCGCAATCGCGATATGTTCGCGCAACCACATCCTGAACGACTTCATGCACGTGCGCCGGGCCTTGCAATAGGCGACTTCCATTTCTTCAGCTGTCATAGTTCTTCCTTCTTCATGTTGGTTTTTATTCCGAGGTCTTCGAGGAACCTGTTGGTCGCCATCGCGACGCGACGCTTGTAAAACTCCTCCTGTTCTGCGAACGTCTCGCCGAACAGCTCGTAGTCCGTTGCCCCCATCTTCTTGAGCAGATAGATGATATCGTAGACCGGCGTATTTGAGCCGGAAGCCCACTTGTAGACGGTCTCCGGCTTCACGTTCAGCTTATCGGCAAGTTCCTTCTGCGTGATTCCGATGCGGGCCACAAACTCTTTGATTCTAAATTTTGGCATGTATATAATATAACAAAACTTTCATAAAAAATACAACTTTTTTATAATTTTTATAAAAAAAATACCAAAATTAATATAAAAAGTATTATATTTACAAAAAACATACAAAAACGATAGGCAAAAGGGCGAAGCATGAAAACAATTGGACGCATCTACGCAGTTTTACTTGAATGCTTTACCGAACGCATCAGCGCCGAAGAGGCCATCGAGACCATCCGGAAAATCCTGATGATGTAAAAAAAAGACCCGGATCACTCCGGGCTTTTCAGGCAAACCGCCACCGGCGGTCACTCCCCTTGCAAAACCTTATACGAAGGTCTTTTCCAGGGAAAAATAAATCTAGTAATCCATTTAAACCATCCAATTTCAACATTATAGCTTTCGCTACATCCCATTTGTCCTGAAGCTTCATTGTAAGCAGCCGCACGAACAATTTCCGGCCGCTTAGGTTCATCAACGCTGGCATCGACAAGCCTTCTTTCAATGTCTTCCAGATGAGTTAAATCTTTTGCCTGCTTGATCTCGGCAAGAAGTTTGTCATACACCAGCCTTCGGTTGGACTCCGAAAAACTTTTTGCACCAAACCCGACGACCAGAGAAGTTACGCTCAATGCAGAAACAAAAATGGAAACAGCTGCGTAGACGTAGTTCAAGCCAATAAAAACCGATACGAACGTATATGTACCGAACAAGGCCACAACAGACGAGCAAGCCTTGTCGCAGAACGAATAAAACCCTGCACAGTCATCGCATACAGCAGAATTATAGCGTGCGTTCCATTCAAGTTCGCTACGCTTTTCTTCTACTTTATTGTCCGGCTCGGGCTTGGAGGGAACGGCGGGTGCGGCGCAGGAGGAGTCCCGGCCCCCGGTTTCGACAGATTCTTGCATACGGATTTTCCTTTCATGGTTAATTTCCTTTAATTTAAGTTAATTCGGTTAAGCAATCAATAGGAATGTAACAACTTAAATTTTGGGGTCGGTTTTGCCGGGGAGCAGGCGGTCGATTTCCTGGCGGACGATGTCGCGGATATTGTCCTCGGAGAAGATTCCCCTTTTCTTGAGGTCGGCAATGAGCTGTTCCTGGAGGCCTTCGAGCAGGTCCGGGTGAGCCGCAATAAAATCCGGCGACGGGACGGCGGGCGCGGTCTGCTTGGGCTTGTAGTCGACGCCGAAAAGCGTTTCGACTGTAGCTCCAGCCTGAAACAAACGGACAAAGGCATTATAGTTCGGCCGCGCTCCATCGGGCTTGCTTTGCGCCCATTTGCCGAGATTCTTCGCTGTCTTTATACCAGCCAACTTTGCAACTTCTTCAGCAGACAATCCAGTGTCTTCGGATATCTTTTTGATGCTGATTTTGTGCAAATAATCGTTTTCCATACACGAAAAATAGAAAACAACATACCAATTCCAAAAAAAAATCTAAAAAAAATAGACAAAAAGTATTGACAATCTAAGAAAGTTAGATTAGATTTCTAGTAAAATTAGATTTCAGTCTAAAAATCTTAGAGGAAACAATATGCCAGCAGAATGCGTTCAAGTAAAACTACCGCCTGAAATGACTCAGATGTTTGACGAAATCAGAGCTGTTCGCGCCGCACGCTTTGAAGCATTAAGCAACAAATCAATCGTCATCGACGCAGTAAAGGAAATGCACTCCAGACTCAATGAGTCGCAACATGGCACGCAGGCGTAACACCATCGCACAATACGTGAGCTTCGATATGACGGCAATGGCGACACACATTCAAGGCATGACGGACGCGCAGCTCGGCGCGTGGTGCCGCAAGATGGTCATCGACTGCTGTTCCGGCTGCCTCGATCCGAACACCGACCCGTTCGTCCGCAACTTTTACAACAGATCACACGCCAAAATGCTTGAAGTACAAGACCATAACGCCAACATGTACCAGAACCGCCTTCGCCGCAACGCGGAAATTTATGGCCAGGAAACGGCCGAGGCTACCACACCCGACAAGGAAGGCGCAAGCAAGGCCTGTAATACGCCAACGGAGGCGTCCGAAACCTCCGGGCCCAAAACGGACACAAGTGTAGCTGAAAGCGCAGTGCGCACCTCAGAGGCCGACAAGGCCTTGGCAGATGGGGACTTCCGCGAGGGGTCCCGGGACTTGAGCGACGGCAGCGATGCCGCCACGATGGGATCGGGGAGATCTGCCAAAACTTTGGCCCTAGACACGCGCACGGGGGGCGACTCCCTGAGAGGTTGTGACTCAAAGCCGGCTAGCCATTCCGGCAAGTCTCCCGTGCGCAACGAGCTTTCGCTGTTGCCGCCGCCCGAAAAGAAGGCCTACGGCACCTGCAAGAACGTGCTGCTCACCGACGCCGACGGCCACCACCTCCGCGAGGTGTACGGGCCCGACCTCCCGACCGCCATCGAAATACTCGATTCCGCGCTCGAGAACAACCCGAAGCTCAAGAAAAAGTACTGCAACCACGCGGCCGTGCTCCGTTACGGCAACTGGGTATGGCAGGAAGTCCAGAAGATCAAGGAAAGGAAGGTCCGCCTGGAAACAGCCGAAATCAACAAGAAGAACGCGCAGCAACGCGCCGCCAACGGCGACGGCCGCACATTCAAGCAGAAGGACAGCGACGACCGCAACGAATGGCTCCGCACGTCCATGTTCACAAACGAGGCCGCAAATGAGTAAGATAAAAAAATTCTTTTGGAAGCTGAACAACAAGAAAAAGCGCCTGGTTGCAAACGTTTGCACATGGATATTGACAAGACAGTCCAAGGCTTTCATGAAGCGGATGGGCTTCAGGAATATCCGCCGCGATCTTGGCAAGCATAACGACCTTTTTGTAGTCGCCTATATCTGCACCGACTATCCGTTCTACAAGGGAAAATTGAATGTTGCCGCAGACAACGTAATAGATATCATCAAGCCTCAAAATCCTTGCGATGCGAATCAAGAAGATGTTGACAAGTGTCGTGGTCCCTATTCCAATAAAGTGCAAGATACTCAGATTCACTGACATCGTGAATCACGTAATGCCCGCCATCTTTATAAAGGAAAAGTTCATGCTCATCGTACTCCGCCTGAAAGAACTCCGGACTGTCAATGTCGGTAATAATGTTGTCAATAATCATGCCTTTAACCTCTAACAAAAGAATAGAAAAAGAATTTACGGAAAACATCCAGGAACAGGTCAACAGGCTTTCGAAGGCGCTTAGGCTCCAGGTCATCGAGACGCTGGTGAAAATCGACCGCGTGAAGTACGGTGCCCAGAAAATCGACGGCGAGGAAATGGTCTTCACCGTCAGGTGCATCGACGCCCTCCCCTGTTGCACGGCGCAGCTCCGCAACCTGTTCAACGACGCGCACGACTACCACGAGGATATCGGCATGTTTCCGCACGCCGCGACCATCGCCGACCTGGAATACTGCTGCAAGAAGCGCTCGATAGGCTACCGCAGCACGCAGGACGTGTCGCATTATTGGCTCCCGAAGAAGGAAGACGGCGACCTCCGCACATTGCCCGCGTTCCGGCAGCTTGCGGCCGTGTATCGCCCGCTCGTCGCCGCCGGCAAGAAGATTTTGCCGCCGATGGACCACAACGCGGTCGTGAGCGAAGCGACCGCCATCGTCAACGAACTTACTACCCACCTGATTGGAGGATAAATGTCAACGAATATATGCGTTTTTATTGGCCGTCTCGCCAAGAACCCCGAAATCACCACACTCCCCAACGGCAACGAGCGCACCCGTTTCTCCATCGCCGTCGATCGCGATTACAAGAACGAAGACGGTTCCCGCACCACCGACTGGCACAACGTGGTCATCTGGGGCAGCGCGAATTACATCCGCAAGGTTCACCTGGGACAGGGCGACAAGGTATGCGTCTCGGGCCGCATGGAAAACAACGAGTGGGTCGACAACGACGGTATCGCGCACCGCGAAAAGGTGCTGAACTGCAAGAAAATCGAGCTCGTGCAGAAGAAGCGCAGCGACAAGGACGCCGCCGCCGAAGATACCGCAGCGGCCATGCAGCAGGGCACCATTCCCGAAGACGACGATTTGCCGTTCTAGGAGGCGACAATGGAAAAGCTTTTCTACTTCGAGATGAAAAACAGCAAGGGCGAATTCGAGCCGTTAGGCGTCATGACCCCAAGAGAAGCGGCACGGATGTCGTGGACGAACGGGCACGCCGCAATCATGAGCAAACGAGTCCGGGGCATTAACGCCGCAGGGACTTCAATCCGTTAAGGAGCAGACAATGGTCAAGCGCAGGAAGGATTCGTTCAGCATCACGCCCGACATGGCAGCACGCGCCGTGCGCCGCAGTAACTTCTGGAAGGCGTTCGAGAAGCTGTGCGAACGCCTCGGCCGCAGGAACGACTTTTTCCGCCTGATCCGCCGCCGGGACGCGGACGCGACCATCGGCGAAATCACCGAGTTCCGCCGCAAGATGACCAGGCTCCTGGCTTTCAACTACGACGTCCACAGGTGCCCGGACCCTTGCTGCAACAAGAAACTTTTTGGAACAGAACCACTCAGATATCCGCCCGAATGGAGGCAAGCATGACCGTAATCAAGGCTAAAAACTCAGGAAGACCTTACACACTGAAACTCGAAAAGATCGGGGACCAGATCGGGAAAGTGACGATCGAAGGAATCGCGCCGAAATGGATTGCCGCAAAGGCGGAAACTTTCAGCATCACCCACCCGGACTTCAACAACGCGGTCACGCTGATTACGGCCGAACTCATCCGCAACGGGGAAATCGTAAGCATCGTCAATATACAAAGGAGCTAAAAGAATGAAAAACGAACTCATGATCAATATCGAAACGACAGGGCAGAATCCGGGATGCAAGGTGTTGAGCATTGGCGCGGCCGGGTTCAACATGCGCAGGGAATACGTCGAATTTTACCGACGCTTTGACCATTCCAAGATGGGCGAAGCTGGACTTATCGACGAAGAGGACACCGTCAACTGGTGGGCCACCCAGAGCGTAACCGCACGCGCCGAGGCGTTTGGCGGGAAAGACGACCCCGCCGAAGGAATCCGTGATTTCAAGCTCTGGTTCTACGAAAATTTCAGCACTGACAGGTACGACGATTTCCGCGTCTGGTGCTGCGGGCTGGATTTCGACTTCCCGATCCTCAAGGAATTTTCAAGGCGTTTCGGGTTCAAGTTCCCGTGGAAATTCTGGACACAATTCGACTACAGGACCGTCAAGAATATTTTCCCGGAAATCAAGAATGCCGAGAAAAACACCGGCAAGCACACGGCGCTCGAAGATTCCAAGGCACAGCTTCGCGGACTTCGCGCTTTCTACGAGCTCATTGAAAAAGTCGCATAGAGGAGCCGGAAAGTGTCGAAGAATTCCAGACCGTGGATGAACAGCGACCTTGCAGTGCTCCGCGCAGGACGACAGCCCACCGGACGCACGTACCGCGCTTGCCTGATGTTCTGCCGCCGGCACTGCATCCCGTTTCCAGGAAAAAAATCCTTCGAAGAAAACAAGGAACTCGAAAAAAAATTCACACAACCACAAGGCATCATCATGACAAAACCACAACCCAAGAAAACCACCCCGGCCAGCGCCAACGGCGCGAAAACTGCGGCAAAGGCCAAGGCCGCCCCCGACGCCGTGAAGGCCACGAAGCAGGACTCCACGAAGTCTGAAGAACGTTCGTACAGCTTCCGCACCATCGACGTAGACAAGATTCTCGGCAATGGCGACAACGTCCGCGAAGTCAACGACATCGAAGATCTCGTCAGCTCGATCCAGGCGCACGGCATCATCAACCCCATCACCGTCACGCAAGACGTCGGCATGGCTACTTACTATCGCGTTATCGCTGGTTTCCGCAGGCTTGCGGCCGCAAAGCAGCTCAAGCTGAAGAAGGTCCCGTGCCACGTGGTAAGCAAGGACGCCGAAGGCTTCGACGAAATCCCGCTTTCCGAGAACGTTTCCCGCATGGGCATGACACCCTATGAAGAATGCATTGCAGTCAAATCCCTTTCCAACAAGAAAAAGACTCCAGGCGTAATCGCCAAGCATTTCGGCCGCACGCTCCGCTGGGTCCTGGTGCGCAAGAAGCTCGCAGACGCGGGCGACAAGGTGCTGAAGAAGGTCAAGGAAGGCGTCATCGAGCTTTCCCAGGCTGCGAAGATCGCAGACCTCCCGGACAACGTATTCAAGCGCGAGCTCGAAGGTTGCTACCGCACGGACAAGTATTTCATCGACTTGGTTCTGGAACGCTATCACAAGGACCTAAGCAAGGCACCGTTCGAGCACGAAGCCTGCCTGCAGTGCGAAAAGTGCAGCGCATGCCAGGCGGACCTGTTCGAGAACGAACCGAAGGCGTATTGCCTTGACCCGGCTTGCTGGGCACGGAAAGCCAAGAAGGCTGCAGAAGCCAAGGTGAAGAAACTCCAGGAAGAAGGCAGAAATGCACGCCTCGGCAAGTTCTCCGGCAAATGCATCAGCTACAGCGACGAAGCCGACAAGTACGATATCAACTCCTGGGACACCAAGGGCCAGGAGAAGGCCAAGGAAGCAGGCATCCAGAAGCGAATCCTTGTCGATGCGGCAACCGGCAAGACGCTCGAATACTACGACAAGCGCGACCTGCCCGACTACCACGAAGAAACCGAAGAGGAACGGGAGGCTGAAGTAGAAAAAGAAAGAAAGGATCGGCAATTCCGAAGCACCAAGGAAGACATGACTAAGTCACGCATCCGCAAAGCAATCAAGGCAAAGATTGAAAAAGACGGAGATAAGGACGACATCATTGCACTGCTTTTATTCTGCGTTTACGACCTCGACGACACCATTCACGAATCGCAATTCGATGTTTTGGGAATCAAGAAAAACATAGATGAATGCATAGGCTTTTCCGACATTGACAACCAAGTAAGGCCTTGCGATATCCACGACGCCATTCTCGGAAGTGTCGAGCACATTCTCGGAAGAATGTACGACATAGACACACTCCGGAAAATGTACTCCATCATCACGTACGGAAATCCGAAAGACGCGGAACCCGTAGACGATGAGGTCGAAGACGAAATCAAGCGCATTCACGAAAAGAAAAACGAAGAAAACAACGAAGACAGCAACGAAGATTCCGAAAACAAGGAGGTCGATAATGAGTAACGAAAAATCGACCTCCCCCATGTTCCAGGCAACCTCGATGATGCTCGAAGCCATGCGCGACCTCAAGGAAAAGAAGATTTCACCGCAGGAGGCGAATTCCATTGCTCTGCTCGGCAAGGGTATCACCGACATGGCCCGCGAAGCGACCAACTTCGTCCGCACAACCGGGATGATCCCGGTCGACAGCGCTTTCGGTTCCACCTTCCGCGACATCGAGCCGCACGCGAGCCGCGAAGCTCTTGCCGAACAGAAGGCTCGACTGGAAGCGCGCGGATGTACTTTGCTGCCCGCAAAACGTGCGAACGGGGACGCCTGATGAAAAACAAGTGGACAGAAGACGAAATCGCCATGCTGCGCAACAACATCCTTCCTCCGGGAAGGACACTCCACAGCGCGTACACCAAGGCATTCAGACTGGACTTCTGCTTCTGCCCGGTTCTCAAGAAATCGTTCAAGGTCCAGCGCAACCGCACCAAGTTTGTCACCGGCTCTGTAATCAAGGAACTGCAGAAAACCGGAAAGGTGCGGGCCACTGCCAGGAAGTATGGGATTTCCTACACCACGGTAATGGAAATCGCGCGGAAACACGGAATCCAGGTCAATCCGGATTCCAAAAAGAAGCGCAACGAGACCATCGTGTTCGAAAGCAAAAACTACGCCTGGAGTAAATCCGGTTTCTACTGGCGCTGCACTTCGGGCAAGCGTGAAAGCCTCGCACGTCTGATCTACGAACGCGCCCACGGTCCTATCGACGGCCGGATGGTCGTCATATTCAAGGACGGCAACAAGTACAATCTCGACATCGAGAACCTTGTATGCGTCACGCCGCAAGAGCAGGGACGCCAGCACTACGCAAACGACCCGCTATACCGTGCGCAATGCCTTGCGGCCCTCACTCTGGGACGGTTGAACACACAAATCAACGAGGCGATAGACCCGGAACGGAAAAGAAAAAGAATCGAAAAAACATGGACAACCAGGAGAAACAGAAATGTCTAAGGAAAAATCCCCATTTCAGAAGACGGCCGCCGCGCTGAAAATCATGGGCAAGAAGATTGCCGAAAAGAAAAATGGAGTCGGCAACGCACTGCAATGCGTGTGGATCACCAACGCACTCAGCCACGCAGTTGCAAGCGATGGAAAAGTCTGCATCATTCTCGACTTGAATTACTGGGGCCCGCTCGGCAAGGTCGGCGTCATCGAAGAACTCGCCTTCTATGCCGACATGCAGGCAATCAGCTACATCAATGGTTACGCACTCATCACCGCCGACAAGAAGGAAGAATTCGTCAAGCAATACGGGCACGGCATGAGCGTCGAAGGGCTTGTCGAAAATAAGGACGACAAACCTGTTCCATACCCCGATTTTAAGTCGGTTCTTCCGAACCCAGAAAGCATCCAGCACGTCTCCAAGACCGGAGCCGCATTCTACCCGGGTCAGCTCGGAGTCCTGGACACGGTAATCGATGCTTTCGGCGTTTCCTACGCGCACCCGACCGTCGCAAACAAGCTTTATGGCAACGACGCCGCCTCGGCACACATCGCCATCTATCCTGGCATCCTCGCAATGGCCATGCCCATCAAGACGGATTCCGACGACGTCGCTGTCGTGCCGTCCGCAAGCGAAATCGGCAAGTTTTTCGAGAAGACGAAACACGCCCAGGAAGAAATGAATTTCGAAGGCGAAGAAAAGGCTGAAGAAAACAGCGAGGATTCCGAATGATTGAAAAGGCATCCATCATCAAGGACGCAATCATGACGGCGGCAGTCATCGCCGTCGTCGTGGGTGTGCTTTGCTTCGCAGCCGGAGGCGTGTGAAAGCCGGACGTACAAAGCCAGGTAAGCGCCTGACGAGAACCGAAGCCAGGCGACGGCTGGAAAGGCTTGACCGGAAAGATTTCGAGCATTACGAGGAATGCAGCGAATGCAGATACCGCAAGTGGTGCGCCGAAATTGAAGGCAAGTACGTCTGCACCGCATGCGTAATCAACGGACCGAACGAAAGATTTTTAAAACCAGGATTCAAGCCATGACCATCAAACGAATATACCCGACACACCCAGGCCATGACATGGTCGAAATCAATCGCGACGAGTACCAGCGACTGCTGAAGGAAAATAAAGCTCTAAAGCAAGAGAACGAAAACCTAAAGAAACGCCAGCAATGGCACCGCATGGATAAAGACCTGGCTCCCGTCGATGAATACATCATCTGTTACGGTGGCGACGACTGGAACGGCAAAGGGTATTCGATGTTAAAGCTCCAAGACAAGAAAGACCAGTTCGGCAACCCGATATGGACAGACGGTAGCGGAGTCCCCATTTGTATTGACGAAATCACGCACTGGATGTACATGCCCCAATCCCCGGAGGATGGAGAATGAGTCAAGACACGAAACTAGATTACAGCGGACACAAAGTCTATTCGAAATTGCCCGAAAAATGCCGCTTCGCAATCGGCGCATCGACATGCCATTCCAGGAAGTTTTTGAAAGTCGATTCGTTTGTCAAGCTTCGCGGAACGATTTGCACTCGTTACAAGTGCAAGAAATGCGGAGCTGACTATTTTGTCGCCGCAACAAGTCCATCTTTTTTGTCCATCCAAAAGTAATCGGAGCCCATCGATGAAAGAATATATAGTTGTCATCAGTTGCGCACTCTTTGTGCTCGGAGCCGTAATCCTCGGAAGCCACGTTGGCCTGTTCGATGCCGGCCGTGATTCCGGGATGATGCAGCGCATCGAGCTGCTAGGAATCGGCATCGTATTCATTGGCGGCATCGGCCTGCTGATTCGCGCAATCTGGCTGCTGATTATCGACTTGATCTTCGAAAGGGACGAGCCGCGTCAAGACAACGATTGGCTGAAATTTTGAGAAAGTGAGAATTACCATGAAGTGCGGAAGATGCCAGAGAGAAATAAAGGACAACGAAAGCGATTCGCTTATATCGTTCACCAACCTAATTCGAGTGAACACGAAAACCGCAAGACTTTGTGAACGATGCTCGATGGGATTTATCGAATGGTTTAGCAGTGGAAATTATATCCAAAAACAAATTAACGCCGAAGAAGCAAAGGAAACAAAATGAAAAAAAACAATCAACAAATGAATCGTGCACAACGAAGGGCAATGATTTTTGGCTGGACACCAGTCACAGCAAAGAACGACATCGCAAGCGTCGTCAATGGCACACATCACAAAAAGCCTTTCAAGATTAAACTCATCAATAAGCGCCTCGCCAGCAACGGACTGAGGACAATCCGCGCATAGCGCAAAGGAATAGTAAAATGGAACACATCAAAATTAAAATCAAATTTAAGCATATCGTGATTGCAGCACTCGTTGTGGTCGCTGCGATCATGCTTAAATGTCTTTTCGGGTACAATAGCGCGACACAGCTACTAGTCAAGCAGTCGCCCACAGGAACGATGAGCTGCGTAGACCACGCCGGATTCTACTTCAAGGGGTTCGCGACCATCTACAGCTATGACCGCACCAAGGACTTCTACTTTAATTCTTCCAACGAGAAAGTCAAGGGAGAAGGTTGGGAAGGCGGTGACGACGACGAGGACGATGTTTCCGTCACCCTATCCCGCAACGCCAATGCGGACATCAGCGGCTATCTCAAGTACCAGATTCCGACGGATTGTGACGATCTCGTAAAAATCCACAAGGAACAGCGTTCCGACAAGAAGCTGAAACACGACCTAGTCCGCAACGCGGTGCTTTCCGCCGTCCGCAAGACCGCCCCGCTTTTCACGGCTGAAGAAGCCAAGGTCACGAAGATTGCCGAGTTCCGCAGGCTTGCCGAGGACCAGCTTATCGACGGGGAATACCTAACGATGATCCAGACTCTCCAGGAGAAAGCCGGTGAGGACGAGGTTGACGCGGAAGGCAACGTAATCAAGAAGGCAGAGGTCCAGGAATACAAGGTCACGCAGCTAAAGCTGGACTCCAACGGAAACCGCATCCTTACCAAGCCATCCGCACTCAAGCAGTACGGCATCAAGGTCCTGCAATTTGAAATCCAGAATGTTAAGCTGGACGAGAAAGCCCAAAAGCAGCTCGACATTGTCAAGGAACGTGAAATGCAGCGCGTCGCCAACGCAACGGCAGCAGAGACCGCAAAGCAGGCAGCCGTGACCGCCAAGGCAGAGGGCGACGCCAAGATTGCGGCAGCCAAGGCAGAGCAGGAAGTCGTAAAGATTGCCGAGGTGACGAAGGCCCAGAAGGAGAAGGAAGTCGCCATTCTCCAGGCGCAGAAGGAACAAGAAGTGGCCCGGCTTGAAGCCCTGAAAGCCTTGGAAGTGGCAAAGAAAATCAAGGCCGAGAAGGAAGCCGAAGC